>JAJZOZ010000069.1 GCA_021811405.1 bacterium | reverse complement strand
CACGAGCCCCATGCAGATCCTCGCCGCCACCAACGGCCTCTACGCGGCGACCGTGGCCGGCAAGAACAAGCAGCTGGTGCTCAAGCTCGGCAAGAACTGGGGCTGGAACCCCGGCGACGGCTGGACGCTCGAGACCAGCGGCGAGCGCTACGCCGTCTGGAGCCGCCCTTCCAAGTAAGCCGCGCCGCCTTAAAGGCGCAGGGCCCCGCGCAGGCGGGGCCTTTTTCATGCCCGGACGGACTTTACGCGGATTTTACAGGCGGCCTTTCCCAAATTTATATAATTTAAGTGTTCCTTAATTAAGCCAGGAGGCACAATGTCCGAAGCTCCCGTCCATCCCCCGGAATACCGCCGCCGCCGTTTCCTTAACTGGTTCCCGCTCGGCCTTACCTACGCGACCTTCTACATGGGCCGCTACAACCTGAACGTGGCCTCCAAGAGCATGATGGACATGTTCCACCTGACGAAGGCCGAGTTCGGCGTGATCGCTACCGCCGGCTTCTGGACCTACGCCCTCTCGGTGATGTTCAACGGCCCGCTCGCCGACCGGATAGGCGGCAAGAAGGCCATCCTGATAGGCGCGGTGGGCGCCTCGCTGCTCAACCTGGTCATCGGCCTGCTGTTCCTCAACGGCTGGCAGACCAAGCTGATCGTGGGCATGTCGCTGCTGTACGCGCTGAACCAGTACTTCCAGAGCTTCGGCGCGCTCTCCGTGGTGAAGGTCAACGCCCCGTGGTTCCACGTCAAGGAGCGCGGCGTGTTCGGCGGGATCTTCGGCATCATGATCTCCAGCGGCTACTTCCTCGCGATGACCGTGGGCGGCTGGATCCTTTCCTACCTGCCCTGGTACATGGTCTTCCTGATCCCGTCGGCCGCGATCTTCCTGATGTTCCTCGTGGACCTGTTCCTCGTAAAGGACACCCCCAAGGACGCCGGGTTCGAGAACTTCAACACCGGCGACGCCACCGCCCACGAGACAGGCCAGCCCCCGCTCAAGTACGCCGAGCTGATGCGCCGCGTCTTCACCAACCCGGTCATCGTTACGCTGATCGTGGCCGAGTTCTGCACCGGCTTCGTGCGCCAGGGCCTGATGCTGTGGTTCGTGCCGTTCCTGGCCGAGGTCCACAAGATCGAGCACGGCTCCGCGCTGTTCTCGATAGCCACCGCCGGCACCACGGTGGGCGGCATCCTCGGCGGCATGCTGTGCGGCTACCTGTCCGACCGCTGGTTCCAGAGCCGCCGCCCGCCGGTGGCCTTCATCTTCTACCTCGGGCAGATCGTGGCGCTGTTCTGGCTCGGCCATACGCATAGCCCGACGGCGGCGGCCTACCTGATAGGCTTCTCCTGCATGTGGATCTTCGGCGTGCACGGCATGCTCAGCGGCACCGCCTCGATGGACTTCGGCGGCACGCGCGCCGCCTCCACCGTGGCCGGCATGCTCGACGGCGTGCAGTACCTCGCCAGCGGCCTGACCGGCTTCCTGATGGGACATTTCCTAGACAAGTGGGGCTGGGGCAGCTGGACCTGGATGATCATGCCGTTCTCGCTCATCGGCGCGCTGCTGATGACCCGCCTGTGGAACGAGACCCCGCTGAAGAACAGGCCCGCCCCGGCGGAAGGCACGCTGGAGGAGCACCGCCCGCTGGTGGAGGACGAAGCTTAAACACCGGCCGCGGAGCCAAAAAAAGAGCCCGGGAGATCCCGGGCTCTTTTTTATCTTCCGTCGGCGCTCAGGCCGGCTTGTTCCGGGAAGCTATCAGCTTCTCGACCTCTTCCGGCGTGGGCTGCTCGATGTTGCGGCACTTCGGGAAGCCCGAACAGGCGAGGAAGTAGCCGCGCGCGGACTTCCTGAGCAGCATCGCGTTCTTGTTGCACTTCGTGCAGATCTTGTCGGTCTTGATCGGCGCGAAGTACTCCTGCTTGTTGCCGTCCTTGTCCAGCGGGATCTTGCCCTTGCACTTGGGGAAGCGCGAGCAGCTCAGGTACTTGCCGAAGCGGCTCTCGCGCTGCACCATCGGCGAAAGGCAGAGCGGGCATTTCTCGTTGGTCTTGACCACGTTCGGGCGGGAGCGCGTCATGTCCTTCTCGGCCGTGGCCAGCTCCTCCGCGAACGGGCCGTAGAACTCCTTCATGAACTTGACCCAGTCGACGTTGCCGTCGGCGATGTCGTCGAGCCGGTCCTCGATGGAGGCCGTGTAGGAGATCTCCATGATCTCCTTGAAGAAGTCCTTGAGCTTCTCGGTGACCAGGGCGCCCAGCTCCGTGATCAGCAGCTTGCGGTCCTTCTCGCGGTTGATGTAGCCGCGGTCTATGACGTTCTTGATGATGACGGCGTAGGTCGACGGGCGGCCGATACCGTGCTTCTCGAGGGTCTTGATGATGCTGGCCTCGTTGTAGTTGGGCGGCGGGGAGGTCTTGTGAGCCTTGGTGGAGACGTCCTTGAGCAGGACCACGTCCCCCTCCTTGAGCGGCGGCAGGATGCCGGATTCGTCGTCCTCGTCGCCGGCGACCTCCTCCTCCTTCTCCTCCATGTAGATCTTCAGGTAACCCTCGAACTTGACGGTGCGGCCGCTGGTGCGCAGCACGGCGCGGCCCTTTTCGTCGGAGAACTCGACCGACATCGAGTCGAAGATCGCCTCCTCCATCTGGCTGGCCATGAAGCGGCGCCAGATCAGGTCGTAGAGCTTGGCCTGGTCCGAGTTGAGGTACTGGGCTATCTCCTCCGGCCGCCGGTAGGCGGACGTGGGGTGGATGGCCTCGTGCGCTTCCTGCGCGCCCTTCACCTTCTTCAGGTAGGTGGGCGGCTTGGCGGGGCAGAAGTCCTTGCCGTAGATCTCGGCGATGAACTTGGCCGCCTCTTTCTGCATGTCGGCGGAAACGTTGAAGGAGTCCGTGCGCATGTAGGTGATGAGACCCGAGCGCTCGCCGCCCAGCTCCACGCCTTCGTAGAGGCTCTGCGCCACCTTCATCGTGCGGTCCGAAGAGAAGCCGAGCTTGTTGTAGGCGTCCTGCTGCAGCGTGCTGGTGATGAACGGCGGCTTGGGCTTCTGGCGGACGGCCTTGGCCTCCACCTTGCTGACGGTCAGCTTGGAGTTGCGGAGATAAGTGCCGGCCTCGACGGTATCCTCGAGCTTCTTGAACACCGAGGTCTTGTAGCGGTAATCCTCGGCGAAGAGTTTCAGCAGGATAGTCTGCTCCACGGCGGCGCCTTCCCAGCGCACCAGCTTGGAGTCGAAGTCCTTGTACTGGGTCTTGTCCCCTTCGGGCTGCTGCTTGGCGAGCTTCGCGTAAAGGGTGTAATAGTCCTCTTCCTTGAAAGCCGCGATCTCCTTGGCCCTTTCGGCTATCAGGCGCACGGTGACGCTCTGCACGCGGCCGGCGGACAGGCCGCTCTTGATCTTGCTCCACAGCAGCGGGGACAGCTTGTAGCCGACGATGCGGTCTATGATGCGCCGGCTCTGCTGGGCGTTGACGAGCGCCATGTCCAGGTCGCGCGGGCTCTTGAGGGACTCCTCGATGGCGCCCTTCGTGATCTCGTGGAAGCTGATGCGCTTGAAAGGGGCTTCGGCCTTGATGACCTCTCGCAGGTGCCAGCTGATGGCCTCGCCTTCGCGGTCGGGGTCGGTGGCCAGGTAGACCACGTCGGCGTTCTTGGCGATGGCGTTGAGCTCGGCGATGATCTTCTTGGCGCGCTCGACCAGCACGTACTTCGGGGTGAACTCCCCGGCGGTGTCCACGCCTAGCTCGTCCTTCGGCAGGTCGCGGACGTGCCCGAAGGAGCTGCGTACCACGTAATCGGAGTCCAGGAAGCGGCTGATGGTCTTCTCCTTGGTAGGAGACTCGACTATCACCAGGTGCTTCCTGCCCCTGGTCTTGGAGGTCTTGGGTGCGGGTGTTTTTTCGGCCATAAAATTTAGATATCTATAATATTATATTTTATCCTTATGTGGCAAAACCCGCGTCAGACGGCGCCGCAGTAGCGGCCGCCTTTGGACAGCACGGCGGACTCCGCCTCCAGCTCGAAAAGTGCGGCGGCCGTCCGCTGCACGGGCCAGGCCAGCCTTACGGTCAGCTCGTCCGCGCTGAGGCCGGCGGCCTCGGTCCCCACGGCTTCCAGCGCGGCCAGCGCGTCCGGGGAGAGCCGGCGCAGCAGGGCCTCGCGCGGGCTGCCGGGCCCCTTGCCCGGGACGCGCCCCACGCCGAACAGGTACTCCGGCGGGAAGCAGGCCGTCACGTCGTCGGCGGTCTCGGCCGGGAAGGCTCCGTTCTTGATCAGGTAGTTGGGGCCGCGGCTCAGTTCCGAGTCCACCGGCCCCGGCACGGCCAGCACCTCGCGGCCCTGCTCCAGCGCGAAACGGGCGGTGATCAGGGCCCCCGAGCCGAACTTTCCCTCCACCACCACGGTGGCGAGCGAAAGCCCGGAGATGATCCGGTTGCGGCGCGGGAAATTCTGCTGGTGCGGCCCGAAGTCCATCGGGAACTCGGAGACCAGCGCCCCGCCGCTCTCCACGATACGCTCCGCCAGGCGCGCGTTCTCCGCCGGATAGACCATCCCGAGCCCGGTGCCCAGCGCGGCCCAGGTGACGCCGCCGGCCTCCACCGCCGCCTTGTGGGCGGCGGTGTCTATGCCCCGGGCCAGGCCGCTCACCACGGCTACGCCCGCCCCGGCCAGCTCGGCGGCCAGCCGGGCGGAGGTACGCAGGCCGTAGGCGCTGGCCCGGCGCGTCCCCACCACCCCGGCGGCGGGCAGCGGCTTGAACCCGCCGCGGACATAGAGCACCAGCGGGGGGTCGTAGATCTTTTTGAGCAGTTCGGGATAGGCGGGGTCTCCGAGGGTAAGCACGCCGGCCCCCGCCGCGGCGGCGGCCAGCAGTTCCTTCTCGGGGTCGCAGGCCTCGGCCTGGGCCTTCAGGCGTTCGGCCGTCTCCAGCGCCACGCCCGCCTCGGCGGCTATCTCCGCAGGCCGCAGCCTGAGCACGGCCGCCGCGCCGCCGCGCAGTTCCATAAGGCGCAGCAGCCAATCGCACCTGTTGCAGGCGAAAGCGTTCAGCCTCACCCGCGCCAGCGTCTCTTCCCCGGCCCCCCCGGCCATCAGCCCCCCTTTTTTTCCGCTACTTCTTCTTTACGACGTAGCCTCTTACGATGCCGGTCACTGCGGATACCACCCGCGCGCGGGCCGAGGCACCGTCGGTGTCCAGCACCTCCAGCACTCCGGCCGGCTGCAGCTCCAGCCCCAGCCTGGCGCCGTCCTTGCCGTGGGCCTCGGCCCCTTTGAGATAAACGTAGAGGTAGTCCCCGGGCTTTACCAGGCCTTCGGAACGCATCGAGAGGCGCAAGGTCTCCCCTGCCACGGAAATGCTGCCGGGCATGCTGTCGTCGTCGTTCTTTTCCTTGGCCGAAACGACGCCGTCCTCCCGCCAGCCGTCCGGGACCAGCTTTACCGAAGAGGACCATTCCTTCTGGTCCTTAGGCATCTCTTCGGAGAGGTCGGTGGAGTCGTAGAGAGAATCCAGCTCGTCCGCCTGAGCTTTCGCCGAAGCGGGAGCGGCGGGCGCCGGGACGGCGGGCTCCGCGGCGGGCTGCGGCACCTCCGTGCCGGTCAGTTCCGGCTCTTTGACGGTGTCGCTCTCCCCCATAGGCGCAGGCGCCCCGACGCCGGGCTTCACCTCTTCGGTAACGTCGGGGATGACCAGCTCCTCCTTAGGGTAGATCCTGTCCGGGTCCGAGACCACGCCGAGATTGGCGTTATAGATCCTGCCCCACTTGAAAGGGTCGTGATAGTATTTGCCGGAAAGGTCCCAAAGCGTGTCCCCGTCCACAACGGTATGGGTCTTCCCGACGGTGAAACCGGCCTTGGCCGCGGGAGCGGGCTCGGCCGGCTTGGCGGCGGGTTTGGCCTCGGGTTTGGCCGCCGGCTTGGCGGCGGGTTTGGCCTCGGGTTTGGCCGCGGGCTTGGCGGCGGGCTTGACCGCGGGTTTGGCCGCGGCGGCCGCTTCCGCCGGAGCGGGGGCCGGCGCCAGGGCTTTCTTGAGCGGAGAGACCTTGAGCGGCGGCTTCTTCGCTTCAGGCTTCTTCTCCGGCTTAGCCGCAGGAGCCGGCTTGGAGACCGGGGCCGGTTCGGACGGCGGTATGACCTGCGGCGCGGCGTCGGCCTGGCCTGGCTGCGCCGGGACATCCTCGAGCAGCTTCACCTCCTGCGCCCCGGCGAGGGACGCCGTCCACAGGAAACCGGCCGCCAATAACAGCTTTTTCATCTCATCCTCCGTCTTATACCGCGGCGAGCTCCGCCGCCTTGTCCAACAGCCTGTACTGCACCGCCTCCGTAACGTGCTCCCTCTTTATGGAAGGCGCGCCGTCCAGGTCCGCTATGGTCCTGGCTATCTTCAAGATCTTGTCCAGCGAGCGCGCCGAGAAACCCAGCCGGTCCATGGCCGTCCGCAGCACGGCCGCGGCGCCTTCCGGCACCCGGCAGTGCTCGCGCAGGTCCGCGGCGGTCATGAAGGCGTTGGCGCGCGCGCCGCCGCGGAACCTCGCGCGCTGGGCCTCTATGGCCTTGAGGACCCGGGCCGACACTTCCGCCGAGCTCTCCCCCCGGGGCAGGGCCTCCCAGTCGTCGTACTTTACCGCCGAAAGCTGTACGTGCAGGTCTATGCGGTCCAGTATGGGGCCCGAGACCCGCGCGCGGTACTTCTGCACCTGTACCGGGGTGCAGGTGCAGGCCCTGGTGGGATGGCCCAGGTAGCCGCAGGGGCATGGGTTCATGGCGGCCACGAGCAGGAAACTGGCCGGGTAGGAGACGCTCTCCCTGATCCTGGCGACGGTGACCCGCCTGGCCTCAAGCGGCTCGCGCAGCGCCTCTATGGCCTGCCGCGAGAACTCCGGGAACTCGTCGAGGAAGAGCACGCCGTTATGGGCCAGCGAGACCTCGCCCGGCCTGGGGCTGGAGCCGCCGCCTATCAGCGCGGCGTCGGAAATGGTGTGGTGCGGCTCGCGGAAAGGCCTCGCGTCCACCAGGCGGCCGGCCGCGCCCAGGCCGCTCACCGAATAAAGCTTGGTGGTCTCCAGCGACTCGTCGAAGGTCATCGGGGGAAGCAGCGTGGAGAAACGTTTGGCCAGCATGCTCTTGCCGGCGCCGGGCGGCCCCACCAGGATGACGTTATGGAAGCCGGCGGCGGCTATCTCCAGCGCCCTCTTGGCGAAGGCCTGCCCTTTCACCTCGGCCAGGTCTGGGCCGGAGGCGGACGTCAACGGCGCTCCCGGCGCCCGGGCGCAGGACGGGAGCTCCCCTTCCCCGGCCACCCAGGCCGCCACCTGCCCCAGGCTGGAGGCGGCCAGGCACGGCACTCCGGAGACGGCGGCCTCGGCGGCGTTGCCGGCCGGCACCACCGCCGCAGCGCCCGTGCCTTTGAGCGCCATGAGCATGGGCAGCACGCCGGCCACCGGGCGCAGCGCGCCGTCCAGCGCCAGTTCCCCTATGAAGAAAGTCCCCCGCAGGCGGTCCGGCGGCCGCTTGCCGAACTTGCCGGAGGCGGCCAGCACGCCGAGGGCTATCGGCAGGTCGAAATGGGTGCCGGCCTTGCGGATCTCGGCCGGGGCCAGGTTGACGGTGATGCGCTTGGACGGGAAATCGCAGCCGGAGTTGCGCACGGCAGCCACGACGCGGTCCTTGGCCTCCTTGACCGCGGCGTCGGGCAGGCCGACGACGGAATACGCGGGCAGGCCGGGCGCCAGGTAGACCTCGGCGCTGACCTCCCGGCCGTCTATGCCTTTCAGGCACAATGTGCGCAGCTTCGCCAGCATGTCTCTAGTATAGCAGCCCAACCCGACAGCCTGGTGTCGGGTTCCCCGGGCTACCTCGGCAGCGAGAAAGCTATCTCCTGGGGGCCTACGCCCTCCAGCTCCAGTCCGAGCGCGTCGGAGCGCAGCACCGAACTGGCGAACTCCTGCGGGTCGGGACGGCGCGGCACGGCCAGGAAGACGGCCGTGCCCTGGTCGAAACTCTCCAGCCGCAGGCCGCGCGCGTCCAGGCGGGCCAACTCGGCCTTCAGCTTCTCCAGCGGCTCCAGGCCGTCCACCCCGAAGAACTTCAGTTTCAGCGGGGCGTCCTGCCGCGCCAGCCTGGCCGCCCGGGAGGCGGCGTCCTGGGCCAGCAGCTCGCCGGCCGCGGCGAGGGCCTTGGCCTCGGCGGCGGGCTCGGCGGAGTCTATGCCGTTGGCCTGGCTGGAGAGCTCCAGCAGCAGCTTGCCGGCGGGCACGTCGTAGATCCTGGCCGAGGCGTCGGCCTTGGCCGGGTAGAACCCGGCGGCCGCGGCGGCCCCGGCAGGGCCGGCCGAGGCGGAGGCCTCTATCAGCAGGTCCGCGCCGGCGTCGGCGGCGGCGGCCAGCCGCCCTTCGGCGGTATCGGCGTCGCCGGCCGCGGGCCGCAGGTCCTCGACGGCCACCGGAGAGCGCTTGGAAAAAGCCTCCTTGAAGGCCGAGGCGAAGGCGGGCGCCGGAGGGCCGGTGAAGACGAAAGCGGCGCGGGGCCCTGAGGCGCCCGGGCCGGCCAGCTTCAGCGCGCGCAGGGCGGAGGCTATCCGGCCGTGGTAGACCCAGACCTTGAGGCGCACGCGGTAATAGCCGCCGTCGCGGCTCTCGGAGAGGGTTTTGTACTTGGCCACGTAGAGGGCCGGCTTCTTCAGCAGCCCCTCCTCGGCGGTCCTCGCGGCCTCCGGCGAGGCGTCCTCGTCGAGGTAGAGCGCGGCGGCGCGGCCCACGGCGGCGCGTTCCGCGTCCAGCACGGCGCCGTTGCGCGAGGCGGAGAGGTCCTTCACGTCGAGCTCGTACACGCCGTCCGCCGCCAGCGGCTCGGCGGCCGAGCTGGACGGGCCGGCGACCGGCGCGTGGGCGCAGCCCGCCAGCAGCAGCGCGCAGGCCGCCGCGAAAGCTCCGATATAATTGCGCATAATCCTCCCCTTACTGACCTTGCCCCGTCTTGTCCTTGGCCGCGGGCAGGGCGAAGCAGAACCTGCAGCCCTTGCCCGGCTTGGACTCCACCCAGATCTTGCCGCCGTGCTTCTCCACGACGGACTTGGAAATGGCCAGCCCCAGGCCGGTGCCCGGCACCTGGTTGGCGCTGGTCTTGCCGCGGTAGAACTTGTCGAAGACCATCTTCTGCTCCTCGGCCGGGATGCCGGGGCCGTCGTCCTCCACGCAGATCACCACGGCCTCGCCCTTGTCGGTCCCGGTGACGCGCACCTTGGCCCCCTGGCCGGCGTACTTGATGGCGTTGATGAGCAGGTTGTCGATGACCTGCGTGATCCAGCGGGTGTCGGCCTGCACGTGCGGCAGGGCGCGGGAGACGGCGTTGGAGATGTCTATCCGGCCCTCGCGCGCCTTCAGCAGCATCGCGGAGACCGAAGAGCGCACCAGCTCGGCCAGGTCCACCTTCTGGAACTCCATCTCCACCTTGCCGTTCAGGCGGGACAGGTCCAGCAGGTTCGAGATCAGGTGCGTCAGGCGGTTCACGGACTGGTCCGTGACCGTCAGGAAGTTGTGCTGCTGCTCGTTCAGCGGGCCCACCTCGCCGCTGAGGATGACCGAGACGAAGCCCTTGATCGTGGTCAGCGGCGTCTTCAGCTCGTGGCTGACCGTCGAGAGGAACTCGTCCTTGATCTTGTTGAGCTGCGCCAGCTCCTGGGCCTTCTTGGAGAGGTTCTCGTAGAGCGTGAACATCTCTATGATGATCGCGAGCTCGTCGGCGATGATGGACAGGAACTCGAGCTGGTCCGGCGTGAAGAAGTCCTTGCGCCGGCTGCCCACGCGCATCACGCCGATGATGCGGTCGTGCAGCGAGATCGGCACTATCATCAGCGAGTGGATCTCCCAGAGCTTGGCGTACTGCGAGAGCACGTCGGGGTCGTCCTGGGCGTCGGCCGTGATGAAGGGCTTGCGGGAGAGGAACGTGCGCACCGAGGCGCTGGCGTGGTTGCTGACCGGGATGCTGTAGAGCACGCGGTCGGCGTCCGGGATGCCGTAGGAACCGGGGCTCACCACGAGCTCGCCCTTCGTCTCGTCGAAGAGCAGGCAGGCCACGACGTCCGCCTCCACCATCTTCGCCACGATATTGAGGATGGCCGAGCAGCCGTTCTGCGCGTCCTGGCCGGGGCCCGTCACCTTGGTGACCACCTCGTAGAGCGCCTTGCGCTCCTTGGCGCGCTGGATCAGCCTGGAGCCCGCCACGTCCAGTTCCTTGACTACCGCGCTGACCTCGCTCCTGAGGTGGTCCGTCTCCTTCCTGAGCGCGATGACCTTGTCGGAGACCCTGGAGATGGAGGAGAGCTGGGACGTCACGAAGCGCAGGTAGGGCGCCGCGGCGTCGAAGCATCCCGGGGAGGCCGCGCCGAACAGGACGAGGCGCTCGGCCGCGCCGCCGGCCGGCCGGAACGGGCACATCAGGGCGGACCTGATGTCGAAGACGGAGAACAGCTCCTCGACCCCCTGGTAGTCCCCGGCGAGGACGTCGTCGAAACGCAGCAGCTCGCCTTCCGAGGAACTGCGGTCGAAAGCGCTCCACTTGTAGGCGGTCAGCAGTTTGGGCTCGACCTTGAAATGTTTGAGGTAGTTGACCAGCCGCCACTGGCCCTGGCCCTTCTCGAAGACGAGCATCGAGCTGTCGGGAAAGACCTTGTGCAGCTTGATCAGGTAGTAGTTCGTGATGTCGCCGTAATGCTCCGGCTGCTCCGGGGCGTACGCGCGTTCCATCGTCTCGCGGGTGAAGACGGTGAAATCGGAGAAGGACTTTTGCGCCGCGCGCAGCCGGCTCTCCATCGGCAGCACGTCCCTGAACTTCAGGTACCAGTAGGCGCCGAAGGCGCCGGCCGCGCCGAGGACTCCCGCCCCTATTAACTCGTTAAGCATGCGTCACACCAGGTCCATCAGGATCTTCGCGTAGGCGGCCTTGGTCTTGAGCTTCTCCAAAGGCAGCCACGAGCTCTTGATCAGGTAGCTGTCGAGTATCTTGAAGGTGATATGGCGGAACTCCGCCTCCTGCGAGCCCAGCGCCGAAGAAGGCTGGGGCCCCAGGATTATGACGCCGTTGACGTTCTTGCCGGTGGCGAAGTTGCCTATATTGAACGGCACGCCGTACAGCTCGTCGGAGTTGTACTCCTCGGTGAAGACCTGGCTCCACTCGGTGTTCAGGCCCAGTTCCCGGCCCCGCTCGTGCAGCAGGTACAGGGCGTAGTCGGCCTCCCGGCGCAGGCCCTTGGGGTAGAACAGGCCCCACTTGAACCAGGCGTCCTTCTGCGCCGGCTTCCACGAGGCCGCCTTGCCGGCCTCCTCGTCCGTCACGTTCGGAGGAGGCGGCACCTCGCCCGGGCCCAGCAGCATGTCCAGCAACTGGGCGTGGCTGAGCGGGTTGGCCTGGTTCACTACGAACTTCTCCAGCTTGCGCATGTCTTCCAGCGCCTTGACCGCCTCGCCGAAAGGGATCTGCGGCGAGACGAACAACCGCGTCAGTTCTTCATCGGAGAGCTTTACGTCCATACCCTGCATCAGCTGAGCCGCTATGGCCTTGTAAGCCTGCGCGGCCGGCATCTTCAGATCCACCATCCAGCCCTGCGTGAACTGGAAGCCCACGGCGTCCTCCAGGCCCGAGAGCGACTTGGGCGGGAACACGGAAGTCACCACGATCTGCTTGTTCTGGGCTACGAAGTCGTTGAGCCACTTGGACAGGTACTTCCTGTTGGCCTCGGAGACCATCAGCAGGTGGACGTCGTCGATGATCAGCGCCTTGACCTTGCCCAGCAGCTTCTCCAGGGATTCTATCTGCCCTTCCTTCACCGCCAGTTCGATGCCCTTGGAAAGCTTGATGCCGTCGGTGACGAAGATGCTGCTCTGACCTATGGAGGCAGAGAGGCCGTAGGAGACCGAGTTCACGAAATGCGTCTTGCCGGTGCCGGGCGGCCCGAACAGCAGCAGCGGGTTGTAGATCACGCCCGGGTTCTCCACCACGGCCATCGCGGCCGCGTGGGCGAAGCGGTTGTGAGAACCGGCGATCAGGGTCTGGAAACTGTAGGTGGGGATCAGCGGCAGCTCCAGCGACCACTTGGCCTTTATCCTGGCCGAGAGCGAGGCGGCGGGCGAAGAGGCGGCCGGAGCCGGGGCCGGGGCAGGCGCCGGAGCCGGGGCAGGAGCGCCCCTCGTGGTGAGCGACGGGACGTTCATGCCCGGCCTGCCTGCTTGAGGGGGCAGGGCGGGCGCGGGACGCTCTTCGGGAGCGGGGGCGGGGGCCGGCTTAGGCTGTTCGGCGGGTTTGGGCGCCGGCTGCGGCTCGGCCTTGGGCGCGGGGGCGGGCGCCGGGACTTCCGGCGCGGCCTTGAGCTTGGGCTTGGGGGCCTCGAAAGGCGCCGGCTCCCCCCCGAAGGCCTCGGGCTCGGCGGCGGCGGGAGAGCTGAGTTCGGCCGTCACCGCCTTCAGCTTCTTCATCGTGTCCATCTCCAGTTTGGAGAGGTAGATCAGGAAATCGAACTCGCCGCCGGTCTTCTCGGGACGCGAGCACAGGCTGCCGAGGCTTTTGACGATCATGAAGATGTCCTTCATATCGCCTTTTACCAGCAGCTTGTGCCTGCCGGGGTTCTTGTCGTTAGGCGCCGGGGCCACGTCCCACTTTTTGATCATATGCTCCTATCGCAGTATCAGGTCCATCACCAGGTCCAGCGCGGCCGAATGGCCGAAGTTGGAGGAATCGTAATGGCGGAAGAAGCCGCCGGCCGAGTTGAAGACGCTCTCGATCTCGTAGACCTTCTCCTGCGGGATGGCGCCGACGCAGATCAGGCCGTTGGCCCCGGCGTCGTTGACGCTCTGCAGTACGTAGTTGGCGTTGACGTCCGCCTCGCACTCCCGGACCGAAGCCCTGCGGATGAACATGGGCTTGTCGGCTGATTTCAGGCAGATGGCGTCCAGCTCGGCCAGGAGCGAGGCGCAGAGCGCCTTGTCCTCGACCGCGTAGAGGAAGGCCAGCGAGCGCTGCCGTTCGGGCGGAATGCCCTCCGGCGCCGGCTTCTCGGCCAGGCCGGCCAGGTCGCCGGCCTGCGAGCGGGAAGTTACGCCCGGCGTCGAGCCGGCCTCGAAGATGACGGTTTTCTCCTCGTCGGAAGCGGCGCCGGCTGGAGGAGGGACCACCAGGGTCTCCTCTCCGGACGGCTCCGCCGGAGGCGTCACCGCGGCGCTGGCCGGCTCCAGCACCAGTCCCGGCTCCGGCTGGGCCGGCTGCGCCTCGGCGGGCGACGGCTCCACGCTAAGGGAAGGCTCCAGCTGCAGCGTCTGGGCGGCCTCCTCCGGCTTGGGCTCCAGGGAAAGCGACGGCTCCGGCTGGGCCGGCTGCGCCTCGGCGGGCGACGGCTCCACGCTAAGGGAAGGCTCCAGCTGCAGCGTCTGGGCGGCCTCCTCCGGTTTGGGCTCCAGGGAAAGCGACGGCTCCGGCTGGGCCGGCTGCGCCTCGGCGGGCGACGGCTCCACGCTAAGGGAAGGCTCCGGCTGCGGCTCCGGGGCGCCCTCCTCCGGCTTGGGCTCCAGGGAAAGCGAAGGCTCAGGCTGGGCCGGCTGCGCCTCGGCGGGCGACGGCTCCACGCTAAGGGAAGGCTCCGGCTGGGAGGCGGCGC
>JAJZOZ010000234.1 GCA_021811405.1 bacterium | reverse complement strand
AGTCCCAGGCCCAGTCCTGGGACGCGAGGCTCAAGACCGTGGCAGGCTCCGTGATGATCAAGCCCGCGGGGGCCGACGAATGGTCCAAGGCGGAAGGGGAAGTGCCGCTCGATCCCGACGACGAGATCAAGACCGCCTCCGACGGCCAGGCCGAGATCTACATGGACGACAAGGGCGTCATCTTCCTGGACCGCAATACCGAGCTGGCGGTCTCCTCCCTGGAGCAGCAGGACGCCTCCCTTTCCCTGAAGGCCGGCTCGCTGGTGGCCAAGATCAAGCACTTCCTCAACGAGAAGTTCAAGTTCGCCGTCCGCACCCCCTCGGCGGTCTGCGCCGTGCGCGGCACCGAGTTCGCCGTGGAATACTCGCAGCTTTCCGGAGAGGCGGCGGCCGCCGTCTACGACGAAGGCCGCGTCGAGGTCAGCGTCTCTCCGGACCCGGGCAAGGACCCGCAGCAGTTCACGCTGGAGAAGAACACCGAGCTCGTGGTAGACCCGTCCCGCAAGCGCTTTCACCCCGAGAAGATCTTCCGCATGGGCAGGCACCGCGGCACGCTGGGGCAGGTGCGCAAGCGCCTGGCCGGGCTGAAAGGCTGGAAGCCGCTCTCCCCGCAGCGCAGGGCCGCCCTCCGCGACCGCGCCCTGAAGCGGGAAGTGATACGGCGCCAGCTGAACAGGAAGCCCGCCTCCAAGGCGAGGAAGGCCGTAAAGAAGCGCGGTAAGGCCCGCTCCAAGAGCGGCAGGACTCAATAGGAGCCCGGCTTGCGTCTTTTCGTCTCCACCGCTTTCGACAGCGAATTCACCGAAGCGCTTAAGGCGGCCGCGGACTACGCGCGCGCCAACGCGGGCCAGGGCGCCGTGAAATGGGTGGCGCCCGGGAACTTCCATCTGACCTACGCCTTCCTCGGCGACCTGGGCGAGAAGGCCGCCTCCGCGGCCGCCGAGGCCGTCAGGGCCGCCGCCGGGGGCCAGCGCGCTTTCGATATCACCGCCGGGGCTATAGGGATGTTCCCTTCCGCCCGTCGTCCCTCGGTCATCTGGGTAGGCGTAGACCAGGGCGCTCCCGAGCTGCGGGCGCTCGCCGCCAGGCTGGCGGAATTCCTCGCGGCGGCCGGCATAATGTTCGAGAACCGCTTCGAGCCGCACATAACCGTGGGCCGGGTGAAAGGACCCCTGCCGGACGGCTTCGCCCGGCGCGTGGCGGGCTATTCCCCTTCGCGGCGCGGCCGCAGCCGCGTGGCTTCGGTGGAACTCATGCGCAGCGAGCTGGCGCCCGAAGGCCCCGTCTACACCAGTATGACTTCCGCGAGCCTGCTATGAAAAAGCTGAAGACGGTCCTGCTTATACTCGCGCTGCTGGCGCTGGCGCTGTCGCTATATTTCTTCTGGCCCGGGCGCCCGGTACAGGTGGTTATCCCGGAGGGCGCAGGTGCCGGAGCCGTGGCCGCCCAGCTCAGGCAGGAGGGCATTATACTAAGCGCCACCTGGTTCAAGGCCCTGGTTAAACTCACCGGTACCGGGAAAAAACTCATGCCCGGGGAGTACTCGCTGCGGACGAGGATGTCCGCGGAGGAAGCGCTCTGGGTCATCACCCACAATACCTACGTGAGCGACGTCAGGGTGGTCATCCCTGAAGGCTGGCGCATGGAGCAGGTCGCCGAGCGGCTGGAGGCGAACGGCATCACTCCCGCCGCTAAATTCCTGGACCTGGCCCGCTCGCAGAAGCTGGAGGGCTACCTTTTCCCCTCCACCTACCGCCTGCGCAAAAATACTCCGCCACAGGAAGTCATAAATTTGCTAAAATCTGAATTCGACCGGCAGATAATGCCGCTGTTCTCTAAAGGATTTCCGGACCAGCTGGACGCCAGGAAGGCCCTGATCATCGCCTCGATAGTGGAGAGGGAGGCCGTCGACGACAGCGAGCGGCCGCTGATAGCGGCCGTGTATATCAACAGGTACCGGAAGAAAATGCCGCTGGAAGCGGACCCTACCACCCAGTACGCGCTGGGCTACTGGAAAAAGGCCCTGACCTACAAGGACCTGAAGTACAAGTCCCCGTACAACACTTACGTGGTGGGCGGTCTGCCTCCGGGCCCGATCTGCAGCCCGGGTTACAAATCCGTGGCCGCGGTGATGTCCCCCGCCAACCTGGACGCGCTTTATTTCGTGGCGGATGGACGCGGCAAGCACATCTTCAACTCCAGCTTCAAGGAGCACCTCAAGGCCAAGAAGCGGGTGGAGAGAGCGGCGAGAGAGAACAAGTAACAGATCCCGGGCGTGTAGCTCAGCTGGGAGAGCGCCTCGTTCGCAACGAGGAGGTCAGGGGTTCGATCCCCCTCACGTCCACCAAATACAAAAGCCCCCGCAAGGGGCTTTTGTATTTGGTAACGGAAGGGCTCGGTGCCGCGAGTTGCGAACCGGGCGCTGGGAGGCCGCAGGCCGACCGAGCCCGAAGTGAGCAACGAGGAGGTCAGGGGTGATCGCCCGGGACCGGCTGGCGGATGCGA
>JAJZOZ010000068.1 GCA_021811405.1 bacterium | reverse complement strand
CCTTGTCGGGTTTGTCTGCTATGCTATTTCTGCGGGCAGGGGGGATTATGTCCAAAGAAGTTATTCCGCAGCAGGTATTGGCGTCAAAGATATTCTTGGTCCGTGGGCACAAGGTAATGCTCGATGGCGACCTGGCGGAGCTTTATGACGTTGAGACAAAATCGCTTAACCGGGCAGTAAGGCGCAATATAGAACGCTTCCCGGAAGATTTTATGTTAAAGTTGACGCGCCACGAATACACGGAGATCTTAAGGTGCCAAATTGGCACCTTGAAACACGGGCGCCATAGCAAATACGACGTGCACGCATTTACGGAGAACGGAGTCGCCATGCTTTCAAGCGTGCTGAACAGCAAGCGCGCGATAGAGGTCAACATCCAGATAATGCGCACGTTCACAAAACTCCGGGAGTTGCTTGCGGCTCACTCCGACCTGCGGCGCAAGCTGGAGGAGATGGAGAAAAAATATGACTATCAGTTTAAGGTGGTTTTCGACGCCATCAAAAGTCTGATCGCGGATCCGCCACAGGTCAAGAAGATAGGTTTTACGGCCAAGCATGAGCCACACGCCCGGCAAGGCTAAACACCTCGAATTCGAGGGGTTTGAAACCGGGTTTAAATGATAAGATGGCTGAAGAACTATGTCCACCTCCAAAGAAACCCTGGACTTCCTGCGCGACGCGCTGGCTTTGGTGCCGGAGGTGAGCTTTAGGCCCATGATGGGGGAGTACTGCGTCTACAGCGCGGGGCGCATCTTCGGGCTGGTGTGCGACGACACGCTTTTTCTCAAGACCACGCCCGAGACGCTGCATCTCTTCGCGGACAAGGCGACGCGCGCCTACCCGGGCAGCAGGAACACGGCCCAGGCCAACGCCGAGTGGCTGGAAGACCGAGAAAAGCTGGCCGAGGTGGTGCTCTACACGCTGGCGCGCCTGCCTAAGCCCAAGCCTAAGCGCCGTTGACCTTGCGCCCCTGCCCATACCCCGCTATTTGGTAAAATTGTATTCAGCAGGCGGCGGCGCTATGGCTGACATACAACTGGACCTATTTTCGCAGGCGGCTCCGGAGCCGGAGTTCCTGTTCTTCGACACTGAGACCACCGGCCTGCCGCGCAGCTGGCAGGCGCCGGTGACCGCGCTGGACAACTGGCCGCGCATGGTGCAGCTGGCCTACATGGCCTACGACCGCGACGGGGTGCTGATAGCCGCCCACGACTGCCTTATAAAGCCGCGGGGCTTCACCATACCGGCGGAGTCCGCGCGCATACACGGCATAACCACGGAGCGCGCGCTCAAAGAAGGGCGCGACCTAGCCGAGGTGTTAAGGGAATTCAAGGCGCTGGCCGACCGCTCCGGCTGCCTGGTGGCGCACAACATGAGCTTCGACGAGAAGATAGTGGGGGCCGAGCTGCTGCGCAGCGGCCTGCCGGACCTGCCGGCCGCGGCGCGCCGGATCTGCACGATGCACGGCACCACGGAGTACTGCGCCATACCGGGCGCGCGCGGCTACAAGTGGCCAAGGCTGGCCGAGCTGCACCGGAAGCTGTTCGGGGAGGACTTCGAAGGCGCGCATAACGCCGCGTCGGACGTGGCGGCCACCGCCAAGTGCTTCTGGGAGCTGAAGAAGCGGGAGATAATAAAGTTCCCCGGCTGACGGGGATACACCCATATGAAAGATCTCGACACCATCATCAGGCGCAACGAGGCCTACTTCGAGGAGGGGCTGTTCGGGCGGGTCATAGCCGGCTGCGGCGAGGCCATAGAGGCCGGCAGCGAAAGCCCGCTGCTTTACCGCCTGCGCGCCAAGGCCTACGTGGCCAAGGCCCGGGAGGACGCGGGCCGCGCGCCGGCCGACGAGGAGGCCTACGAGAAGTGGGCCGAGGCCTTCAGCCGCGGCCCCGGGCTGCGGCTGGCGCTGGAGGACGCGCGCCGGGCGGCGGAGCTGGACCCTTCGGACCCGGAGACCTATTTCGGGCTGGGCATCATACTGATGGACCTGCGCGACTGGACCGGCGGCATAGCCGCGCTGGACAAGTGCCTGGAGCTTTCGCCCGACGACGCGGAGGCCCGGTACTGGAAGGCCGTGGCCCGCGACGAGATGGGCGAGCCCGACTCCGCGCTGGCGGAGCTGGACGGCCTGCTGGCCGCCGACGGCGAGCACGCGGACTCCTTCCATTTCAGGAGCCAGCTGCGCGCCTCCGCGCTGGACTGGGAGGGCGCCCTGGCCGACGCGAACCGAGCGCTGGAGCTGGAGCCTTCGGACCCCGCTTTCCAGCTGCAGCGCGGCAAGGTGCTGGCCCAGATGGCCGAGCGGCCCGAATGGGCCGGCCGGCTGGAGGAGGCCATAGAAGCGCTCTCCGAGGCGGTGCGGCTGGCCCCGGACCTGGCCGAGGCCTACGACTGGCGCGCCTACGCCCGCCTGCAGGCCGGCGACGAGGCCGGCGAGCTGGCCGACCTGGACGCGCTGGTAAGGCTGGAGCCCGACAATCCCGACGCCTACCGCCGCCGCTGCGAATGCCGGCAGGCCCTTGGCGACCGCGCCGGCGCGGCGCTGGACTGGCTGTATTTCTGCGGCCTGAACCCCGCAGCCCAGCTCATCCCGCCCGCCGACGCGGCCGCCAAGGCGCGCGCCGCGTTCAAGAAGTTCGGCGGGAACTAGCCGGCCAGGGGCGACCGCGACAACCGGGACCCGCTGCACGGCGTTACGCTGGAGGCCGTCCTCAACGAGATGCTGGCGCGGCACGGGTGGGCCGGCCTGGGCCGCAGCATAAAGGTCCGGTGCTTTCTGAACGAGCCTTCGGTGAAAAGCAGCCTGGCCTTCCTGCGAAAGACGCCCTGGGCGCGCAAAAAGCTGGAGGCCTGGTACGTCTACGAGCTGTCCCGCGGGCCCAAGGCCGGGCCCGCGCCTAAGCCCGCCGAGCCCAGCATAGCCGGGGTGGCCCGCACGGCGCTGGAGGCGCTGGGCGTAAAGGAAGGGCTAGAGCCCGGGGCGGCGCCCGCCAACCCGCGGGTGCTGGACCTGGTCCCGCCGGGGGGAATAAAGAAGCTGCTGATCTACGCGCCGGACGCCATAGGCCGGCGCATGGCGCTGATACACCCGGAGCTGTTCGCGGGCATCGACGCGGCCGGCTTCAGGAAGATAGACCTGCGCAGCGTGTACCCGTCCAAGACGCCGGTGTGCTTCGCCTCCATGTTCAGCGGGCTAATGCCGGCCGGCCACGGCATAAAGCAGTACGAGAAGCCGGCGCTCAAGTGCAGGACCATTTTCGACGCGCTGTCGGCCGCGGGCTTCAAGACCGCCATAGCGGCTGTGAAGGACAGCAGCATAGACCTGATCTTCCGCGGCCGCCAGGCGGACTATTTCTCCGAGGAGTACGACCCGCAGGTGACGGACCGGGCGCTGGCGCTGCTGGAGGCCGGGGCCCACGACGTGATACTGGCCTACCACCAGGAGTACGACGACCTGCTGCACAAGGCGGGCCCGTGGAAGGACGAGGCCGTAGCCGCCGTGGCCCGTCACACGGAGGCTTTTCTCAGGCTGGCGGCGGCCGCCAAGGAGCGCTGGAAGGGCGTGCCTCACGGTATACTCTTCGCGCCGGACCACGGGGCGCACACGGACCCGGCCACCGGCAAGGGCGTGCACGGCGACGACATCCCCGCCGACATGAACGTGACCCATTACTGGAAGTTCCGCCGGGGACAGGGCGATGGCGCTCTTTAACCCCCGGACCTGGAGCCTCGACGAGACCCCGGCGGGGCCGCGCGTAATCATACCGTCGCCTTTCCTGTGGCCGCTGGCCGTTTTCCTGGGCTTGTGGCTGAGCGCCTGGGCGGAGGGCGAGTTCTCCGCGGCCAGGGAGATCTGGCGGCTGCTGCACCCGGCCGCGGGCCAAGTCGCGGTCTTCCCGGCCGCCTTCCTGCTGGTCTGGCTGGCCCTCTGGACGGCGGGCGGCGCTTTCGCCCTGGGGGCGCTGCTTTTCTGCCTGCGCGGCAGCGAGGTACTGGAGCTGCGCGAAGGCCGCCTGCGCGTTAAGCTGGAGACCTTCCTGGGGCTGGGCTGGAGCCGCTATTTCGAGCCGGGCGAGCTGGAGCCGCTGTCGCTCTTTTCGGCGCGGGAACTGGCCGCCGACAGGCGCGTCTCCGCGCTCACTATGGCGTCAGGGCTGGGAGTGCCGGACCTTTCGGGCATACTGCTGAAGTCCGGGGCCAGGCGCTGGGCGCTGGGCCTGGGGCTAAGCGGGCAGGCGGCGCGCGAGCTGCTGTACACGCTGGGCTCGCGCTTCGGCCTGCGGCTGGCGGAAGCGGGCTGGAAGCGATGACCGGCGGCCCGGATACTCCAGGCCGCCGGCGCGCGCCGCGGCTGGCGGGCCTGGGGCTGGCCTGCCTGGCGGGCGCGGGGGCGCTGGCCTGGGCGGCCGCGGCGCTTTTCATTGACCTGCGGGCGGCCCCGCCGCTGCGGGCGCTGGCCGCGGCGGCGTACCTGGGGGCTTCGCTCTGGGCGCTGGCGGCCTTCAAAGCGCGGGGCAAAGGCCTGTGGGGCGTTCTTGCGGGCTTCTGCCTGGTGCTGGGCTGGTGGCTGGCCCTGAAGCCCTCCGACTATCGCCCCTGGCAGCCCGACGCGGCCCGGACGCCCTGGGCGGAGGTCTCAGGCGACACGGTGACCGTGCACAACGTGCGCAACTGCGACTACCGCGCCGAGTTCGACTACACGCCGCGCTGGGAGACCCGCTCCTACGGCCTCTCGAAGATACGGGGCGTGGACGTGATGTTCACCTACTGGTCCAACCCGCGCATAGCGCACGTGGTGGTGAGCTTTCCTTTCGAAGGCGGCAAGTACCTGGATTTTTCCATCGAGACCCGCAAGGAAGAGGGGGAGGAATACTCCAACTTCCTCGGCTTCTTCCGGCAGTACGAGCTGCTTTACGTGGCCGCCGACGAGCGGGACGTTGTACGTCTGCGTACAAATTACCGCAAGGGCGAGGAGACCTACCTCTACCGCACCACGGCCACGCCGGAATACGCGAGGGAGCTGTTCCTGAAATACGTACGCCGCATGAACCGCGCGCACGGGCGGCCGCAGTGGTTCAGCACGCTGACGAACAACTGCACCACCAACGTGGCCGCGATGGCCGGCGAGCCGCGGCTGGACTGGCGCGTGATCTTCAGCGGGCTGGCCGACAGGATGCTCTACGACCAGGGCAAGCTGGAGACCGGGGGGCTTTCCTTCGACGCGCTGAAGGCGCAGGCGCATATCAACGACGCCGCGCGCGCGGCGGACAAGGCGCCGGATTTCTCGGCCCGCATCAGGGCCGGCCGCGCGGGATTCTAGCCGGAGGCGAATATGAAGAAAGAAGAACGCTGTCCCTGGGCTTACGGTTCCAGTCCCTTTTATATCCCGTACCACGACGAGGAATGGGGCGTGCAGGTGCGCGACGACCGGACGCAGTTCGAGTTCTTAACGCTCGAAAGCGCTCAGGCGGGGCTTTCCTGGAGCACCATTTTGAACAAGCGCGAGGGCTACCGCGAGGCCTTCGCCGGCTTCGACCCGGCGAAGGTGGCTAAGTTCACTCCGAAGAAGATAGAGGCCCTGCTGAAGGACCCGGGCATAGTGCGCAACCGCCTTAAAGTGGAGGCCGCGGTGAACAACGCGCAGCGCTTTCTAGAAGTGCAGAAGGAGTTCGGCAGCTTTTCGAACTACATCTGGGGCTTCGTGGGGGGCAGACAGAAGGTGAACCGCTGGAAGACGCTCTCGCAGCTGCCGGCCACGTCAAAAGAATCCGACGCGCTGAGCGCGGACCTGAAGAAGCGGGGCTTCAAGTTCGTCGGCAGCACGGTGATGTACGCCCACATGCAGGCCACCGGCCTCGTCAACGACCACCTGGTCGCCTGCTTCCGCCACAAGGCCTGCGCGCGCCCGTAGTCTTTGTTATAATAAACCCGTGACCAAGACCTCCCCCGAAACCTACTTCCTCGGCGACGCCTGCCTGTGCTGGAGCCTGGGCGAGAAGATCTCCCGGCTGACCTCGCTGCAGGTGCTCTACATCTACCGCCAGCTCGCGAAGGACCCCGAGCTGGCCCGGCTGGGCGTGCACGACCTGGTGCCCTCCTACACCGCGCTGGCCGCGCACGCGCACCCGCTGTGCGACTGGGACGCCGTGCGGCGCGTGGTGGACGCCTGCGTGGCCGGCATGCCCTCCGACGAGGAGAAGCTCCAGGTGCGGCCGGTGAAGCACGTGCTGCCGGTGACCTACGACGGCCAGGACCTCGCGCGCGTGGCTGAGCACGCGAAGATCTCCCCGGACGAGGTGATAAGGCGCCACACCGCCCCCGAGTACCTGGTGGCCATGATAGGCTTCCGCCCCCATTTCCCTTACCTGCTGGGCCTGGACCGCAGCCTGGTCACGCCGCGGCTGGATTCTCCCAGGCTGGCGGTGCCGGCCGGGGCCGTGGCCATAGCGGGCGAGCAGACCGGCGTCTACCCGGAGACCTCGCCCGGCGGCTGGAACATACTGGGCATGACGCGGCCGGAGCTGCTCTACGACATAGAGCCCGGAGACGCCGTGGTCTTCAGGAGGGCCGACCGATGACGATGATAAACTGCGATATCGGCGAGAAGGGGCCGCTGCACGAGGAAGACTGCAAGCTGATGGAGCATATCCATATAGCCAACATCGCCTGCGAGGGCCACGCCGGCGACAGGGAGAGCGTGGACTCCTTCAGGACGCTGGCGCAGGCGCGCGGCGTGGGCGTGGCCGCGCACCTCTCCTACCCGGACAGGGCGAACTTCGGCCGGGCCAGCATGGAACTGCCCGAGGAGGAGCTGCTGGCGGCGCTGGACGCGCAGCTGGCGCTGCTGCCCGGCGTGAAGATGGTGAAGTTCCACGGCGCGCTGTACAACGATTCCTGGAAGGACGCCCGCCTGGCCGAGACGCTGGCCGGCTGGCTGATGCGCCACGACATAGGCACCGTGCTGGCGCCGCCGGACTCCGAGCTGGCCGCCGCGGCCCGCAGGCTGGGCCTGACGGTGCTGCGGGAGGCCTTCGCCGACCGGCGCTACGAGTACGACGAGGAGGGCGGCCGCCTGAGGCTGGCCTCGCGCGCGGCCCCGGCCGCGGCCATAGCCAGCGTGGACGAGGCGCTGGCCCAGGCCCGGGAGATAGCGGCGCGCGGCCGCGTGAACGTGGGCGCGGACCCGGCCAGCCCGGTCTGGAAGCCCATAAAGGCCGACACCATCTGCATCCATTCCGACTCGCCCATAGCCCTGGAGCTGGCGGTGAAGCTGCGCGGGGCGCTGGAGGAGGCGGCCAAGGCGGCTTCGGCCGCCGGCGTGCGGGGGAACATCCGGCTGGTGAAGCCGGGCTTCTGCGGCACCGCCGGCCTGCCCAAGTACGGCAGGCAGCACATAGGCGTCTCGCCGGGCGGGGCGATGGACTGCTTCTCGCTGCGGCGCGGCAACCTGATGCTCGGCAACCCCGAGGGCAGCGACGCGCTGGAGATAGTCGGCCCGCCGGAGATAGAGATACTTACGGCGGGACGCTTCGTGCTGACGGGCGGCAGGCTGGACGCCTTCCTGACCCGCGGCGGCGGGCGCGCCGCCGTGGAGCACAGCCGCGTCCACGAGGCCAGGCCCGGCGACAGGCTGACCTTCGGCGACAGGCGCTACGGCGTGTACACCTATTTCTGCTTCAGGGGCGGCGAGGGCGGCGGGCCCGCGCCGGCCGAGGCCCTGCCCTACGCGGCCGTCAGCGGCTGGGCCGACAAGGACGGGCGCGTCCGCGTGCTCCCCGGACCGGAGCACCGCTTCCTGCCGCAGCCGGGGCTGTTCTTCCTGACCCAGTGGCGCACGACGTTCAAGATGGACAAGATGGGCATACGCCTCACCGGCGAACCGGGGCTGGCCTGCGGCATGGGCAACATGGTCTCCGGCGCGGTGGCCGACGGCACCGTGCAGCTGACCAACGACGGGCCGATCATCCTGCTGCGCCACCGCCAGACCACCGGCGGCTACCCGCGCATCTTCAACGTGATCTCGGCCGACATAGACCTGCTGGGGCAGTTCGCCCCGAACCAGGCCATACACTTCGTGCAGGTGACGCCGGAGCAGGCCCGCGAGTTCGCCCGCCAGAAGGAAGCGGCCCTCGACAAGCTGCGGGGCGCGGCGTGAAGCGCGTGACGGCCGCCGTCCTGGAGAAGGACGGCAGGGTGCTGCTGGCCCGGCGCAGGGCCGGCGACGCGCTGGCCGGCAAATGGGAGTTCCCCGGCGGCAAGCTGGAGGAGGGCGAGACGCCCGAGGCCTGCCTGGCCCGCGAGCTCGCCGAGGAGTTCGGCATAGCGGCCGAGATAGGCGCCTTCGTCTGCTCCAGCGAGTTCGAGTACAGGCATTTCCACGTCGAGCTGCTGGCCTACCGCGCCAGGCACGTCTCGGGGGAGTTCGTCCTGAACGACCACTCGGAGATAGCCTGGGTGAAGCCGGAAGACGTACTCTCCTACGACCTGGCCTCCGCCGACGTGCCGGTGGCGAAGGAGCTCTTGAAAGATGCCTGACCGCATAGAAGAGTTCCTCTTCTCGCTGCCCGACCATAAATGGAAGCTTTTCCTTTTTATCGCGGGCAGCTCGTCTATTCTGCTGATCGTCTTTTATTACGTGAAAAAGCTGATCAGCCTGCCCTTCGATGCCTCCATCCGGAGACTGGAGGACGAAGCGGCGGAGCTGGAAAGGAAGATGGCCGAGGCCGATATGAAGAAGCGGGACGCGGAGAACGAGCGGGACCGGAAGTGACCGGGGCAGCCGCTCCGCGCGGCGGCCATAGGCCGCCGTTTTTTATTTCACCGGGTCGCCGCCCGGCGGCTCCGGAGTCGGCTCTGAAGGCCGCGGGGTTTCCTCTGCTCCGGCGGCGGGGGGTCCTTCCGGGGATGCTGCTTCTGGGGGAAGCGCCGGCTCCTGCGCCTTCCGCGCTTCCGGGGCGGCGGCTTCCGGCGGAGTCTCGGCGCGCAGGAAGCGCACCTTGGCCGGGTTCTTGGCGTTGGTGGCGCCTATCCTGCACTTGCGGCAGCGGCGCAGGCAGTCCCGGTAGCTGTTGGCCGGAGGGACCGTCTTGACCGTCACCTGTCCCATGGACTTGCCGCAGGAAGGGCACTTGATGTTCGGAAGCGTGGGCATGCCATATTATACCTTTATCCCCGTCCGCCTTCATGCGCCGGCCGGCGCCCGCGCGGAGGCGCGGGACCGCAAAACTTTGTAAACTAATTTTCAAATGGCGAAACCTTCCTCCTTCTGGCGCAAATTCCATAAGCTGCACCTGGGCCTGTACGTGCTTTTTTCCCTGATGACCGCCTTCGGCAGCATAACCTGCTTTTATTTTGAAAAGTACTCGCTGATAGACTTCGGCCTGGCGAAGACGGAACTGGCCAAATTCACCGAAGCCCAGGCCGCCGGCAGGCGGTATTCCGCGCCGAACAGGATCCTGGAGCGCATTTTCCCGACCGTAGAGTTCAACAGGGATGACGGCGAGCCGAAGCCGGCCGGGGACGGCGGGGTAAAATACACCACGAGGAAGAACAGCTCCGACGACTGGTACTTCGTCTTCCTGCTGGTCTGGCTGCTGCCGCTCTACAAGTATTATTTCTCCAAGAAGCCCCAGGACCTGGAAAAGATCAAGCGGCGCATAACGTTCCTGCCGGCCGCGGTCTTCTTCCTGAGCTGGCTCGCGGCCCTGCTGCACTTCCTGGGGACGCTGGTATACTACACTTCCCATTTCGGGCCGGCCACGTGGCGCGTGAAGCTCATCTTCGGAGTCTCCTCGCTGATCCTGGGCACCTTCGCCGGCTACCTGAACCTCGAACTGACCGGGCTTTACATCCGCAGCCGGATAGCGCGGCCGTTCTTCCTTGAAACGGACCCCTACGGCCTCAAGCCCGGCTTCGCGGTAAGCCTCAACCTGCGCTACGCGCTGATGATCTTCTCGCTGGCCATAGTGCCGCTGCTGCTCAGCGTGTACCTGCCGGTGATCTCCTCGCTGGACCTGTTCGAGAGGCTGTTCGCGGGCGGCAGCCTGAACTGGGCCCTCTCGCTGGAGAACCTGCGCGTGTTCATACCCATCGTCGCCACCGGGTCCCTGGTGGCCCTGATGCTGGTCTTCCAGCTGGTCTCGATACTGCTCTACCGCTATAACGTGCAGGCCCCGGTCAGCGCGCTGGTGGGCCGCATGAAGGCCGTGGCCGCCGGCGACTTCAGCTGCAAGACCACGGTGCTGTATAACGACGAGCTGGGCCAGCTGAAGGGGCATTTCAACATGATGCTCGACGGGCTGGTGGAGCGCGACCACATCAAGGACACCTTCGGCCGCTACGTTTCGATGGAGATAGCCGAGAAGATCATGAAGAGCGGGAAGGTGAACCTGGCCGGCGAGGAGATACAGGCCACCGTGCTGTTCTCCGACATCCGCGGCTTCACGCCGCTCTCCGAGAAGATGCCGGCGCCCGAGCTGATAAAGTTCCTCAACGATTATTTCTCGCATATCACGGCGCCGATAGCCGATAACAAGGGCGTCATAAACAAGTTCATTGGCGACGCCGTGATGGCCATCTTCTCGCCGGTGTTCGGCGTGGAGGACCACAGGGAAGCGGCGCTGCGCGCGGCGATAGGGATGACCGAGGCCCTCAAGCGGTTCAACGCCCAGGGCAGGCACCCCGAGGTCAACTTCGGCGTGGGCATACATTCGGGCGGGCTGGTGGCCGGCAACGTGGGCACCGAGGCGCGCCTGGAGTACACCGTGCTGGGCGACACCGTGAACGTGGCCTCGCGCATAGAGACGCAGACGAAGGCGGCCGGCACGCAGATACTGATAAGCCGGGCCGTGATGGACGGCGTGGACAAGGCGCATTTCCCCGGCGTTAACTTCGTGGAATGCGAGCCGGTGGTGATGAAGGGCAAGTCCAGCGCGATGGTGCTCTACAAGGCGGAACGGGCATGAGACTTTCCAATACTCTGTCTTATTCCACAGGAGGCGGCATGAATTCCACTAAAACTTCGGGCAGGGAAATACTCGAGATGGTGCGGGCCTTCCAGCCCGCCTGCGTGCTGATAGCCGGCGCGGACCTGGACGTGTTCACGATCCTCCACAGGAAGCCTATGACCGCCGCCGCGCTGGCCGCGCGCATCAAGGGCCAGGCGCGCCCGACCGAAGTGATGCTGGACGCCCTGGCCGCGCTCGGCATGCTGAAGAAGAGCCCCCGGGGGGTTTATTCGCTGCCGCGCGGGCTGGAGAAGGTCCTGACCGAGGACGCCGCCCACGGCGTGCTGGGCATGCTGCGCCACCAGGGCACCTGCCTGCGCCGCTGGGGGGACCTGGCCGCGGTGGTGAAGACCGGCAGGCCCGCCGAGAAGCGCCACAGCGTGCGCGGGCCCGAAGGCGACCTGGAATCCTTCATCCGCGCGATGCACGAGGTTTCCACCCCGCTGGCCGGGCCGCTGGTGGCAAGCCTGGGGAAGCTGAAGTTCGCCCGCCTGCTGGACCTGGGCGGGGCCTCCGGCACCTGGACCATACCTTTCCTGAAGGCCTGCCCCGGGGCGAGGGCCACCATCTTCGACCTGCCGCAGGTGATACCGATGGCCCGCCGCCGCATGGGGAAGCTGGGCCTGGGCGGCCGCATAGACTTCGCCGCCGGCGACTATAACCGCGACGCGATGCCCGCCGGCCACGACCTGGCCTGGGTGAGCGCCATAGTGCACCAGAACTCGCGCGCGCAGAACCGGGAGATGTTCCGGAAGGTATACGAGGCGCTGGTCCCGGGCGGCCGCATCCTTATACGCGACGTGGTGGTGGACTCCACGCGCACGCGGCCCGTGCACGGCGCGCTGTTCGCGGTGAACATGCTGGTGGGCACGCAGGGCGGCTCCACGTTCACCTTCGGCGAGCTGAAGGAGGATTTGGAGAGCGCCGGCTTTACCGGGGCTAAGTACCTGCGCCGCGGCCAGGCCATGGACACCGTGGTGGCGGCCACGAAGCCGCGCGCGGGCAGGTGACGGAGAGGCGGGAGCGATGAGCGCCGGAGATATCTGCCGCGATGTGCGCGGTTTCCTGCGGGACCTGGCCCGGGACCTGCCCGGGATATACCCGCGCCGGCCGCGGCGGGTTTACCGCGTCGTCAGGCGCAGCCGCAGGGCGCTGCGGCCCTCGCCGTCCCAGCGCGAGGCGGCCCGCGAGGCAATAACGGCCCGGGCGGCGCACTGGGCCGCCCTGCTCGGCCTGGAATACAACCGCATAGCCATCAAGAGCCAGCGCACCCTGTGGGCGAGCTGCTCGCGCCGGGGGAACCTCAATTTCAACTGGCGGCTGGCCTCGGCCCCGCCGGAGGTGCTGGACTATATCGTGATACACGAGCTCTGCCACCTGCGCGAGATGAACCATTCCCGGCGCTTCTGGGCGCACGTGGCCGCGGCCTGCCCCGGGTACAAGGAGATAAGGCGCTGGCTCAGGAAGAACACCGCCTCCCTGCTTTACGGCGAGCCCGCCGCGGAGGAAGCATGAGCGTTAAGAAGAAAGGCATCCTGGCCTTCCTCGCGGCCCTGCTGTCGGGCTGCGCGGGGGCGCCGAAGGGCGTGGAGCCGGTCTCCGGCTTCGACCTGCAGCGCTATCTGGGCGTCTGGCACGAAGTGGCCAGGCTCGACCACCGCTTCGAGCGCGGCCTGACCGGCGTTACCGCCGAGTACTCGATGCGTCCCGACGGCGGCGTGAAAGTGATCAACCGCGGCTACGACCCGGAGAAGAAGGAATGGAAGCGGGCCGAGGGCCGCGCCTACTTCACCGGCGACAAGTCCGTGGCCGCGCTGAAGGTCTCCTTCTTCGGGCCTTTCTACGGCGGCTATAACGTGATAGAGCTGGCCCCGGATTACAGCTACGCGCTGGTGGCCGGCCCCAGCTTCAAATACCTCTGGATACTGGCCCGGACGCCCTCGCTGCCCGAGGCCACCGTCGCGGGGCTGGCCGCGCGCGCCGGGAAGCTGGGCTTCCCGGCCGGGGAACTCATCTTCCCGGGGCCGGCCCCGGCGGGGGAATGATGTCGGACATCAAAGAGCTCACCCGCGCCATACTGAAGTTCCGCGACGAGCGCGACTGGAAGCAGTTCCACAACCCGAAGGACGTGGCCATCTCGCTGGCGCTGGAGGCGGCCGAGCTGCTGGAGCATTTCCAGTGGAAGACCCCGGCGCAGGTGAAGGCCCACCTGGCGGCGGAGAAGGAGAACGTCTCCGACGAGCTGGCCGACGTGCTCTACTGGGTGCTGGTATTGTCTCACGACCTGGGCATAGACCCGGTCCGCGCCGTGCGCAGGAAACTGGTGAAGAACGCCCGCAAGTACCCGGTGGACAGATCGCGCGGCCGCATCACCAAGTACGACCGGCTCTGAGCCCGCTCCCGCCATATATATCCGAAATTCCGCGGGACCAACCCGCCAGGCCCTTGACCGTCCGACGCGCATAACGCAGTCGGATCAGCCCGACCGTTCGGAACTCTCATATTCAACCCGACAGGCCCTTGTCGGGTAGGCCTGCTATGCTATTGGCGCAGCTACCTTACGATAGGGGGGAATATGGGAAACCTGAACAAAGTGATGCTGATAGGGCGCCTGACGCGCGACCCGGAGGTGAAAGAGTTCTCCAACGGCGGGAAAGTGGCCCAGCTGGGCTTCGCGGTGAACCAGCGCC
>JAJZOZ010000067.1 GCA_021811405.1 bacterium | reverse complement strand
TCTACAGCGAGGCCCTGCTTCTGCAGTACAAAGAGGACATGGGCCCGGCGGAGATAGCCCGGGTCCTCGGCGTGCCGGAAGGCACCGTGAAGGCCCGGCTTTTCAGGGGCCGGGAGCTCATAAAGGCGAAACTGGCCGCTTCCGACGCAACCGCCGGGCGGCCTGAGCCGTAGTACAGGAGAGGACATATGAACGCCGACAGGAACGACGAGCTGATAGCCGGGGCCATAGCGGGCCTTCCTTACCGGAAGGCCCCGGCTGGCTTCAGGGCCCGCGTGCTGGCCCGCATAGAGGCCGAAGCTGCCCGCGCCTTCGACTGGCAGGGCGCGTTCCTCAAAGGCATAGGTATCCTGACGGCCGGCTGGACCGCCCTGCTGGGGGCGCTCTCGGCCGGCTACCTCTACAGGGGGCTTTCCGGCTGGGGCGAGGCGCTGGCGCGGCCCGGCGGCTTCGGCCAGGCGCTGGACGCGGCCAAGGCTTACGCCGCCCACGCGCTGGGCTGGCTGCCCGGGGCTATTTCGCTGTTCGCGGACCTGGGCAGGCTGGCCGCAGCGGCGCTGCCGCCCTGGTATGAAACGGCCGCGGCGGCGCTGGTCTGCGCCGCGGTGATAAAGGCGGTGCCGGGCGTGCGCCCGGCTTCTGGCAGGATCTGACGGGATAGGAAAGGGGAGAAATATCATGAACGTTAAAAAACTGATGCTGCCGGCCGCGGCCCTGCTGCTGCTGTCGCAGGCGCTGTACGCGCGGAGGCCGGAGGTGCGCCACGAGGACATTCTTGTGCCCAAGGGAGAGACCCTGCGGGGCGACGTGGCCACCGACAGGTCCCTCACCGTGGACGGCAAGCTGGACGGCGCCGCCACCGCGGTGGGCGGGGCCTCCGTCACCATCAACGGCGAGCTGACCGGGAACCTGGTCTCGATGGGCGGCGTGGTGACCATCCCGGGCCTGGTTGACGGGGACGTCTCCAGCATAGGCGGCCCGGTGCGCGTCAGCGGCCGGGTGGCGGGCAACGTCTCCGCGGTGGGCGGCGGCGTGGCCCTGATAGGGGCGGGCGAGGTGGACGGCGACATCTCCGCGCTGGGCGGCGGGGTGCAGAAGGACGACGGCGCCCGCCACAAAGGCTCCGTGAACAGCTACAGCGCCGACGCGCTGAGGGACACCCTCACGCATACCATGCGCACCGTCCGCTACTCCGTGCGCTACGGCGGCGACATGGAGAGGGACCGCCACGGTCCCTGGCTGGTGGGCGGCCTGGTCGGGGCCGGCATCTTCGTGCTCTTCTCGATGCTCGCCACCGGTGTGGTGCTGCTGATGCTGCCGGCGATATTCTTCCCGAAGAACGTGGAGAATTCGGCCGCGGCCATCTCAGGCGACATGTGGCGCGCCTGCGGCATAGGCGCGCTCACGGTGGTGGGCTTCTTCCCGGGCATGGTGATGATGCTGGTCTCTATACTCGGCATACCGCTGATACCCTTCGTGCTGATGCTGGCGGCGGCCGCCGCTGTGCTGGGCCTGTCCGCCTTCAGCGCGCTGCTGCAGGACCGCTTCTTCACCGGCATAAAGAAGGCCGGCCCGCTCAGCCTGACCGGCAAGGTGGCCGCCGGCTACGCCATAATGGCCGGCCTGCTGTTCTTCGGCAAGGTGATACCGCTGATCGGCGGCCTGCTGTCCCTGATCGGCCTGATGCTGCTGGCCTTCGGTACCATGGTGGGCCTGGGCGCCGCCTGGATGACCCGCATGGGCAACCGGACCTTCGTGCCGGTAGCTCCGGCGCAGCCGGTGCCCCCGGCCCCGGCTCCCGCCCCGCAGGAGCCGCCTCAGCCTCCCGCGGCCCAGCCGTAAAGACGGTTCCTTAACCGGCGGCCCCCCGGAAGCGGGGGGCCGTTCTTTTCAGGCGTGAAAATGGTAGTATTGTCAGGTATGAAGCTCGCCATCGGGCTCGGGCTGGGAAAAGACCCCGCCAAAGCCGCCGTTCAGGCGGTGAAGCAGGCCCTCCGGACGGTCCCGAAGCCGGACCTGGCCGTCGCCTTCTCCTCGATAAAGCTGGACCAGGAAAAAGTGCACAAGGCGCTCTGCCGCCACGTGAACCCGGCCGTGCTGACCGGCGGTTCCTGCTACGCCGAGATAACCAACGCCGGCGTCTCGCGCGGCAGCGTGGTGGTGCTGCTTATGTCCGGCGGCCTGAAGGCCCGTTTCAGCGTGGCGGACGCCACTGAGGACTGCCGCGCCAACGGCCGCAGGCTCGCTGCCGGGGTCGGGAAGCCGGGCGCCAGGGGGCGCTCGGTCTCGCTTACTTTCGGCTCCATCTCCACCGGCTATGAGCAGCGCATGGTGGACGCCATAGCGGAGAGCCTGGCGCCTAACCCGGTCTTCGGCGGGCTCACCTGCGGCGCGTACGACCTGGGCATGAGCCATCCCGATTTCTGGACCAATTACCAGTACTGCGGAGCCTCTCTGACGAAGAAGGGGGAAAGGCTGGCCGCGCTGGAGTTCCCGGCCGGCACCAGGCTCGCCTTCGGCTACGGGCACGGCTGGCAGCCGGTGGGCGAGGAACTCACCGTCACCCGCGCGGAGGGGCCGGTCGTATACGAGATCAACGGAATGCCGGTCATTGAGTTCTACCGGCAGTTCCTGGGGCGCGACGCGCGTAAGAAGTTCTTCGAGCTCATGGTGCAGCGCTACGGCTTCTCCATGGCCGCGCCCGGCGCCGGCAAGACCATCATCAAGCTGCCGGTTTCCTGCGATTTCCAGAACGGCTCCATCACCTATTTCCCCTCGGAGGACCTGCAGGGCAAAAAGGTGCGCCTGATACAGGCCAGCCGCGTGGCGCTGATAGACGGCGCCCGCCAGGCGGCGGAGGAATGCGCGGCGGCCGGGCCGAAGCGCAGGCCCGACCTGGTCTTCATGGTGAGCTGCTGCTCGCGCTCGCACATCCTGCACAGCCGGGTCAACGACGAGCTGGAGGCCGTGCGCGGCGTTTTCGGCAGGGACGTGCCGGTGTTCGGCATGTACTCCGGCGGAGAGATAGTCCCCCTGGACGGCGGCGGCGTAAAAGGGAGCGGCCGCGCCCATTACCACGCCACCACGGTGGCCCTGATGGCGGTTTACTGCGATAAGAAGGTGAAGGCTTCGGTGCCGGCCGGCTCCGTCTTCAGGAACCCGCCCAAAGAGTCGTACGTGGCGCTGCTCGCCCGCAGCGAGGAGATGCTCGACACCACCGAGAGCTTCCTGGCCAACATGAGCCGCAAGTCGTACAAGGACGGCGAGCTGCTGCGGCGCTCTCACGAGATGATACACGCCTATACGCCGCACGGGGTCTGGAAGGAAGTGGGCGCCGTCGCCAGCGCCGGAGGCAGCGAGCTCAAGGACGCGGAGTTCAACGGGACGTTCATGTTCATGGACGTGAAGGGCTTCACGCCGTACAGCGAGGCGCACCCCTCGGCCGAGGTGGTGAAAGCGCTCAACGGGATCTTCGCGCCGGCCACCGGCCTGATCTATTCCCACGGCGGGGACGTGGACAAGTTCATAGGGGACTGCATCTTCGCCTGTTTCCCGTCCTCGAAAGCCGCCGCCGGGGCCGCGAAAGCCATACTGCTGCTCTTCAGGGAGTTGAACGCCGGCGGCAACCCGTTCAACGTGCGCATAGGGCTGAACTCCGGCCGCGCGGTGCGGGCCAACGTGGGCGCCCCGGCCCGCCGCGAGTACACTTTCATAGGCGATGCGGTCAACACCGCCCAGCGCCTGGAATCCGCCTGCGAGCCGGGCCAGGCCCTGCTTTCGGAAGCGGTCTTCCGCGAGGCCGGCGGAGTATTTCCCGGGGCGGAAGAGCGGGCCGTAACGCTGAAAGGCAAGACCGGCGCTTTCAAGGCTTTCCAGTGCCGGCCGTGAACAAAGGAGCATGACAATGAGGATACTGCTGATCTCTTCCAGTCCGCACGAAAAACGCAGCGCCACCTATTCGCTGGCGGCGAAGATCGCCGAGGGGGCGAAGGCCGCCGGCGCGGAGGTGGAGACGGTGCACCTGGCGGGCAGGAAGCTGCAGTTCTGCCACGCCTGCGAGGCCTGCCACCGCGCGCATATGACCTGCCACCTGAAGGACGACGCCCACCAGATCATCCTGAAGATGCTCAATTCCGACGGCCTTATCTTCGCCGCGCCGAACTACCTCAACCAGGTGCCCGCCCAGCTCAAAACCCTGATGGACCGCACCTCCAACCTGATACACTGCCAGCGGCTGCTCGGCAAGTACGCGGCCGGCGCGGTGACCTCCGGCAGCGGCAACAACGAATCCGTGGGCGCCTACCTCGGCGACTACGCCAGGCTCTGCGGCGCGCAGTACGTCGGCACGGCCGGCAGCGGCCCGGAGCCGGGCAGGAAGGAGCTGGACGCGGCTTTCGCCCTGGGCGGCCGGCTGGCGGCGGACATCAAGGAGGGTTCGGTGTACGCCCCCCAGGCCAGGGAGATAGAGCAGCGCCGGGCCTATTTCGCCGAGATAGTGAAGCGCCGTAAGTCCGACTGGGACGGCGAGTTCCATTATTATTCCGAGAAGGGCTGGCTATAAGGCGGCTAATTTAGGTAATATTGATAAAAGTCAAGATCACGGAGGGACTATGCGGATGAAGTTCTACCTGTTCATTCTCGCCGCGGCCGCGCTCTGCGCCCGCGCCGAGGCGCGCGACGCGGATTTCAACGGCGGTACGGTGAAGGATTTCGTGGACTATACGCTGGACGCCTCCTACGACGCGGACGGCCAGGCCGCACCGGTAAGCCCGGACGGCAAAGTGATCTACGCCAAGGGCTTCATAAAAAAGGACCTCCCAAGCGCCGCCTGGAAGTCGTTCAAGGACGTCAAGGTGCGGATACCCGACAAGCTGGACCTGCGCCCCGGCCTCACCCAGGTGGAGAACCAGGGTTTCTGCGGCTCCTGCTGGGCTTTCAGCCTCACGGCCACCCACCGGGACGGCCACGCGCTGGGCGACGGCGACCCGGGCCGCCTCTCGCAGGAATGGCTGGTGGAGCATTCCACCTACGCCCTCGGCTGCCAGGGCGGCTACTTCGATTCCGCCAACGATTTCATCGAGCCGAAGGGCCAGCCGCTCTACAGCGCCTGCCCCTACAAGCAGGGCCACGGCAAATGCGCCGCCGACCTGCCGGCCGCGGCCCGGATAAAGGCCTGGTACATGCTGGGCGAGAAGGGCCAGGCGCCCACCGCGCGCGACATAGAGGCCTACATGACGCTTTCCGGCAAGCCCATCTCCATAGCCGTGGCCGCCGGCCAGGGCGGCTGGCAGAGCTACCGCGGCGGCGTCTACTCCAGGTGCAAGTACGGCGAGCTGGACCACATGATCAACATCGTCGGCTGGGACAACGAGGGCGCCCAGTTCGACGAGAACGGCAACCTGCCCCCGGGCAAGGGGATCTGGATACTGCGCAACAGCTGGGGCGCCTCCTGGGGCGAGAAAGGCTATATGCGCAGCAAGATGACCGATCCGGACGGCAAACGCTGCAACGCGGTGGCCGAGGAAGCCGCCTTCTTCGAGTTCTAGCGCGGCCGGTATAGGTCCAAAGGCCTATCCCGGGCTTTCCCTTTAGACCCCTGTAGGCTTTTCCACGTTTCGGTATAATTTATGAAGCTGTCGGGCAGTCGCAAAAGAAAACCATAAGGCAGGAAAAATGAAGAAACTCAACTTGTTAGCCGCCCTCTCGTTCCTCGCTGCTTTCTCCTCCGGGGCCTTCGCCCTGGACCTCGGCAAGCCGCTCCCCAACTGGATAGACCATTCCCGCGAAAAGGCCGACGGCCGCGCGCCGGTCATGGCGCGGACCAAGGCCGCGCCGCCGGTGGGCTTCCGCATACCGGCCGAGTACGAGCCCGCCGCCGCCGTGGTGGTCGGCTGGGCCGGCTACACCGACATGCTCTCCGGCATAGCCCGCGCCGTCACCGGCCCGGGCCGCGCCCAGCTCTGGGCCGTCGCCGGCCCTTCCTCCATCTCCGGCGTCCCTGCCTCCAAGTACAGCCGCGTTCCGCTGCGGCTCAACACCGTCTGGATGCGCGACTACGGTCCGTTCGGCCTCAGCGCTGACGGCACCCCCGGCATAGTGGACACCATCTACCGGCACTACCAGTACCGCCGCGACGACGACGCCGTGCCCACCGCCCTCGGCAAGGCCAAGGGCATAGAGGCCTTCGCGATGCCCATCATCCTGGACGGCGGCAACCTGATGGTGGACAGCAAGGGCGACCTGTTCATGACCAAACGCACCTACATCTGGAACTCCGGCAAGTCGGAGTCCGAGGTGAACTCCGCGCTCAAGTCCTATTTCGGCGTCAAGAACATCTACACGTTCGACTACGCCGGCTACCCCGGCGAGCCCGCCGACGGCACCGGCCACATCGACATGTTCATGAAGCTGCTCAACGACCACACCGTGCTGATTGCCACGGCCGAGACCGAGCCCTTCAAGAGCAACGCCGAGAAGGCCATGGCCTTCTTCCAGGGCCGCAAGGCCCCGGACGGCCAGATGTACAGGATAGTGACGGTGAAGGGCTGGGAGGACAACGCCTGGTTCACCTACACGAACTCCCTGATCGTCAACAACGTGGCCATCATCCCCTCCTACTCGGGCCACCCCGAGGGCGAGGCCGAGGCGAAGGCCGCCTACGAGTCCGCGGGCCTGACCGTGGCCCCGGTGAATTCCGACGAGAGCATCCTGGCGGGCGGCTCCATACACTGCACCACGCAGCTGATACCGGTGCTGCCCTCCAAGGCCGCCGTGGACATGACCGACGTGCCCGAGTTCACGGCCACCGAGGCCGTGCCCCCGCTGAAGGGCGCCGGCACCTCCACGTCGCTGCAGCAGCTGCTCGACAATATCTGACGGCCGCAAGCCGGATGAAGGGACCGCCGGCCGCAAGCCGGCGGTTCTTTTTGGGGGTCCCGCCGCCGCGGCCGGGACCCCGCCCGGCTATTTGGTAAGATATTGGACACGGAGGCGGGCGGCTATGCGCGTACTTGTAATAGAGGACGAGGAAAAACTTTCGGCCTTCATCACCAAGGGGCTTTCCCAGGAAGGCTTTTCCGTGGATTCCGCGGCCAGCGCCGCGGAGGCCGGCCGCCAGCTGCTCAACGGCGTCTACGACCTGGTTATAATGGACGTCAACCTGCCGGACGGGGACGGCTTCTCGCTGCTGGAGACCATGAGGCGGGAGGGCGACCGCACCCCGGTTATAATGCTCACCGCCCGCGGCTCCGTGGACGATAAGGTCCGCGGCCTCGAGTCCGGCGCCAACGATTACCTCACCAAGCCCTTCGCCTTCCGCGAGCTGGTCGCGCGCGCGCGCGTGCTGCTGCGCCCGGCCGAAAAGCCGGAGGACGCGCTGACGGCCGGGGACCTCAGCCTGGACGTGCGCAACCGCCGCGTGACACGCGCCGGCCGGAAGATAGAACTGACCAACAAGGAGTTCGCTCTGCTGGAGGTGCTGCTGCGCAGCGCCGGCCGGCCGGTCAGCCGGGCCGTGCTGTGGGAGCACGCCTGGGAGGGCTCCTTCGAGGTGGATTCCAACGTGCTCGACGTGCACATGGGACGCCTCCGGCGCAAGGTGGACGCCGGCGACGGGGAAAAGCTCATCAGGACCGTTTACGGCGTCGGCTACCAGATAGACGTCCCGGAGCGCGGATGACCCTGCGCCGCCGCCTTTCCCTGCTCTACATGGCGGCTACGGCCGTCCTTCTGCTGGCTTCGGCGCTGACGGCCGTGCTGTTCTTTCAGCGCGGCCTGCGTACCCTGGCCGACCGCAAGCTGCTCGCCGCCGTCGACGAGGCCGCGGGCCTCCTGGAGAGTCCGGGCCCGCTAGGCCCGGAGGCCGCCCGGAGCAGGCTGGGCCGCTTCGCCGAGGGCCTGGACGGCTTCTACGTCTTCCTGCGCGGGGCGGACGGGACGCAACTCTACGGTTCCGACCCGCAGTTGGGCGCCGCGTGGCCTGCGTCCGCGGCCGCCTATCCCCAGGAAAAGGCGGTGTTCGCCTCCCGTACGCTGCCGTCGGGAGAACGGTTGCGCACCGTCAGCCTGGGGCTGCCGGCCCCGCGCGGCGCGCTGCTGCAGCTCGGGCTGCCGGTGCCTTCGCCGCTGGCGGCCCTTTCCGCCGACAGCTGGTACCTGCTGGCGGCGCTTTCCCTCCTGCTGCTGGCCGGCGCCGGCTGGGCGGGCTGGGCCATAGCCGGCCGCGCCCTGGCCCCTATAGACCGCATTGCCGAGGTGGCGCGCAAAGCCGGGGAAGGGGCGCTGAACGGCCGCATACCCCGCCATGCGGGCGAGGACGAGCTGGGCCGCCTGATAGACGTGCTCAACGGCATGCTGGCCTCGATAGAGGCCTATTCGATCAAACTGAAGCAGTTCGCCTCCAACGTCACCCACCAGCTCAAGACCCCGCTGACCGTCATGCGCGGCCAGACCGAGGTGGCCCTGCTGGGCAAGCCCGGCAGGGAAGAGGCGGTGGCCGTGCTGGAAAGCAACCTGGCCGAGCTGGAGACCATGACCAGGGTGGTGGAGGATATACTGGAGTATTCCAGGCTCGACAGCCGGGAATCCGGCACCGCCAGGGCGCAGCGTCTGGACAAGCTGGTCTCCGCCGTGGCCAGGAAGGCCGCGGTACTGGCTATGCCCAAGTCGCTGAAGATAGAGACCGCGCTCGCCGAGGCGACGGCGGCCGTCCAGGCCGGCAAGCTCGAGCAGGCCCTGCTGAACGTCATCGACAACGCGGTCAGGCACACCCCGGCGGGCGGGCGCATTACGCTCTCGGTATCCGTAGAAGGCGGGACGGCCGTGGTCGCGGTGGCGGACAGCGGCCCCGGCGTAGCTGAGGCGGAACTGCCGCGCCTCTTCGAGCGCGGCTATTCCACTTCGGGTTCGGGCCTGGGGCTGGGCCTGGCCAGGGCCATGCTGGAAAGCTTCGGCGGCAGGATAGAGGCGTCCTCGCCGCCGGGTTCGGGGCTCCGGGTCAGGATACTGCTGCCCGCGGCGCCTCAGAACCTCCCGGCCAGCCCCACCGAATAGATCCTGTCCGTGTATCTCTTTATCGCCACGTTCGAAGCGTTGTCCAGGTAGGTGAACGAACCTTCCGCGTACACGCCCTTGAAGAGCGTGAACACCGGCTTTATCCTGAACGAGTAAGTGGCGTCGCTGCGCCTCTTCAGGAAGCGCGAATCGATATTGTCGTAATCCTTCTGCACGCTGGACGCGGACGTGACCAGCTTGAAGCGCGACGACCACTTGCTGATCAGGCCCAGCACGGCCGAGCGCGACTTGTAGGCGTAGTCCGGGCCGTCCGCGGCGTTGGTCTTGGCGCGCAGGCTGAGGAAGGCGAGGTGCTTCTTCAGGAAGCGCCTGCTGGCGGACAGGTATAACGCGCCCGTGTCCGCGTCCTTCTTCGGGTTCGTTCTGACGTTGTCGCGGCCGCGCTCGTAGCCGCCCTTGAGCCTGAGCCCGCCTGGGCCTCGCCAGATAAGCCCGCCGTTGACCGAGCCGTCCTCGGCTATGGTCCCGGTCTTGTCGCCTATCAGGTCCAGGTCCCAGCCGAGGTCCAGGCTCCAGCCCTTGCCTAGGTCCGGAGTAAGGCCTACGGAAAAGGAGTGGTCATGGTAGCTGAAGGGCTTATGCGTGCGGTAGGCATAGTCGTCGTAGGAATAGGAGAGTTCCAGGCCCGCCTTGGAGGCGAAGGCGGGGTCCGCCGTGAACCCGGCCGAGAGATGCCGTATGTTGTCCTTCACCTTCTTGTTGCTCTTCACCGGCGAGTTGACCAACAGGTGCGAGATGTTGGCGTCCGAGACCGCGGCGAGGTCGGCCGTGGCCTCCCAGGTCTTCGGCTCCGGCTTGCGGCGGGGGGCGGCTGTCTCCCCTCCCTGGCGCGGATACTTTTCCGAGCGTACGTCCTGGGCGGCCGCTCCGGCGGCCGACAGCAGGACCACGGCTGCTAATACCTTTAGAAGTTTCATATGCTCTCCTTCGCCGGCGCGGTTTTTCAGCTTTTTTCCGTCTCCGTGGCCGGCCTTACCCTGATGTCCAGGTCCCTGCGTGCTGAGTCCACTCTTTTTTTCACGAAGACCGGGTTAAGGCCCAGCTTCAGGCTGATGGCTCCCCAGCCGTAGCCTTTCCGGTTCTCGGCCAGCAGGTCCTTGAGCTCCTGCCGGGACATTTCCGCTATCACGAAGATCTTCACGATCTCGCCGTACCCGAACCCGGCCGCCCTGAGGCCGGCTATTTCGTCGCCGGAACGGTTGAAGTAGAAGGAGACCGCCTTGGTCTTGGGAAGCGCGGCTTCCGGACCTTTCGGCGGGACGGCCAGGGCGCTCCCGAGGAGCGCGAAGGAAAAGGCCAGGGCCAGCAGCATGGATGTGGTTTTGGTCTTTTTCATATTCAGTCGTCCAGCCCCGGGTCCTCCTGCTCGATCACGTCACCTTTGTCGTCCTCGCCGTGCGATTCGTCGGCGCCCTCTTCCTTCTCCACTTCCTCCATTTCCTTCTCGTCCTGTCCGGCCTCGCGCTCCAGACTGGCGGGGGCGTCCTCTTCCTTCTCCACCGGCTCCGCCTCTTTCCCGGTCTCTTTCTCCTCGGCGTCGGTCTCGGCGGCGTCCAGCTCATCCAGCGCGGTCTTCATCTCCCGCGAGCCGGGCCCAGCCATGGCCAGCAGGCCCTTCAGCTCGGCGTCGTCCCCGTCACGTTCCGGCGCGTCGCTCTCCGGCGCGTCCAGCTCCCGGGCCGCCGCGGCGCCCTTATCGCCAGCGGCCTCGTTCCCGGGCGGGGCGACGGCGCGCAGCGTGCCGGACATGGCCGGCGACGCCAGCATCACCGCCGCGGAGAGGAGCGCCGTGGCGCTCCACCGGGATGTCAGCTTCGAGATGCTCATATTTACTGCCTCTAAGCGCTTTATCTGTTGTCTCATACCCGTAGATTATACCAGTAAAGCGCCGGTCCGCATCGGCCGGCCCCGGCGCGGAGGGGCCGGCCAGGGTCGTCAGTCGCCCGACTCGGGCAGTTCGGCGGCCTCGTGGTCCTCCGCCTCTATCTGCTCGCCCTTGTCGTCCGCATCCGACTCCATTTCCGACTCCTGCTCGTTCTCCGCGCTCTCGAGTTCCTTCTCGTCCGAGTCCTCGTCCTTCAGCTCTTTGGAGTCGTCCTCCTCGTTGTCCAGTTCCTTCTCGTCCAGCTCGGAGCTCTCCTTGCTGTCGGAGGAGTTCTCGTCCAGTTCCTTCTGCTGCGCCTCATCGCTCTCAAGCTCTTTCTCTCCGGAACCGCCGGCGGACTTGACTTCCTCCTCGGCCGGCTCGGTCTCCTTCAGCTCGGTCTCGGGCGCTGAGGACTTTTCCTTGACCTCGGCGGAGGAGCTTTCCTTCTGCTCTTTCTCCGAAGCGGAGACCGTCTTCTGCTTCTTCTGCGCTACGGCGCTTTCATGCTCCTCCTGCGCCGCCTCGTCCGGGGCGGCCGCGGCCTGGCGCACGTACGGCAGAAGCAGGGCCAGCCCCGACAGCAGTACCGCACAGTTCCACAGGTTCTTCCTCACGTTGGTTTTCATAAGTTTCTCCTTTCTTTCTCTTTAACGCCCCGGCCGGCTTAAGCGGGCCGGCAGAGATCTTAGTGTGCACGGCGCCCGCCGCTCATACGGCGGCCAGGGTCTCCACCACCCTGAGGAGGTCCCCGATGTCGAAGGGCTTGCCGTAAATCCTGAGCAACCCTTCCTTTTTCCCCAGATCGGCCAGCGCTTCCTGCGGCATGGAGCCGGTGACCAGGATGCTGCGGCCCGGGCCCTGCTCCCGGAAACGCCTTATCAGCTCCAGCCCGGTGCCGTCCGGCAGCAGCAGGTCCGAGATCAAAAGATCGTAGATGCCCGAGTCCATGAGCCTGGTGGCTTCCGCCACGTTCTCGGCGAGGGTCAGGCTGTAGCGTCCGGCGGGGAATAGCCTGCTGTAGAGCGTCCGCATCCCCTTTTCGTCCTCGACGGCCAGTATACGCAGTTCCATATTGCCTCCTTCTATGCGTATAGTCTAAAGGACCGGCCTGAAGGGAGAGTTAAGAAAAACTGACTTTTTCTTCAGGTCGCGGACGCTGGTCCCGCTCTATAGGAAGGAGCGGCTCGGACAGGAAAAAAGAAGGCCGCCGGCTTTTTGAGCCGGCGGCCTGGACCCTGCGGGCCGGTCGGGTTGCCCGGAAAGCTTATTTACGCGCGGGCCAACCCGACACGCCCTTGGCCGTCTGATGAGCATAGCTCCTGATACGGCACGGCCATAGGCCAGGCCGTTTGATGAGCATAGCTCCTGATACGGCACGGCCATAGGCCAGTCGGGTTGCCCGGAAAGCTTATTTACGCGCGGACCAACCCGACACGCCCTTGTCGGGTTGGTCTGCTATGTTATGGTATGGGGGAGAAGGAAAAACGCGGGGGTTCAGTTCCCTTCGGGGGTAAGGGGCACGTCCAGGGACGAGCCGTCCATGGAGAATTCCATGGTGTCGTCCTGGTCGGTGCGGAAGATCTTCGCGCCCACTTCCTGCAGGCGGCCGAGAGCCTCCTGCGTGGGGTGGCCGTAGTTGTTGTCGGCGCCTACCTCTATATAGGCGCGGGAAGGCTTAACGGCCTGGAGGAAGGGCATGGTGGAAGAATATTTGCTGCCGTGGTGGCCCACCTTCAGCACGTCGGCCTTGAGCTCCCGGCCGTACTTGGCCACGATAGGGCCCTCGGCGCTGCCCTGTACGTCGCCGGTGAACAGGACGGAAGCGCCCTTGTAGCTGAGCTTGAACATGATGGAGCAATTGTTGAGAACCTCGCCCTTGTTGGTGGCCAGGGGCTGCTGGCAGGCGTTGAAGACCTTGAGGTCCACTCCAGGCTCGCTCCAGTCCATATTCTGGCCGGCCTCGGGGTAGAAGAAGGTCACGCCTTTGTCGTGCGCGGTCTGGCGGAGCTTCTCGTCGGCCTTGGTGCCGGTGTTGTCCACACGGGTGTCATAGAAGTTCCTGACTGTCAGATTGTCGAAGACGTACTGCAGTCCGTTGTAGTGGTCGCTGTGGGGGTGGGTGAGCAGCACGTCGTCAATGGCGGTGACGTGCTTGGCCGCCAGGAAATGGGCCAGCGAGCTGGTGGGGTAGTTGGACGGGCCGCCGTCTATAAGGGCGTTGTGGCCGCCGGGCAGCTCGATGTAGATGGAATCGCCCTGGCCCACGTTAATGAAGTAGACGTTGAGGCCGGGCGCCGCGGTATAGAGCGTGGCGTTGGAGGGGACCGGCGCCAGCGGGACCTGGGTCTCCGGGGCGCTGACCCTGAGCTGGTCTATGGCGCTCTCGGCCCTGGAGGGGGCGGAAAAATGGAGTACGGCTAGAAGGGAAAATACCGCCGCGAATACGGCTTTGAGGACTGCGGGTGCTGGAGCGTTCTTCTTCACGTGGTGCATATCCACCTCCCACTTGCCTGCTGCCTGGTGGCGCGTATAAAAGCGGACGCGCCGCGCTTTCGGTCCCGCCGCCTTGTGTTTCGTTCTTGCGGCGTCGGCCAGGCTCAGTGGTGAATCCGGCTTACGGTCCGGAGGTGGATGCTCCCCGGCCTATCCCGGGGATTACACAGAAGCCGTATATACTCTATAGGCCATATTGACTATGCTCAAGGGTCAAAGGTCCTATATGTGTCTAGGCCCTAAGTCCTATGCGTTGTTTTTCTCCCGGCGGGCTGCCCTGCGCGGCCTCTCTTAAGGCGTTATGGGGCCGGACTGAGACGCCGGACGCCGAAATGGTAAAATCTAGGTGATACGTCATGCCGGAAAACGCTGAAATAGAGTTCAACGAGCAGTTCTCCAGGGCGCTGCACCTGGCCCAGCACGGCGGCCGCAACCTCTTCATTACCGGCAAGGCCGGCACAGGCAAGAGCACGCTGCTGCGCTATTTCCGCGCCCACACGGCCAAGAAGATAGTGGTGCTGGCCCCCACCGGCGTGGCCGCGCTGAACGTGGCGGGGGAGACCGTACACTCTTTTTTCCGCTTCAAGCCGGGCACCACCCCGGACAAGGTCAGGCGCGCCCGCAAAAAGGACGCGGAGCTCTACAAGGCGCTGGAGGCTATAGTCATAGACGAAGCCTCCATGCTGCGGGCCGACCTGCTGGACTGCGTGGACGCCTTCATGCGCATAAACGGCCCGCAGCCGGGTAAGCCTTTCGGCGGCGCGCAGCTGATCC
>JAJZOZ010000233.1 GCA_021811405.1 bacterium | reverse complement strand
TCTTGACGTCCACCATCCAGTTCCTGTAGACCTTGCCGGAGATCACCATGGAGGCCGTGGAGAGCATGTTCAGCGCCAGCTTCGTCGCCGTGCCGGACTTCATCCGGGTGGAGCCGGACACCGGCTCTGGGCCGACGTTTATGGCCACGCGGATGGAGGCTTCGGGCGCGCGCTCCCCGGGGTTGCAGGTCAGCAGGACGGTTACGGCCCCGGCCTTCCTGCCGGCGGCCAGCCCGCCCCGCACGTACGGCGTTATGCCGCTGGCGGCTATCCCCACCACGGCGTCGCCCCGCTTTGCCAGCCGGGAGATCTCGGAGCGGCCGTTCTCGAAGACGTCCTCCGCGCCCTCCTTGGAGAGGAAAACCGCGGAGTCCCCTCCGGCCATCAGCGCCGTAAAGGTGCCGGGCGCCACGCCGTAGGTGGGCGGTATCTCGGCCGCCTCCAGCACCCCGAGGCGGCCGCTGGTGCCGGCGCCGATGAAATAGATCTTCCCGCCGGCCAGGTAGCTGCGGGAGACAGCCCTGGCCGCCTTTTCTATGCTGGGTATCGCCGCGGCCACGGCCCGCGGCACCAGCGAATCCTCGTGGTTGAGCTTCTCCAGCACCCGGCGCAGCGGCAGGCGGTCCAAATCCCTGGTGCGCGGGTTGTTCTGCTCGGTGGGAAGCTTGGAGTAGCGGGTGAAAGCGTCAATTCTCTTGGTTCTGTTCTTCATTCTGGTCTTCGGGCCGCGCCGGACGGCCCTCCTGTTCCTCTCCGTCCGCGGCCGGCGTCTCCGGGGAGAAGCCAGCCGCGGCGGCGGAGGAGTACTCTACTATCTCCGGCAGCCTCGGGTTCCTGATCCAGTCCAGCACCCGCCTTACGTTGTAGCGCGAGATGAGCTTGGGGCCGAAGCCCCTGGCCTCTACGATGATCGCGGCGTTCTCCTTGCCGCAGGCCCTGCGCGCGATATCGTTGAGCAGCTGCAGCTCCTTGTACTGGCGGCCCTGGCCGGCGCCGCCTATCATCAGCAGCGGCCTGCCGCCGTAGGCGCGCAGGGGGTTCACCGAGAGCACGTCGTTGACGTTCAGCACCGGGGAGATGGCTATCACCATGGCGACTTCGGGATGCACCGCGGCGGCCTTTATCGCCAGGTTCGCCCCCAGCACGTCTCCGGCCAGCACGGTCTGCTCGCCCGAGACGGAATTGGTGGAGAGGAAGGCCAGCGCCGCCTCCACGTCGCGCAGCATCTTGTTGTACTCGTTGTCCGAGCCGCTGGGGCTGAAGGACCTCCAGGACGTGGTGGAGCCGTCCGGCGTGACGAAGCTGTCCCCGTGCCCGCGGAGGTCCATCGAGAGGTAGCCGAAGCCGTAGCGCTTTATCAGCGGCAGCCAGGGCTTCCACTCGCCGAGATCGCTCTTCTGCGAGTGGACCAGCACCAGCGTGGGCGAGCCCTGCGCCGCCGGGAGGTAGCGCCCGCTGAGGTTCCAGCCGTCCTCGGTGGTCAGCGTCACGCGCTGCTCCATCCGCTCCTCGGCGCGCGCGCGGAACGCGCAGCAGAGGAGCAGCAGCGCTGCGGCAAAGGACGGCAGGAACCTTCTCGTCATCTTTAAGCGGCCGGCTGCGCCCTCAGGCCAGCTCTTCCGGCTTGAACCAGATGCCGACCTCGCGCTCGGCCTCCTCGGCGTTGCCGGAGGCGTGTATCACGTTCTCGAAGATGCCGGTCTTGGAGTTGATCCTGCCGAACGAGCCGCGTATCGTGCCGGGCGCGGCGGCTTCGGGGTGGGTGGCGCCCACGATGTCGCGGACCACCTTGACGGCGTTCTCGCCCTGGTAGACCAGCGCGAGGACGCGGCCCCGGGTGACGCCGTGGAAATCGCCCTTGATGTAGCCGACCAGCTGGTCGAACTTGGCCTTGTCCGCGAAGAAGCCCTTGCCCTCCAGCAGGGCGTAATGGGTCCTGGCCAGCTTGTCGCTGACGGAAACCACCTTGGCCCCGACCAGCTCCAGGCCGGTGTTGTCCAGGCGGTCTATGGAAAGACCGGAGAGCCTGCGCTGCATGCCGTCCGGCTTTATAAGTATAAGGGTCTTCTCAATGCTCATGTTGCCTCCGTTGTTTTCTCTTAAATCCGGCCTATATTCTACATTCTTTTGCGGAGGCGCCGCCAATCTTGTCTTTCCGCCCTGATTCTTGTACAATAATTAACTATATTATCCGGAAGCCCCGGCGGCGGGCCTGGAAGTTTAGGAGACATATGGCTAAAGTGATGGTCGTCGACGATGAAAAAGACGTCGTATATCTCATAAAAGTGCTGCTCGAGCGGGAAAAGCTCGAGGTGCTCGAAGCCTATAACGGCCTCGAGGCCTACAACAAGCTCACGTCGACCGATCCGGGCAAGGTCATCCCCGACGCCATGATCCTGGACATCATGATGCCGGAGATGGACGGTTATACCCTGCAGACCAAGCTGCAGGAGATGGACGACCTCAGCCGCATCCCGATAATAATCCTCACCGCCAAGGGGCAGATGAAGGACCTTTTCGAGATGTCCTCCAACATCTTCGCCTTCGTCGAGAAGCCGTTCGAGCCCAAGAACCTGATAAAGATCGTAAAGGAC
>JAJZOZ010000232.1 GCA_021811405.1 bacterium | reverse complement strand
CGAAATGCTTCATAAGGCCGGAGGGCTCGAGCTTTATGAAGGCGCCGTCCTTCAGATTGCCGGTGCCGAGGCCCACCAGGACGTCCCTGCGCCCGGCCAGCTTCTCCAGGAACTTCTCCACGCCCTTTACTTTGAGATATTTCTTCGCCTTCACCGACCAGCGCACCTCGTGCGGCAGGCGGTCCACGTATTTGCGCGTCAGGGCGTCCAGCTCGCGCTTCGTCGGCTTGCGCCCGGCGCCGGCCGCGAAAGCGTTGACGAAGTTGGTCTTATCGGTGGCGCCCTGCAGCTGGATGGAGTCGCAGGCCTTCTTATGCCCGGTCATGGTCTCCACGGCGTAGTCGAGGGCGCGCGCGCCGGCCCCGCCCGCCTTGACCAGCGTTCCGTCGATGTCGAAAAGTATTATCTTCATTTCTTGTCGTGGACTATCTTTCCTTTCTTTACCGTCATTAGGCACTGGTTGGCGCCGAAATAGTAGCAGAGCTCGCGGTAGTCGTCGGCCTCGAAGAAGGCCAGGTCCGCCTGCATGCCCGGCATCACGGCGCCGCAGCGGTCGCCTATGCCCAGCGCCCAGGCCCCGTTGACGGTGGCGGCGCAGAGCGCCTCCTCCGGCGTCATAGCGCAGTGCGTGCAGGCCGCGCTCAGCACGAACTGCATGTTCCAGCAGGGGCAGGTGCCGGGGTTGAAGTCGGTGGCGAGGGCCACCGGCACGCCGGCGGCTATGATCTCCCGCGCCGGCGGGAACCTGGAGAGGCCCAGGTAATGATTGGAGGCCGGCAGCAGCGCCGCTATGGTGCCGGCGTCGCGCATGGCGGCAATGTCCTCGGCGAAGACGTGGTCGGCGTGGTCCGCGCTGACGGCGCCGGCCGCCGCGCCGGCGCGCGTGCCGCCGTAGTTGGAGAGCTGCTCGGAATGCACCTTGGGTTTAAGCCCCAGCCGCGAGGCCTCTTTCAGGTAGGCCGCGGTCTGTTCCGGCGTGAAGTAGCCTTTCTCGCAGAAGATGTCGGCGAAGACCGCCAGTTTCTCGGCGGCCGCCTTCGGCAGGATCTCGGCCGTCACGTAGTCCAGGTAGCGCTGCGCGTCGCCGTTGAACTCCGGCGGCACGCTGTGGGCGGCCAGCAGCGTGGGCAGCAGCTCGAGAGGGGTCAGCTTGGCGGCGTCCCGGACGGCCCGGAGCATCTTGAGCTCGGAATCGAGCGAGAGACCGTAGCCGCTCTTGACCTCGGCGGTGGTGGTGCCGCATTCGAGGAACCGCGCGGCGCGCGCCGCGAGCTGGGCCGCCATGGCCTTCTGCGGCTGCTTCCTGACGGCGCCGATGCTGGAGACTATCCCCCCGCCGGCGGCCTTGATCTCCTGGTAGGAGGCGCCGGCGGCGCGCATCGAGAAATCCTTGAGGCGCGGCTCGGCGAAGACCATATGCGTGTGGCTGTCCACGAAACCGGGCAGGCAGACGCCTCCGGCCTCCACCACCTTCGCCTTCTTCGCGAGCTTGTGGCGGGCCACGGCGGCGCGGGGCCCCGCGGCCTCTATCACGCCGCCCTCCACCAGCACGGCGGCGTTCTTCACGAGGCCGGTCTCGCGCATGGCCGCCCCCGCGCGGGGAGCCCGGTCCCCGGCGAAGGTCAGCAGCTGCTTTATCCCCGTGAAGAGCGTGGCCATCAGCGGAAGTTGTCGAACTGCACGGTCACGCCGAAGTCCCCGGCGCGCAGCACGCCCATCACGGCCTGCAGCTCGTCCTTGGACTTGGAGGTCACGCGCAGCGCGTCGCCCTGGATGGAGACGTTGGCCTTGAACTTGTGCTCCTTGACGGCCTTCACCATCTCCTTGGCCTTGTCAACCGGTATGCCGTTCTGCACCTTGACGGCCATCTTCGCGGTGCCGCCGAGCGCGCTCTCCACCTTCTGCTGCTGGAAGTTCTTGAGCGGCAGGCCGCGCTTCGAGAGCTTGGTCAGCAGCACGTCGTAGAGGGCCTTGAGCTTGTACTCGTCGGCCGACTGCAGCGCTATCGAGTTCGCCTTCTTGTCGAAGTTGATCTCCGAGGTCACGCCCTTGAAGTCGTAGCGGTTGACTATCTCCTTCATCGCGGTGGCGATAGCCTCGTCCACCAGGTTGTAGTCCACTTTCGAGACCACGTCGAAGCTGAATTCTGAAGCCATATTTTTTCACCTCACTTCATCATCGGGATCTTAACGCCTTTCTTCTTCGCGAAAGCCTTCGCCTCCGGGTAGCCCGCGTCGGCGTGGCGCAGCACGCCCATCGCCGGGTCGTTGGTCAGCACGCGCTCGAGGCGCGCGGCCATCTCCTTCGTGCCGTCGGCCACGGTGACCTGCCCGGCGTGCAGGGAATAGCCCATGCCCACCCCGCCGCCGTGGTGGAAAGACACCCAGCTGGCGCCCGAGGCCGTGTTGATCAGCGCGTTGAGGACCGGCCAGTCCGCTATCATGTCCGAGCCGTCCTTCATGGCCTCGGTCTCGCGGAAGGGGCTGGCGACCGAGCCCGAGTCCAGGTGGTCGCGGCCTATCACGATAGGGGCCGAGACCTTGCCCTTCTTCACCAGGTCGTTGAACGCCAGGCCGGCCAGGTGCCGCTCGCCGTAGCC
>JAJZOZ010000231.1 GCA_021811405.1 bacterium | reverse complement strand
GAGCCCATCACGCGGGCGCCCTTGAGGGGCTTCTTCGCGGCGTACTTCCCGCGTATCGCCATCAGGCCGGGCATCTCCTTCTCGGCTATCTCTATCTCTTTGCGGCCCCAGTCCGCGAGCGTAATGTCCTTGACCTTGAAATCGTTCTTCATGGCTGTCCTCTCTTTAACTTCAGCGGGCATGGCTTTTCTCCTGTATCTGCCGGTATTCCCCTAGTATATCTTTTTCGGCGCGTAGGGGGGAATAGCGGGAGGGGCCCCCGTTTTGTACAATTTCCACCATGAAACTAAGGAAATCGCTGCTCCTGGCCGCCGTCCCGCTGCTCCTGGCCGCGCCCGCTCTGTGCGGGGAATGGGTGGTGGAGCATACCACCTATTACATCGCCGCGGACCAGCAGCAGTTCCCGGACTTCCCGCCGCCCCCCGCGCCGGGTTCGCCGGAGGACAGGGCGGACCTGAAGGCCGTCTTCGACTGGCAGGTAAAGCATACCGAGGCCCAGTGCGAAGCGGTCAGGGCGCAGAGGTACGCCCGCTTCAACGAATTCTTCGGAGACATAAGCCCCTTCCCGGAGCCGCTGCCGGAAGAGGCCGCCGAGATCTTCAAGCGCGTCAGGAAGGAGACGGACGGTATGGTAGTCTACCTCAAAGAGCGGTTCAACAGGCCGCGTCCCTTCAGACGTGACCCCGCCCTGGTGCCCTGCGCCGGCCGCGACGGCGGCCTTTCCTATCCCAGCGGGCATTCGACCATCTCCAGGGTCTTCGGGCGCATTCTCTCCGACCTGGTGCCGGAGAGGAAGGCGGAATTCATGGCGCACGCCGACCAGGCGGCCCTCAACAGGGTGATAGGCGGCGTGCACCATCCCTCGGACGTCGAGGCCGGCAAGAAGCTGGGGGACCTGATCTACGCCAGGTACAAGAAAAGCAAGGCCTTCAGGGCGGACATGAAGGAGCTTAAGCGCCTGCTGGCCAAGCCGGCCGCGAAAGCCAGAGAGAAGGCGGCGGCCAGATGAGCGGCGACAACGGGCGGCTGGTCTATTCCACCGGCCCCGGCGGGCCGGTGAAGTGCCCGAACTGCGGCAAGACCCCCTGCGAATGCGCCGAGGGGCTGGCCGGAGAGCTCCGGAAACGGACCCAGACGGAGCCGGTGAGGGTCTCTTTCAGGAAGACGGGGAAAGGCAGCGGGATGACATACGTGGAAAAGCTTCCTATGCACCCGGAGGGGAAGGAAGAGCTGCTGAGGAAGTTCAAGAAGCGGCTCGGCGCCGGCGGGGCGGTGAAGAACGGCGTCCTGGAGATACAGGGCGACAGGCGCGATTTCGTGAAGACGGAGCTCGAGGCCGCCGGCTACAAGGTCCGGCTTATAGGCTGAGACGCCCGCTCAGGCCGTCTCCCAGTACCATTCTATCTGCGCCGGGTTCGGGGCCCCGTCCTTGCTTTTGTCCTCGCCAGCCTGGTCCATGCGCGGCAGGATATCCCTCATTTTCCAGCTTTCGTTCTGCCTGCCGAACACCCAGTACTCCGTGAAGGGCTCGGGCGAGGCGTCGCGGTGCAGCTCCTTGCCGTGGCGGCGCATGGAGCGCAGCGCGGTGGCGGTTATCCTCGCCGTGAACTCGTCCAGCCTGAGGACGTTCTTTTCGGCGGGGGAAGTCAGCACTACTTCCGCCCTGCGGGTGAAGAAGCTGTCGAAACCGAAAGTGATTCCCTCGGCCTTCCGCGCCTCCATCAGCCTGCGCAGCTTGGCCAGGGCTTCCCCCGAGACGAAGTCGGCGCTCAGGCCTGCCGGGTCGTTGCCTCCCCACGCGGTGTAGACGCTCTCGAAAGCCAGCGTGGCCGCGATCTCCATCTTCTGGCGGTCCCAGCCCGAGCTGCCGGTGACGCTGCGGGCCGCGGCCGCGGGCAGCGCGGCCTGCGCGTGCGGGCGGAACCCGCCCTCCGGCAGAACGGCGGCAGCAGCGGCCGCCGGTGCGTCCGGCGCTCCGGGGGCCCCGGGAGCCTGGGTCATGGAGATATCCCCGGGATTCCCTATCGGAAGAGGGTATGCGCCGGGGTCGCTCAGGCCGGCGGGCGCCGCGGCGCCTGCGGCCCTTACCGAGGCTGGCCTGTCGGGCAGGCCGGCCGCCGTGTTCGGCGCGCCGATGTAATCGGTCTCTCCCACCTGGTCTATCCTGGCCAGCGCCCAGCGGCCGTTGAGCTGGTGGAAGGTCCAGAACTCCTGGAAGTCGTTGGAAAGCCTGCTGCCGCTTATCAGCGAGCCGGAGCTCTCGTCGATGGTGTAGTCCCTTGCCGAGGCCGTTATAAAGGCTGTGAAGGCGCGGCCCTCCTTCCCGGCGGGGCAGCTGACGTGCACGAAGTCTACGCGCTTGACCGAGACGTCCTCCATCATGTTGATCTCTCCGCGGCGGCGCAGGTTCTCCACCTTGGAGGAGTGGCTGGCGCGCAGGTACGGGAGCATGATGTCGCCCAGGCCGCTGTAATCCCTTTTCTGCCAGGCGTCCTGCACTTTGAAGAAGATGTCCCTGACCACGCCGCGCAGCGGCTCAGGGGCGAAATCGGGGTCGGTGCGGGCGATGCTCTCCATCAGCGCCTGCGTCTCGCCGGCCTT
>JAJZOZ010000066.1 GCA_021811405.1 bacterium | reverse complement strand
GCAGCCTGAAAGCCTCGGCTTTCTTCCCCTCGTTGGACTTCTTCAGCCCGAGGAAGCGCAGGCTGAACATGGCCTCGTCGATATTGTCGAAGAGTTCCGGCAGCGCCTGTTCCACGAAGTGCCGTTCCAGGTCCGCCGGGACCGGGATATCGTCCGGGTAATAGGCGCCGGCTATGGTCATTTTCCGCTCACGCGCTCCAGCGCGTAGTTGAGGCCTTCCATGGCGTCCTTGGCGTAGAAGACCGGCCCCTTGTAATGCGGCACTATGCTCGTCTCGGTGTACTTGGCCGTCAGCGCGGCCCCGCCCACCAGCAGCGGGCAGTCCAGGCCCGCCTTGGCCAGCTCCCTGGCCGTGACCGTCATCTGCTCGCAGGAGCGCACCAGCAGGCCTGAAAGCCCTACGAAGTCGGGGCGCGACTTCGCCGCGGCCGCCGCTATGTCCTCGGGCGGCACCTTCACGCCCAGGTCCTCCACCTCGAAGCCGTTGCTCTCGAAGATTATCCCCACGAGGTTCTTGCCTATGTCGTGCACGTCGCCCTTGACCGTGGCGAGCAGCACCTTCCCGCGCTTCGGGGCCTTCTGCGCCTTCAGCGCCGGCTCCAGCGCCGTCACGGCCGCCTTGGCCGCCTCCGCGCTCTGCAGTACCTCGGTTACTATCAGGTCGCCGCAGGCGAAAAGCTTGCCTACCTCGGCCATGGCCTTCATCACCGGGCCGTTGATGATGAACAGCGGCGGTTCTTTCTCCAGCAGCTCCTCCACCGCCTCCGGCACGCCGGCCCTGGCGCCGTTCAGCACCGCCAGGCGCAGCCTTTCCTCCGCCGGGGCGTCCTGCGCGGCCGGGGCCGCCGGACCTTTTTTAGCGTCGCGGTAGCGCGCGGCGAAAGCCGCCGCCGCGTCCGGCCTGCGGGCGAAGACCAGGTCTTCCGCCAGCGCTCGCTCGTTTTCCGAAATAGAGGCGAAGCGCTTCAATTTCTCTATGTTCACTATGGCCAGGTCCAGCCCGGCCTTCACCGCGTGGTGCAGGAATACCGAGTTCAGCACCTCGCGGCTGGCCGGCGGCAACCCGAACGAGACGTTGCTGACGCCCAGTATGGTCCTTACCCCGGGAAATTCCTTCTTGATGGCCGCTATGGCCTTTATGGTCTCGTGCGCGGTCTTCGCGTGCTCTCCGCCCACCGCCACCGGGAAGACGAGCGTGTCGAAGATGATGTCCTCCGGCTTCAGGCCGCATTCCTTCGTAAGGAAAGCGTAGGCGCGCCGCGCTATGGCCGTCTTGCGCTCCGCGTCCAGCGGCAGGCCGGCCTTCTTGTCCTCGTCTATGCAGCCGAACACCAGCTTGCCGCCGTAGGTCTTCACCAGTTCCGCGGCCGCGCGGGGCTTATCGGTACCGAACTCGAAGTTCACCGAGTTCAGCAGCGCCTTGCCGGGCACCAGCTTCAGCACCTCTTCCATAACCCCGGTGCTGGTGGTATCCGTCATCAGCGGCAGCCGCACCGCACGGGCCAGCCTGGGCACCAGCTCCTTCACGTCGGCCAGCTCGTCGCGCTCCGGGTTGGCCAGGCAGACGTCCAGCATATGGGCGCCGGCGGCCGCCTGGGACTTGGCCAGCGCTACCGCGCCGTCCCAGTCGCCCGCGGCCACCATGTCCCTGAACTTCTTGCTGCCTATGGAATTGTTGCGCTCCCCCACCATGGCCGGCGGCTCTATCTCGTCGAAGAACAGCGCCTCGGTGCCGGCCACCACCCACGGGGCGGCCGGGCGCGGGGCCCGGGGCTTCAGGCCGGCCACCGCCGCCGCCAGCGCCTTTATGTGAGCGGGGCTGGTGCCGCAGCAGCCGCCGACGGCGTTCAGCAGGCCCTTTCGCCCGAAGTCGGACATCACGGCGGAAAAAGTCTCCGGGGTCTGCAGGTAGCGGCCGTTCTCGTCCGGCAGGCCGGCGTTCGGCATCGCGAAGACGGGGAACTGCGAGCGCGCGGCCAGGCGCTCCAGGCGCAGGGCGAGCCCCTCGGGGCCGGTGGAGCAGTTGAAGCCTATGGCGGCCAGCGGGAAATGCTCCATCGCGGCGAAGAAGGCCTCCGCGTCGTGGCCGGAGAGCATCTTGTTGCGCTCGTCCATCGTGGCCGACACTATCACCGGCAGCTCGCGCCCGGCCTTTCCGAAGGCCAGCCTGGCCGCGGCGAGCCCCGCCTTGAGATTCAGCACGTCGTGCGCGGTCTCGAGCAGCAGCAGGTCCGCGCCGCCGTCGATCAGCGCGGTCATCTGCTCGAGGTAGAGGGCGCGCATGTCGTCGAACGAAAGACCGCCGGTGACGAAAAGCGCCTTGTTCGTCGGGCCCACGGAGCCTGCCGCGTAGCGCTTCCGCCCGTCTTTCGAGAACTTTTCCGCCGCGGCCTTCGCCAGCTTCGCCGAGGCCAGGTTGAACTCGCGCGCGCGTCCCCGCAGGCCGTACTCCGCCAGCACGGCGGCGTTGGCGCCGAAAGTGTTGGTCTCCACGAAATCCGCGCCCGCCGCCAGGTAATCCTCGTGCACCCTGGCGACTATATCCGGGCGGGTGACGGACAATATCTCGTTGAGCCCCTCGTGGCCGGCGTAGTCGGCCTCCTTCAGGCCGAACTGCGGCAGGTAGGTGCCCATCGCCCCGTCGAACACCGGTATGCGCTTCTCTAAGATCTTTTTAATTTCTTCTTTCGTCATATATTCCCCAAAAATAGTTTACCACACCGCCGCCAATGCATCTAACCGATGTTCAGTTCTTGTAGACGGCCGTGGCTGAGGTTTGGAAGGCCGTCGCGGAGGCCCGAGCTTGCGCAGCGCGAGGGCCGAGTGCCGAGGCGCGCGCACGGTGTGCGCGACGCCGTGCCTGACGAACCTCAGCCATGGACGTCACCGCTAGAACTCTCCGAACAGCCCGAAAGCGTTGGCGGTGGTGGCGTCCGCGAACTGCCCGTTGCTCAGGCCCAGGTATGAAGCCGCCATCGCCGCTATTTCCGGGATGAACGACGGGTCGTTGCGCTTGCCGCGCGAGCTCTGCGGCGGCAGGTAGGGGCAGTCCGTCTCTATCACTATGCTGCCTATACCCGCCTTTTTTATCGTCTCTCTGAGGTCGTCGTTCTTCTTATAGGTGAAAGTCCCGTTTATGCCCAGGCACAGCCCCAGGTCCAGTCCCGCCTTCGCGTCCTTCCAGCCGCCGGAGAAGCAGTGGAGCACGCCGCGGAAGCGCCGCTTGGAGGAATAGTCCCAGGCTTTCAGCGCGGCCAGCAGGTCGGCGTAGGCGTCCTTGTCCGGGGTCTTGCCGTTGCGGGCGTGGAAGACGGCCGGCCTGTCGAACCTGGCGCAGAGCGGCAGCTGCGAGTCCAGGAGCGCCAGCTGCTCTTCCTTGGTGCCGATATCCCACCAGTAGTCCAGCCCCACCTCGCCCAGCGCCACCGCGCAGGGCTTGGCGAGGTAAGACTCCAGACCCGCCAGAAGGTCCGGCGGCAGCGTCTTTGTATATTCCGGGTGCGCGCCGAAGGCGCACTTCACCTTCCCGGGATAGGCCGCGCAGAGTTCCTCGCCCTGCTTCCACTCGGAGGGCTGGCAGGCTATCTCCACTATGCGCTCCACGCCGGCCGCGAAAACCCGCGGCAGCAACTCGGCGCGGTCCGCGTCGAAGGCCTTGTCGTTAAGATGAGCGTGGGTCTCAATGAGCATTTGTTAAACAGCGAGCAAACTGCGGCCCGGCCCGGCTTCGCCAAGAGGATGTGTTACGAGGGCCGTCGCGGAGGCCGAGGCTTGCGCAGCGACGAGGCCGAGTGACGAGGCGCGCGCACGGTGTGCGCGACGCCGTGCCCGAGGAACACATCCTCTTGGCGGAGGCCAAACCGCCGTCTTCGCAAGATGGTCAGTCGTCCGCGCTGACGTTGCGCTTCTTGCGGCCGCCGGCCACCCACGACAGGTAGGAGTGCATGAACGGGTCCAGCGCGCCGTCCATCACGGTATCTATCTGCGAGGTCTCCTCGCCGGTGCGCAGGTCCTTCACCATCTGGTACGGCATGAAGACGTAGGAGCGGATCTGGTGCCCCCAGCCTATGTCGCCCTTGGCGTCGTAATGCTTCTCCATCTCGGTGCGCTTCTTGTCCATCTCTATCTCGTAGAGCCTGGCCTTCAGCATCTTCATCGCCAGCTCGCGGTTCTTGTGCTGGCTGCGCTCGATCTGGCAGGAAACAATGACCCCGGACGGGATATGCGTCAGGCGCACCGCGGTCTCCACCTTGTTGACGTTCTGGCCGCCGGCGCCTCCGGAGCGGAACGTGTCCATCGAGATGTCCTTGTCCTCTATCTTGATCTCCACGTCGTCCTCGATGTCGGCCAGCACGTCCACCGAGGCGAAAGAGGTGTGGCGCCGCTTGTTCGCGTCGAACGGCGAGATGCGCACGAGCCGGTGCACGCCCACCTCGCTCTTGAGGTACCCGTAGGCGTAGCGGCCGCGCACTATCGCGGTGACGCCGCGCACGCCGGCCTCTTCCCCGGCCAGCATGTCCGTTATAGAGAAGGCGAAGCCTTTCTGCTCGGCCCAGCGCGTGTACATGCGCAGCAGCATCTGCGCCCAGTCGCAGGCCTCGGTGCCGCCGGCCCCGGCGTGTATGCTGACGATCGCGTCCAGCTTGTCGTTGGGGTCCGAGAGCTTCAGCTCGAAATCCATCTCCTTGAGCTTCTTTTCTATGCCGGCAAGCCCTTCCATGATCACCGGCAGCTCGCCCTCGTCGCCGGCGTCCTTGGCCAGCTCGAAATGCACCTTGAAATCCTCTATCTCGCGCCTCACCCCGTCCAGCAGCTCCACGCCCTTCTTGAGCTCGTTGAGCTCCTTCATGTGGGCCTGGGCCTTCTGCGCGTCGTTCCAGAAGTCGCCGGTGCCGGAGACCGCCTCTTTCTCGCGCAGCCGGGCGCGCTTGTCCTCCAGCCCGTAAAGTTTCGCGGCGGCGGCGAGCGCCCCGTCCAGCTCCCCGAGCTTGTTGGCTATGTCCTTGAGTTCCAGCGTTCCGGCCATGGGTCTATTTTAGCAATTTTAGTTTTTGCCGCGTATTTAATAAAATCTATATATGCGCGACCCCCTCTTATCGGCCCGGCGGAAGATAGACGCGCTCGACAGGCGCATAGCCGGGCTGCTCGCGCGGCGCTGGGACCTGGCCGTCCCGCTGCGCGCCCTGAAGGCGAAGGCGGCCGACAGGGCCAGGGAGAGGCGGGTGCTGGCCAACGCCGGGGCCGCCGCCGGAAGGCGCTACTCGGGCAGCGCGAAGGCCGTGTTCGCCTGTATCATAGGCCAGACCAAGAAGCTGCAGGCCGCAAAATGAAAATACTCCTACGAAAAGATCTGCGCGGCGGGACCGCCGGCCTGGCCGCGAGCGTGCGCCGCCTGCTGCCGGGCGCGGCCGTTGCCGCCGGGCGGGGCTGCCTGCGCGTCTCCGCCGCTTCCACCGCCCCCTTCGCCGAGGCCGCCCCGGCCATAGAGAACCTGCCGGGGGTAGCCTCCGTCTCGCTTTCCACCCCGGAGCTCTGCCCGCTGGCCTGCGCCGGCAAACGCAAGCCTTTTTCCTCCCCGCTGGATTTCGCCCGCGGCCCGGTGTTCATCGCCGGCCCCTGCGCCGTGGAGGACGAGGCCTCCTACGTGGCCACGGCCCTGGCGCTGAAGGCCGCCGGCGCGCACGCGCTGCGCGCGGCCATCTTCAAGCCGCGCTCCTCGCCCTACGCCTACCAGGGCCTGGGCTGGAAAGGCCTCAAGACGGTGCTGAAAGCCAAAAAGCTCACCGGCCTGCCGCTGGTCACCGAGGCCACCGACACCCGCCAGGTCGGGCGCCTGGCTGAGGCCTGCGACGTGCTGCAGGTGGGCGCGCGCAACATGCGCAATTACGAGCTGCTCAAAGAGCTGGCCCGCTCCGGCCGGCCGGTACTGTTGAAGCGCTCCCCCCACGCCGGCCTCACCGAATGGCTGCTGTCGGTGGAATACCTGCTGGCCCACGGCGCCCGCGGCATCGTCCTCTGCGAGCGCGGCGGCTCCCCCTGCGGCCCGCGCCAGGACCTGGATCTCAACCTGCTCGCCTCGGCCAGGAGCCTTACCGGCCTGCCGGCCATAGCCGACCCCAGCCACGCCGCGCGCGACAGGTCCCACGCTGCCGCGCTGGCCGGCAAGGCCCTCGGCGCCGGCGCCGACGGGCTGCTGGTAGAGGTGAGCCTGGACCCGCTGGCCGCCAGGGTGGACGGGCGGCATACCCTGACGGTGGACGCCTTCCGCGGGATAACCGGGGAATAATGCAGAAAAAGCAGCTGAAGGCCGGCCTGGTAGGCCACCCGCTGTCCAAGTCGCTTTCGATCAAAGTGTTCGAAGTCTTCGCCGGGCTCACCGGCGAGGAGATAGACTACGCCCCGGTGGACTGCGCGCCGGAAGACCTCGCCCGCACCATCCCGTCGCTCAAAGCGCAGGGCTGGGCCGGCTTCAACGTCACCATCCCCTACAAGCGCGAGGTCTGCGCCATGCTGGACCTCGCCGACCCGGCCGCCAAATGCTGCGGGGCCGTCAACGCCGTGCGCTTCGGCCGGGCCGGGCTGGAAGGCCTGAACACCGACGCGCGGGCGCTGCTGCAGGCCATAGAAGAAGCCGGCTTCTCCGCCCGCGGCGGAAAGGCTGTAGTCTTCGGCTCCGGCGGGTCGGCCGCCTCCTCCGGCTGGGCGCTGGGCCGCGCCGCCGCGGCCTCGGTCACCTTCAGGGCCAGGAACCGCGCCGCCGCGGAGGAGCTGGCCTCGCGCCTCTCCTCAGCTTTCCCGGACACCCTCTACGGCTGGGCGCCGTTCGAGGCGCCGCCGGACGCTCCGGACATCTTAGTGAACGCGACCCCGCTGGGCATGTACGCCTCCGGCGGGCCGCCCGCGGCGCCGGCGCGCGGCGCGCTCTGCGCCGACCTGGCCTACGCCCCCGGCGGCACCGGCTTCACGGCGGCCGCGAAGGCGGCCGGCGCGCTGGCTATAGACGGTCTTTCGCTGCTGGTGCGCCAGGCCGCGCTGTCGCTGCGCTTCTGGTCGGGCCTGCCCACGGGCGATATAGTAGAATTTAGCAGGAAGGCCGAAAAGCTGTTCCGGGAAGCCCTGGAACGGGAAGGGTGAGAACATGCTCCGTTACCTGACCGCCGGCGAATCGCACGGCAAATACCTTACCGGCATCCTGGAGGGCTTCCCCGCCGGGGTGCGCGTCTCCCCGGCCTACATAGCCGGCCAGCTGCGCCGCCGCCGCCAGGCCCCCGGCCGCAGCGCCCGCCAGGCCGTGGAGACCGACGAGTTCGAGATAACCGCCGGCCTGAGCCGCGGCGTCACCACCGGCGCGCCTATAGCCGTCTGCCTGCTCAACTCCGGCCGCGCCCTGCCCGCGCCCTCCAGCCTGCCCCGCCCCGGCCACGCCGACCTGCCCGGCATGCTCAAGTTCGGCACCTTCGACGCCACTTTGGTGCGCGAGCGGGCCAGCGCGAGGGAGACCGCGATGCGCGTGGCGCTGGGTTCCTTCGCGCGCCGCCTTACCGAGCAGCTGGGCATAGACATCAATTCCAGGGTGACCGCACTGGGCCGCCTGACCTCGCTGAACGCGGCCGCCACCGCCGCCGAGCTGCTGCGCGCCCGCCGCGCCGGCGACACGCTGGGCGGGACCTTCGAGGTGACGGCCGAGGGCCTGCCCGCCGGGCTGGGCTCCTGCATGCACTGGGACCGCCGGCTGGGCCCGCGCCTGGCCGCCGCCATGCTGGGCATCAACGGCGTGAAAGGCTTCGAGATAGGAGGAGGCTTCGGCCTGGCCGCCGAAAGCGGCATAAGGGCCGCCGGAGAACCGGAGCTTTCCGGCGGGCTAGACGGCGGCATCACCAACGGCAGGACCCTGACGCTGCGCTGCGCCGTGAAGCCGGTGCCGGGACTGCCCGGGGGCGCCCCCTCCACCGACCTCCGGACCTTCGGGAAAAAACTTTGCGTCTCCAAGACCTCCGACACCACCGCCGTCTTCGCGGCCGCGGTGGTGGGCGAGCACGCCGCGGCGCTGGAGCTGGCCTCGGCCCTGCTGGAGAAGTTCGGCGGCGACTCGCTGCCCGAGATAGGCGCGCGGCTGGAAGAATGGCGGAAAAGCACCGGAAAAATACTTCGCCGGCTGTAGGGAATATCTACATAACCGGCTTCATGTGCTCCGGCAAGACGCTGGCCGGCAGAGCCCTCGCGCGCGCGCTGGGCCGCCGGTTCTCCGACAGCGACGCGGCGGTGAAGCTCTCCTCGGGCCTGTCCGCCGGGGACTTCATCAGGAAGAAGGGTCTAGCCGCCTTCCGCCGCGCCGAGGCCGCGGCGGTCGGGGCTCTGGCCCGCGCCGGCGGCGGGGTGGTCGCCCTCGGCGGCGGCTTCTACCCGTCCGGCCGCCGAGCGCGCCTGCTGGCCTCCACCGGCGTAACCGTCTTCCTGCATTGCCCCTGGCCGGAGCTGGAGAAGCGCCTCAGGGCCGCCCGCGGCCCCAGGCCGCTCCTGGCCGGACCATGGGAGAAGGCGGCCGCCCGGGCCAGGAAGCTCTACTCCGCCAGGCTGCCGTATTACCGCCGCGCCGACATTACGGTCAGCGCGGCCGGCTTAAGCCCCGCCGCGGCCGCCGCCAGGATAAAGAAAGCTTTGAAGAAGAGGGACACGCGATGAAAACCTACAGCTATTCCTTCAGGAACGAATCCTCGATGAAGGCGGCCCTCGGCCGCGACATGCGCGACCTGCCGGCGCAGTACCCGGAGCTGTTCGCCCCGGCCGACAGGGTCTGCGTGGTGACCGGTTCCGACGCTCCGCCCAGCCTGCGGGCGAGGACCCTGGCGCTGTTCCCGGAGAAGGCGCGGCCGCACGCCTACTACTGGCTGCCGCCCTCGGAAAGCGCGAAGACGCTGGAAGAGGCGGGCCGCCTGGCCTCCTTCCTCTTCGAGGAGGGCTTCTCGCGCAGCTCGCTCGTGATAGCGGCGGGCGGCGGCGCGGTCACGGACCTGGCCGGCTTCGCTGCCTCCATCTACATGCGCGGCATACGCTGGATCAGCGTGCCCACCACCTTCCTCGCGCAGATCGACGCGGGGCTGGGCGGCAAGACCGCCGTGAACCTGGGCGGCGCCAAGAACATAGCCGGCGCCTTCCACCAGCCGGCGCTGGCCGTCTGCGACACGGCCTTCCTGGACTCGCTGCCCCACGCCGAGCTGCGCAGCGGCGGCGGCGAGCTGGTCAAGTACGCCATGATAGGCCCGGCCGCCCTGCGCGACACGGTCGGCAAGCACCTTTCAGGCACGCTGGCCGGGGACAAGGCGGCCCTCACCGCGTGCGTCAGCGCCTGCGCCGCCTACAAGCTCAAGCTGGTGGCCCGCGACGAGCGCGACGAGCGCGGCGTGCGCGAGGCGCTGAACTTCGGCCACACGGCCGGCCACGCCTTCGAGGCCATGGCCGGCGGCAGGCTGCCGCACGGCGAGGCCGTGGCGCGCGGCATACGCTTCGCGCTCATCGCCTCGCGCGAGACCGGCATACTGGGCCGGGCCGACTTCGCCCGGCTCGACGCGATGCTGGCTCCCCTGCGCCTGAAGCCCGCGCCGGTCAGGAAGGACTTCCGCCATTTCCTCTCGCTGGTCTCGCGCGACAAGAAGGCCCGCGGCGCGTCGAACCGCTTCGTGCTGATAGCGGGCCCCGGCCGGCTCGCCCCCGCCGAGGACCTGGACGTCCCGCTGCTGAAGAAGGCCTTCGAAGGAGCCCTGAAATGAACGTGCTCGTCATCCACGGACCCAACCTGCACCTGCTGGGCAGGCGCGCGCCGGAGATCTACGGCGCCGCCACGCTGAAACAGCTGGACGCCGGCATAAAGAAGCACGCCGCCGGGCTCGGCCAGAAGGTCCGCATCTTCCAGAGCAATTCCGAGGGAAAGATCATAGACCTGCTCACCGCCAACGCCGGCTGGGCCGACGCGCTGGTCATCAACCCCGGCGCCTACACGCATTACAGCTACGCCATCCGCGACGCCATAGAGGGGCTGGGCCTGCCGGCCGTCGAAGTGCACCTCAGCGACATCGCCAGGCGCGAGCCTTTCCGCAGGATCTCCGTGATAAAGCCGGTCTGCCTGGCTCAGTTCAAGGGCGAGGGCAGGCGCTCCTATTTCAAGGCGCTGGACTACTGCCTCTCGCTGCCGCCGAAGGGAAAATGAAAGCCTACACGCCGCCGCCGGACAAGTCCGTCACCATACGCGCGCTGCTTCTGGGCGCGGTGGCGGACGGCTCCACGCGGGTGGAGAACCCTCTTTACTGCGCCGACACCGGGGCAGCGCTGGCCTGCCTGGAGGCCCTCGGCGTCAGGCATTGCCGCGACGGCGGAGCGCTGATAATCGAAGGACGAGGCCTGGACGGCCTGAAGAAGCCCGCCGGGCCGCTGGACGCGGGCGAATCGGCCGCGCTGGCCAGGATGCTGGCAGGCCTGCTGGCGGGCCAGAGCTTCCCTTCCGTCATCGCCGGCCGCGGCACGCTGCTGAAGCGGCCGATGGCCCCGGCCGCTGACGCGCTGAAGAAGCTCGGCGCCCGCGTGGCCGCGACGAAAGGGCTTCTGCCGCTTACGATAAAGCCGGCCCGCCTGAAGGGTGCCCGCGTGAGCGGCGTGACCAGCGCGCAGGTGAAATCGGCCCTGCTGCTGGCCGGGCTCTACGCCGCCGGCCCCGTAGAGGTGAAAGAAAAATTCGGGACCCGCGACCACACCGAGCGGCTGCTGGCGCTGCTGGGGGCGGCGCTTTCCTCCCGGGCCGGCCTGGTAAGGCTGCGCCCCGGCCGCCTGACCGCCAGGCCGCTGGCCGTGCCGGGCGACGTCTCTTCGGCCGCCCCGCTGATGGCCGCCGCCCTGCTCAGGAAAGAGCCGCTGAAGATCGAAGGCTGCGGACTGAATCCCACACGGCTGGGCTTCGTAGACGCCCTCGTTTCCATGGGCGCGAAAATAAAGATGAAGCGGGGGAACTGTTTCCCGGAGCCCTGCGGTGAGCTGGAGGTCCGGCCTTCGGCGCTGAAAGCGGCGAAGCTCGCCCACGGTGATATCCCTTCGCTGATAGACGAGGTGCCGCTGCTGGCCGTGCTGGCGGCGACCGCGAAGGGCGTCACCCGCATAGCCGGCATAGAAGGCCTGAAGACAAAGGAATCGGACAGGGTAAAGTCCACGCTGGCCCTGCTGGCCTCGCTGGGGGCCAGGGCGGAATACAAAAAAGGCGCTCTTATCATCCCGGGAGGACAAAAGCTGCGCGCCGCGGCCCCCGTGGACACCTTCAGCGACCACCGCATAGCCATGGCGGCCGCGGCCGCCTCGGCCGTCTGCCCCGCCCTGGAAATAGAGAACCCGGGCTGCGTGGACAAATCATACCCGGGTTTCTGGAGCGACTTCAGGTCCGTCTTCGGCGGCCCGCTCCGGGCCTAGCCCTGTTTAAGGGCTTCCGCCAGGGCCTGGCCGTATTTCCTGGCCGGCACCGGGCCGCTGGAGGTTATCAGTTTCCCGTCTATCTCCAGCTCCGAACCGGTATATTTCCCGCCGCCTTTCACGACTTCCCCCTCCCCGTCCGGGAAGCACGTTACGGTCTTGCCTTTCAGCAGGCCGGCGTGGGCCAGCACCACCGGCGAGATGCAGATGGCGCCTATCAGCTTGCCGGCCGCCGCCGCCTTGCGGAACAGTTCGTGCACGGCGGGCTTGTCCAGGTGATCCAGCGCGCCGGGGCCGCCCACCAGCGTCAGCGCGTCGTACTCCGCCGGGTCTATCTCCGCTATGGTCCGGTCCACCTGGGCCGTGGCGCGGAACTTGCCCCGCGCCTCCCCCTTGGCCGTGGAGACCGTGGTCACCTTGTGGCCGGCCGCCTCCAGGGCCTTCTTCGGCTCTATGTATTCCTCGTCCCTGAAGCCCTGGAAAGCTATGAACATCGCGATCTTTTTCATATCCCCACCTCCTGACCCATTATAACATAGAGCCTTCACCCGGAGGCCGGCTTTTTGGTATAATATAAGGGTAGTAACCGTATCTTACAAGCCGTCCGCGTGTTCAAAAATCCCCAAGGCCACGCGTCCGGTGATGTCCTTCCAAGATAACAGCGGAAGGCGCGCTAAGTTTCCTCCCACCTAACTGGAACTGGCACAAAGTATCGGGAATATAGAATCTATATTTCGGAGGCTTATGCTATGAATAAGTTCGTTTACGCTATCGCTGTCTCTATGTCCGTCTCCGGGTCCGCCTTCGCGGCGGCCCCTTCCGCCATCGGCGCGCTCGGCGCCGCCGCCGGCATCGAGGCCGTCCAGGCCGAGATACCGCTGCCGGTGGTCTCCTCCCCCGAGCCCGCCAAGGCCCTGGCCGACGACGTGCTGGACCTCACGCCCAACTACTCCTACGTGCTGGCCTCCTACGCGGCGGCCAACGGCTACACGGTCCTGACCCTGGACGGCTCAAAAATGACCACCAAGGCCAGGCTGCTCTCCAGCGCCGCGCGGGAGCTCGGCCTGCCAGAGACGCCCGAGAACTGGGACGCCTTCATCGACGACCTGGGCGACCTGCCCGCCGCGCTGCGGACCAGCCGGCTGCTGATCATGGTGCGCGGCTCCGACAAGATCCGCCGCGCCGACGAGAAGCTCTACGCGGACTTCCGCGACGTGGCCCGGTTCGTCTGCCAGAGCGCGCGCGACTGGAGCCGCAGCGGCGTCTCCATCAAGTTCGCGTTCGTGCCGTAAGCGGGGACCCGCGTCCCGGCAGAGGAACCCCGCCCCCCCCCCCCGGCGGGGTTCTTCGTTCCGGGGCCCCTCCCGCGCCCGCCCTGCCGCTTTTTTTATATGATGTCCGCAGGCGGGTTTGCGCCGCCAGACAACAGCGGTCACGGAGCCAAACATGAAATTCCCGGGCATACTTTTCCAGGCATTGATCTTCCAGGGTCTGGCGCTTACGCCGGCCTTCGCGCAGGACGCGCCGCGGCCTGAACAGCCCGCGGCGAAAGCCGCGGCCGCGCAGCAGCCTGCCGCGCCAGCCATTGCCGAAGCCCTGCAGCCGAAAGCCGAGGCCGCGGCTCCCCAGGCGGCGGCCCAGCCCCAGAAGCAGGAACAGCCGGCCCCGGCGCAGGCGGCTCCGGCCGCAGAGCCGGCCAAGCCCGCCGCCCCGCGCCCGGAGGCTTGCCCCCACTGCTTCCGGCCCATGCCGGAAGGCTATAAGACCATACTGGCGGAGCTGGAACCCTGGCTCCAGCAGATGGAGACGAAGGCCGCGGAATTCAAGGAAAGCCTGTCCTCCATACAGAAGCGGATAGACGGAAAGGACGACGCCATCGAGCAGGCCAAGAAGGGCGCCGACAAGAAAGCCGCCAAGGCGGCCGTTAAATCGCTCAACGGCGAGCGCAAGCAGCTGCTGAAGGAATACAGCCGCACCAGCGACCAGAAGTCGGATTTCTACAAGCAGTACTCCAAAGAGCTGGAGAAGCGGGCCGAGCGCTACGGCAAGATCATGGAATCCAAGCTCAAGGAGTCCGTGTCCGCCGCTTCCGAAGAATAACCGGGCCCGCGCGCCCCGGACGGGAACCCCGCGACGCGGGGTTCTTCGTTTCTGGCGGCAAAATCGGCAAAAGTCCTATAATATCACCTGGCGCCGACTTAGCTCAGCGGTAGAGCAACTGTTTTGTAAACAGTAGGTCATCGGTTCGAATCCGATAGTCGGCTGAAGATTTACATAGCCCTGAAAAGCGTTGCCGGCGCCCGGCCCCCCGGTTCGATTCGGCCGCAGGCCGAAATTTGCTATAATCTACAGATACGGCCCCTTCGTCTAGCGGCCTAGGACGCTGCCCTCTCAAGGCAGAGATCACGGGTTCGAATCCCGTAGGGGCCGCCAAATTTCCTGCAAGGGAAATTTGGCATCAAAACCGTCAGTCCTTGCCCGCAGTTCCCGTATTTTTTCCGACGGAAAATTAAATTTTAAATTTATTTTCTTCCCGCCTATAATTAAGTTCGAACCGATATTTTTCAATTTTTGCAGGTTATCGGCCGAACTACCAGAAACTGCGGACTCTCCGACGTCAACACAAAGCTCATAGAACCGTTTCAGCGGTTCGAACCTTTTTGCCCCCTGCCGCGCAAAAGCTGCGAGTTTGTTTTCGATTTCCTTTTTCTCATTGACCAATTGGGCCTTCTTGCTGACGTACTCGGACTGGGTGAGCGAACCTTGCAGTACCAGGTCCAGCAACTTGCCCAATTGGTCCGTAAGGATTACCAACTTATCTCGCAGATTTTGGGCTGCCTCTTCCCCGGCCTGGGCCGCCTTTAATT
>JAJZOZ010000230.1 GCA_021811405.1 bacterium | reverse complement strand
ACAGCAGGAAGGACCCCAGGAAGGCGGCGGCGCTGAAAAGGAGCTGCGGGTATCGCCCCTGGTCGCGCATGTCAGTTCCCGGCGGCGAGCAGCTTTTCGGCTTCTTCGGTGAGGGCGTTCAGCCGGTTCTCGAGTTCGAGGGCCTTGGCCTGCACGTCGTCGCCTTCGGCCACGAACAGGGGCTCGCCGTAGACCGCCTCTATGCGGCCGAAGGGCAGCGGGAACTGGTACTTGTCCCAGCTGCGCAGGATCTTCTTGTTCGACAGCGCGCAGGCGGCGGGGATTATAGGGATGCCGGCCTTCTGCGCTATGAAGACGCTGCCGGGATGCGCCTTGAAGATCGGGCCCTTCGGGCCGTCGGGGGTGACGGCTATGGAGTAGCCGGCCCTGGCCGCCTTGGTCAGCGCGCGCAGGGCCTGCGAGCCGCCGGTCGTAGAGGAGCCGCGGATCACGTTGAAGCCCATGCCCAGCAGGATGCGGGCCATGTACTCTCCGTCCTTGCTCTGGCTGACCAGGCCGGCCAGGCCGCGGTTGCGGTGCAGCCAGATCATCAGCACTTCCTGGCGGTGCCACAGGGCGTAGACGGCGGGGCCGGGATGATGCCTCTGCCCCTTGATGCGTATGCGGGAGGTCAGGCCGAGGAAGCGGATGTAGAGCCTGGCCAGCAGCGAGAGCAGCCAGTGTCCGGGAGAATTCTTGTAGAGCAGCTCGTTCATCGCTGTGCCATCGGCGGAGAGCGGGGGTTAGACCGGCTCGTCCTTGAAGGTGTTGTCGTCCGCGCCGAGGACGGCTATGCCGGTCTCCTTCGCGGCGGCGCAGAACTCGTCCATGCCGAGGATCAGCGTCTTGCCGGCTTCCAGCACCAGCGTCGCGGCGCCGGCTTCCTTCATGACCTTCAGCGTGCGGGCGCCGGCCACCGGCAGGTCGAAGCGCATGTCCTGGGAAGGCCGCGCGACTTTTACCACGGTGAGCTCCCCGCCCTTCTCGCGGGTCAGCGCCCCGGCGCGCTTTATGCATTCGTCCGTGCCCTCTATGCCTTCGGCCGCCACGACCACCTGGTCCCGCAGCACGACGGTGAGGCCTATGTCCAGCCCCGCCAGCGCCTTGGCGGCCTTCCAGCCGTAGGCGGCGGTCCTGAGCGTGTTCCTGGACGGGGGCTTGCCGGCCAGCAGGCCCGGCTTCACCAGCAGGTGCTCCAGCAGCGTGGCCGAGCTGGCCACCTCTATGCCGTCCGCGGCCAGTTCGTCGGCTATAGCGGCGAAGATGGCGTTGGCCTTCTTGTCGCGCAGCTTCAGCAGCAATTTCGCGCCGCGCAGGTCCGGCAGGATGCCGCCGAAGATGTTGACGTGCGGCACCGAGCCGGCTATCAGCGTGCGTTTCACGCCGTTCTTCTTAAGGAAATCTATCGGCCCGCCGATATTGCCCAGCCTGAACCAGGCCGCCCCGGCCGCGGAGGCCTCTATCTCTTTGGGGGTTATGCCTTCGAGCGCCACGACAAAGACTTCGCGGCCGGCCTTCCTGGCCTCGGCCGCGAAGAGCAGCGGGAAAGCGCCCCCGCCGGCGATGATGCCTATCTTTTCGCCCATCAGTCGGCGAGGTCCTTCTCCAGCGAGCCGGAGTTGCGGCGCGGGCGGGCTATGCCGCGCTTGGAGGCTTCCACGAAATCCAGTATCAGCGCCGCTTCGGCGGGCAGGTTCTCCGCGCGCAGCTTCGCCACGGCGTCCTTCAGCAGCAGGCCGCGGAAGAAGAGCGTCTTGAAGACGTGCTTGACGGCCTTGATCTGCTCGCGCGTGAAACCGTTGCGCTTCATGCCGACGAGGTTCAGACCCACTGGCTTCGCGCGGTCGCCCTGCGCGGTGACGTAGGGGATGATGTCCTGGTTGGCCATGCCGCCGCCGGAGATCATCGCGAACTTCCCTATGCGGGTGAACTGGTGTATGCCGGCGAGGCCGCTGATCAGCGCCCTGTCGCCTATCTCCACGTGGCCGGCGGCCGAGGCGCAGTTGACCATCACGACGTTGTTGCCGACGCGGCAGTCGTGGCCGATATGGGAGTTGGCCATCAGCATGCAGTTGGAGCCCATCGTGGTGATATCGGTGTGCGCGCCGCGGTGCAGCGTGACGTTCTCGCGTATCACGTTGGAATCGCCCATGATGAAGCGCTTGTGCTCGCCCTTGTAGCTCCAGTCCTGCGGCGGCATGCCTACGTAGGCCGCGCCGGTGAGCCAGTTGTTCTTGCCCAGCGTGCAGAACTCGAGTATGCAGTGCGGGCCGATCTTAGTGCCGGCGCCTATCTGCACGTCCTCGCCTATCACGGTCAGCGGGCCTATCTCTACGCCGTCGTCGATCTGGGCCTTGGGGTCTATCACCGCCGTGGGATGTATCTTGGTAGCCATGGTCTCTCCTGTGAAGTCTTAGGGGTCAGCCTATAGCGAAGGTCAGGTCGGCCTCGGCGGCGGGCTCGTCGCCCACCCAGGCCTGCGCGCGCACCTTGCCCACGCTGCTCTTGAATTTTACTATCTCGACGTGCATCTTCAGCACGTCGCCGGGCACTACCTGCCTGCGGAACTTGGCCTTGCTGATGCCGGCGAAGAAGCCCAGGCGGCCCTTGG
>JAJZOZ010000065.1 GCA_021811405.1 bacterium | reverse complement strand
CGGTCCTGTTCTTGTTAACCCCGTAGTAATTGCAGGTTATGGTGCCGGCGCCGATGTTGACCTTCTCCCCCGTCTCAGTGTCGCCGACGTAGCTGTGGTGGTGCATCTTGGAGCCGCGCCCGATGCGCGACTTCTTCACCTCCGCGAAATTGCCTATCTCCGCCTTCGGGCCTATGTCGGACAGCGGCCTCAGGCGGGCGAACGGACCCACTATGGCGCCCTCGCGCACGCGGCTGTTCTCCAGCGCGCAGGAATATTTCACTACGGCGCCGTCGTCTATGCGGCAGCCGTCTATCACGCCGGCGGGGCCTATGCGGCAGTCTCGGCCTATCACGGTCTCGCCCTTCAGGAAGACGCCGGGATAGATCACGGTATCCCGGCCTACCTGCACGCTCTCCTCGATATAGGTTCCGGCCGGGTCCATTATCGTCACGCCGGAAGCCATCAGGTCGGCGGCCTTGCGGCGGCACAGCATGGCGTAGGCTGCGGCCAGGTCGGCGCGGGAATTAATGCCGGTCATCTCGGTGGCGTCGGCCAGCTTGAAGGCCGCGGCCTTGCCGCCGGCGGCCAGGATGTTCTCCACCGCGTCGGTCAGGTAGTACTCGCCCTTGGAGCCCTTCTTCTTCAGGTTCCTGACCGCCCGGTCCAGGGCCTTCACCCCGAAGAAATAGGTGCCGGAGTTGACCTCTTTTATGGCCTTCTCCCACTCGCTGGCCCCGTCGGCCTCTATGATCGCGGCAATGCCGCCGGCATGGTCGCGCTTGATGCGGCCGTAGGAACCCGGGTTATCCAGGTCGGCGGTCATGACCAGGCAGTCGTGGCCGGCGCGGAAATAGGAGGCCATCATCCTGCGCATGGTCTCGGTCCTGAAAAGCGGGGCGTCGCCGCAGAGCACCAGCGCGTGGGCGTGGCGGCGTATCAGCGGCAGGGCCTCCTGCACGGCGCGGCCGCTGCCCTTCAGCAGCTGCTGCCTGACGAAGACGGTCTTAGCGAGTATCTCCGGGCCCAGCCGCTTCTTCAGCTCGGCCTCCACCAGCTCGGCCTTGTGGCCGGTGATGACGATGATCTTCTCCGGGCCCAGCAGGGCTATCTTGCGTATGGCCCGCTCTACGAGGGACATGTCCCCCAGGTAATGGAGCACCTTCGGCAGGTCGGACTTCATGCGGGTGCCGAGACCGGCCGCAAGGACCACCGCCGCGAAATTTTTATTCTTTGGCATAGTTTGCAACTTGAACTGAGAAATTAAGGAACAGGAGGACTACGTGGAAATTCTACTAAAAAGGCGGGCCGGCATGGAACCGGCCCGCCATGACCGGGGCAGGAAAAGCTACCTGCCTATCAGGTAAAGCCGGTTGTCCTCCAGCTTGTAGAACAGCGGCAGGACCTTTACTTTCGGATACTTGTGATTCAGACGGCGGGCTTCGGCCAGCACGAACTCCACCTCGTCGCCTATCTCGAAGAGCGGCGCGTAGGCCGCGAAATACTCGGACGCCCTCTTTTCCGTCCAGCCGGCGTTCCTCGCCATGCCCTTTATGAAGCCGGCGCGTCTGTCTATCAGGCCGGACATGCCGCAGTTGTCGTGGGCTATCATGGCCACGTGCTTCACGCCGCCTAGCCGATGGCGTAGGAGACCTTGAACTCGCTGTGGCGCACGTTGCCGCCGCCGGTGCGCAGCTTGTAGGCGAAATTGTCCGGGAGGCGCAGCTGCTTGCGGTTGTCCATGCACATGCACACTATGATCCTGGCGGCGTCGTACTTTTTGAACGGGACGTCCATATTGTGGTACATCAGCAGCTCGCCGAACGGCGTCCCCCGCAGCGATTTGGGGATGTCGGAAACAGAACGCACGGCCTTAAGTCTATGCTTGCTCATATTCTCCTGCCTCCGGCCAACAGGGCATCTTTCTCCTGGCGCGTAAGCTTCTTAATCGCGGCCTCCAGCTTCAGAGCCGAGGACTTATCCTTCTTCCTCCTCTTCCACGCCAGCTCCACCGGCCCGAAAGAGGCCGTGTACTTCGCCCCCTTCCCCTCGTTGTGCGCCTTCAGCCGCCCCTTCAGGTCATTGGTGATCCCCGTATACAGCGCCCCGTTCGCGCACCGCACGATATACACCGTCCACATCCTATTAATATCAGTTGCAGCTTTCCTCATTAGGTGTTCTTCTACTTTAAGGCAACGGCAGGCGACTAGTTTGGAGCGGGCGACCGGGGGACCGGGTTAGCAAAACCTTCGTGAGGGCGAAGCTTGCATCGCGCTGAGCCCGAATGATGAGCGAGTCCACGGTGTGGACGGATGGAGCGAAGCGACAGGTCCCCGCGCGTTTTGCGTTCCGGTCCCCTGGGCGCCCGTGAACACGCAAAGCCAGCCGTTTCCTTAAATCTCTCTCCCGGGCATGGATTCGAACCATGTCTAACCGAGTCAAAGTCGGTTGTGCTACCGTTACACCACCCGGGAACAAAATCGCCGAAACCGCTAAGCACGAAAGCCCTTCCCGCGAGAGCGGGAAGGGTCTTCGTCTCCCGTCTCTGGGTCCTTAGAAGCCTTCGGTTTGGGTCGGAGCCGCCATCGGCCCGGCCTTCGCCAGCTCTGCCTCGTATTCCTTGAGGATGAGCTGTTCCAGCTTGCTGCGGAACTCGTTGTGTATCGGGTGCGCTATGTCCTTGTACGTGCCGTCCTTGATCTTCCTGGACGGCATGCAGACTATGAGGCCGTTGTTGCCGTTGACGACCTTCATATTGTGCACCACGAACGCGTTATCAAAGGTCACGGTGGCGAAAGCCTTCAGCCTCGCCTCGTTCCTGAGATGAATCCTCACTTCGGTGATCTCCATACTTCCCCCTATTACCGCCCCCCTAAAGCACAGCAGCAAGGCAGTCACATATAACTACAAGCAGATTCTAGCAAAAATTAGTCAGGAAAACCCTGTAACTCCGGTTACGTTTCAGAGCGGCGGCCGCGCGGGCCGCGGCGGCCCTGCCGCGGTAAAGACCGAAGACGGTGGCCCCGGAGCCCGACATCAGCACCGCGTCCGCCCCCAGCCCGGCAAGCCGCTCCCTGGCCAGCCTCACCGCCTTGTGGCGCGGCAGCACCGGGTCCTCGAGCCGGTTGAAAAGTTTGCCGGACTTCCCTGGCGAGAAGCTCCCTTTCTTAATGAGACCGCAGAGATCGCCGAAGTCGCGCAGCCTTTCCCTTATCTCCCCCGCCGGAGCCACCCTGAGGTTCCCGTAAACCTCTTTAGTGTATACCGGCTCTCCCGGGTAGACAAGTACTGTCCACGGGAGGCGGCCGCCGGCCTTGAGGACTTTAAGCTTCTCCCCGCGGCCCCGGCCCTCGGCCAGCACCGCGTCCAGCATGAAGAAAGGCACGTCCGAACCGATCGCGGCGGCGATGCGCATCAGCGCGGGAAAGCGGGAACGCGGCACCCGGTAAAGTTTAGCCAGACCCAGCAGCGCGGCCGCGCCGGCCGCCGCGCCGCCGCCGAGGCCGGCGCCTACCGGGATGTTCTTCTTCAGCCTTATCTCCACGGCCGGCTTCATCCTGAAGGTCTCGAAGAATTTCACCGCGGCCTTGTGCACGATATTGTCTTCCGGCCTGCCGAGGGACCTGGGCCCGCCGGACACTTTGAGGGAGATCCCTTCCGCGCGCGTCTTTGCGAACGACAGCTCGTCGGCTACCCCTACGCGGGCGAAAAGCGTGGCCAGCTCGTGGTAGCCGTCCGGACGGCGGCGGGTCACCTCCAGGAAGAGGTTCACCTTCGCCTTGGCCTTCAGCTTTATCATGCCCTTATTCCGGCAGCCGCAGCGTGTTGAAGCCGTCGAACTTCATCTGGGAGGGGTCGAGCGCTATCTTGAGCTCCACGTGCGGCAGCTTGAACTCGAGGCTGCCGGGGAACAGGTAGAGGTCCTTCAGGAAGTAGTTCCCCGGCCTGAACAGCAGCTTGCTTTCCGGCTTGTTGGTTATCTCCGCCGGCCAGGCCAGGCCGTCGCCGAGGCAGACCTTGCGCTGGCCGCCGGTGAAGCAGGGGCTGTCCCAGCCGCCCTCCGCCCCGTCCAGGTAGCCGCCGGAGAACCAGGCTGAAAGCTCGCCGGCCATCAGCGAGGCCCAGTAGTTGAAGGTCTCGGCGTCTATGTCCTTGATGGAGATGGAGTCCAGGTCCGTCATGCCGCCGGAGACGCGGGCTTTCCACAGCGGGGCCATCAGCGGGCCCATCACGGTAAGACTGAAATCCGAAGGCGGGGCGAAATGCACGATGGCGTCCAGCTTCACGGTCTTGCCGCGCAGCTTCCCCTCCAGCTTTGCGAACGAGGAGAACTCCCTGCCGGCCGGGCTGAAGGCCTTCAGGTAGCGCAGCTCGAGCGCAGGCAGGGCGGCCTTGTCCAGCTTCCCCTCCAGCTCCTCCAGCCGCGACTCCGCCTTGCCGCGCTTGCCCGGCTTCTCCAGCAGCCAGGAGTACTTCCAGCAGAGCCAGGCCTTGTCGAACTGCGCCTTGGCCGCGTAAATCTCCCCGGCATGCCCCCAGACTACCGGGTCGTCGTAGACGGCGGCCACTGCCTTCCTGATGTTCTCCAGCGCGCCTTCCAGGTTGCCGCGCCTGTACATCACCCAGGCCAGGGAATCCAGGAAGGCGCCGTTGTTGGGCTCGGCCGCCACCGCGCCGCTTATCAGCAGCTGCGCCTCGTCCAGCTTCAGGCCGCGGTCGGCCAGCGAATAGCCGAGGTAGTTCAGCACGTTGGCGTTGTTCGGGTTCTTCTTCAGCAGGTAGCGGAAGTTCTCCTCCGCCGCCGGCATGTCGTTCTCGCGCTCGCTGATGACCGCGTACTGCATGCGGGCCTCGGCGTTGTCGGGGTCGCGCTGCAATATGCCCTTCAGCATGGCCCTGGCCTTGCCCGGATCGCCGGTATCGTCGTAGCCGAGCGCCAGGAAATAGGAGATCTCCGTGTTGTCGGGCCACTTCAGCGCGGCCTTCTCCAGCATGGAGATGGCCCTGCGGTAGCCGCCGGACTGCGTGTAATAGTAGGCCAGCCGCAGCACCTGCGCCGCGTCCTCCTTCAGCGCCGCCGAGCCCTCCAGGTAGGAGGCCGCGGACTTGAAGTCCCCCCTCTGCTCGCTGATGACCGACAGCCAGAAGCAGGCGGTGGGATCGGACTTGTCCAGGCTCCAGGCCCGCAGGAAATACTTCTCCGCCTCGCCCAGGTCGTTCACCGAGGGCCCGGCGTAAAGCTCTCCGACGTGGTCGAAGAGCTCTATGTTGCGGGGCTCCATCACGGCGAGATCCGCGTACTCTGCCAGCGCCGCGGCGGTATCGTTCTTCAGCTCGTAGAAGCTGGCCAGCATGTGCCGGGGCTGCGGGTAGTACGGGTCCGCCTCCTTCGACTTCAGCAGGCTGTCCTTCACTCCGGCGGAGTCGCCTTTCATGTTGTAGAGCACCGCCATCTGGTAGTAGATCTCCGGGGCGTCGTCGGATTTCAGCTCCAGGTACTTCTTCAGGTAGCCTATGGACTTTTCCGGGTCGCGCGAGCTCCAGAGGCTGGCCAGCTGGTAGACGGCCTCGTAGGAGGAAGGGTCCAGTTCCACCGCTTTCTCGTAGGCCTGCCTGGCCCCTTCGATGTCGCCCTTCGCCCACCTGACGTTGCCGTAAAGCACCCAGTTGTCCGCGGTGCCGGAATCCGCCTTCACCACGAACTCGGCCCAGTTCGCCGCGTCCTCCACCTTGCCTATGTGCAGCGCCAGGTTCAGCGCCTGCTTGTAGACGAAGACCGACTCCGGGTCCAGCAGCATCGTGCGCTTGTACTCCTGCATGGCCCGGTCGTATTCGCCGCGCCGCTCGAAGACCATGCCGTTCATGAAGTGCAGGTACGACTCCTCCCCCGCCGCGGCGAGGGCGCCGCCGGCAAGGCAGGAGCAGAGGATGGCTGAAAGCAGTATTTTTTTGGTCATGGTTCCCTCGGGGGCAGCACCCTGCGCATCAGCAGGGCCGCGTCAGCGTTATTATAGAATTTAGGCCTTTTGCCTACCACCTCGAAGCCCCTGGCCCGGTACAGCGCTATGGCCGGGGCGTTATGCTCGTTGACCTCCAGGTCCACTTCCGTGCAGGCGCTCTTGGAGGCGTACTCGAACAGCTTGCCCAGCAGCGCAGAGGCGATGCCGGCCCTGAGGCCGGCCCTGGAGACGGCCAGCGTGTTCAGCTGCACCTGCGGCCTCAGCACCCAGAAATTTATGAAGCCTGCCGCTTTCCCGTCCACCTCGGCCGCCAGCGTTACGGAATTGCGGTTCTCCTCCTCGGCCGCGAAGCCCTTCTCCCCCCAGGCGGGGTAGCCGGGATGCTCCGCCTCTATCGCGGCGAAGGCCGGGTAGTCCTCCCTCCTGGCGCGCCTTACGATCATGGGCGCCGGCGCGCGGCCTTCGGGCGCACGTTGTTCTCCAGCTCGTATTTGGCCGGCTTCAGGTAGAGCGGCTTCAGCGGGCCGCGGAAAGCCAGCGCCGCCTTTATAACATAGGCCGGCAGCACCTTCGAGACGGACCTGGGGGCGGCCGCGGCTCCCGGCGGCAGCAGCCCGTAGATGCCCGGATCCTCCTCCGCGTCGGCTATGACGTAGATCCCTTTCCCGGCCTCCGCGAGCCGCGCAGAGGCGGCCTCCGCCTTCAGCCAGGCCGGCTCGCCCTCCGGGCGCGGCCTGCGGCCCGGCGCGGCCGTGAAGAACTGCAGGAAATATTCGTCCTTGAAGGCGTGCAGCAGCACGGCCAGGCCGGCCGGCCCGCTCCTGGCCCTGCGCCGGTAGTCCGCGCTTTCGGCGGCCTGGAGGGCCAGCATCTCGAAGAGCGTGGCAGTGCGCACGGCGGCGCCGGAAAGCGCCTGCAGGGAGCCGGCCAGCGTCAGGGCTATCCGTATGCCGGTGAAGCGCCCCGGCCCCCGGGCCGCGCAGACCGTGCCTACCCCGCGCAGGTCGGACCCGAGCTTCGCCAGCCCGCGCCTGACCAGCGCGAACAGCTCGCGCTCCTGGTTGAACACCTTGCGCTGCGCGCCCAGGAAGCGCTTCCCGTCGGAGACGGCCACCTTGAGCCGCGAGCCGGAGGTGCAGAGGCCTAGGACAGTGTTTTTCGCCATTTCCCCGCTATCCTTTCCAGTCTTTCCGCGAAGTCCCCGCCGGCGCGGACACGCACCGTCCTGCGGTCGCCCCCGGCGAGCCCCAGCTCCAGCCGGACGGCGTCCGCGCCCAGGTCCTCAGCCGCGGCCGGCCACTCCACCGCCGTCACGCCGTCCTCCCTGCCCAGGTACTCGTCGAGGCCGATGTTCTCCATGTCGGCCTCTCCGGCGCGGAACAGGTCGAAGTGGTAAAGTTTCAGGCGGCCGCGGTAGGCCCTCATCAGGTTGAAGCTGGCGCTGACCGGCAGCGTTTTGGCGCCGAGCGAAACGGCCAGCTCCCGCACGAAAAAAGTCTTGCCGGAGCCTATGGGGCCCTCCAGGAACAGCGCGTCGCCGCCGCGCAGCTCCGCCGCGAAGAGCGCGGCGAGCCTGGCGGTCTCCGCCGGGGAGGACGTCCTAAAAATGCTCGAAGCTCTCGATCTTGCCATCGAAGTTCTCTACCAGGGCGCCGGAGCCTTTCTCCAGCCTGCCGACCACGAAGGCGCCCGGGAGCAGCCTCTTTACCCGGGTCAGCCGGTCCGGCGGCGCGGTGAACACCAGCCCGTAATCCTCTCCGCCGTTCACGGCGTAATGCCGCCAGGGCCGCCCCTTGCGCGCGGCGTAGGCGCGCAGCTCGGGCGCGCAGGCCCCTTCGCCTACGCTGACTATCACGCGGCAGCGCGAGAGCCCGGAAATAATAGCGGCGCTGCGGGCCAGGCCGTCGGAATTATCCAGCATGGCCGTGGCCAGGCCGCGCCGCCCTATCAGCGCGCCGGCCTCCAGCATCGGCTCGGGCCGCCAGAACGCGCGGACCAGGCCGGGGAACTTCTTTTTCTCCGCCGGGGTGCCGCCCAGCAGTATCTCCAGCCCGGCGGACGAAAGGCCGAGCGGGCCGATATTGAAAAGCAGGTCCCCGGGCTTGGCGCCGTAGCGTGTGACGAGAGGCGTCACGCCGGCCTCTCCCCAGACCGTCATGTAGAAATGGTTCTCCCTGGCCCCGGCCAGGTTGCCGCCGGCTATAGAGATGCCGAAGCGCAGCGCCTCCGCCTTGAGCTCCTTCATGAAGCGGCGGGTGAACTCCGGCGGGGTGTCCTTGCGCAGGCCGGCGCCCACCACGCAGGAGACCGGGGTCACGTCCCCCATCGAGGCGAGGTCGCTCAGGTTCATCCGGGTAAGTTTCCTGGCTATGTCCTCGGGGGCCGCGAAGCGCCCCAGGTAATGCGTACCCTCCACCATCTCGTCGGTGGTTATCACCAGGTCCCTGCCCGGCGAATGGCGCAGCACGGCGCAGTCGTCGCCGGGCCCTAAAAGCAGGCGGGGGTCCAGCGGGAACCGGAAAGTCTTCTCTATGTGCTCCAGCAGCCTGGCCTCGCCTCGTTTGCTCATCTCTTGCCTCCCGCCTTCCTTATAGCGGCCGGCAGAAAATCCAGCAGCTCTCCGGCCAATACGCAGCGCTCGGTGAAGTTTTTCGCGGCCAGGTCCCCGCATAACCCGTGCAGGTGCACGGCCAGCGCCGCGCTGCCGAAGGCGGTTTCCTCCGTGAAGCCCCGCGCCGCGCCGGCCTGGGCGAAGAGCCCGGCGCAGAGCCCGGCCAGCACGTCGCCGGAGCCGCCCTTGGCCAGCTCCGGGCCGCCGGTGGCGTTGCGCAGCGTCCCGCCGGCGCCGCTTATCAGCGTGCCCGCGCCCTTCAGCACGGCCACGCCCCCCGAGACCCCGGCCAGCTCGCGCGCCGCGGCGGCCCTGTCCGTAACTTTTCTCCCGAGCAGGCGGGCCGCCTCGCCGGGATGCGGGGTAAGTATGAACGGGGCCTTCGGGAACACGAAGGAGCGGAAGCCCGCGGCGGCGACGGCGTTAAGCCCGTCGGCGTCGATCACGGAAGGGATGTCCAGCCCGCGAAGGAGCCCGGCGACGAAGCCTCGGGCGCCGGCGGAGGAGCCCAGCCCGGGCCCCAGCAGCAGCACGTCTATCCTCTTCTCCCGGGCGAAAGCCCGTACCTGCTCCGCGGCGCGCGCGGAGAAAGCGCCGCCGGAGCAGGCCGCGCCGAAGGTCATGGCTTCTGGGATGGCCGAGGCGATGATCCTTCTTTCGCTCTCGGGGCAGGCGACGGTCACCAGCCCCGCGCCGGCCTTTAGGGCGGCCCGGGCGGCCAGCACGGCCGCGCCGGCCATGCCGCGCGAGCCGGCCGCCACCAGCACGCGGCCGTAATCCCCCTTGTCGGAGTCCCTGCGGCGCCGCGGCAGCAGCGCCTTTACGAAAGCCCGGGTCACTGTGTTCATCGGAAAGCTATCACGGCGGCGAAAGCGTGGCTAGCGGTATGCGTTATGGAAACCAGCAGCGCGCAGGAGCGCCCCCTGACCCTGACCTTGGGGCTGCCGCCGGCCGTGTTCTCCACTTCTATGTCCTTAAGCGGTATCGAGGTGTCGGCCAGCGCCTTGATGACCGCTTCCTTCACGGCGAAGCGGGCGGCCAGGCGCTCGAACCTGTTCCGGCCCCGGCCGGCGTAGGCCAGCTCTACCGGCGTGAAGACGCGCGCCAGGAACTTCGGGTTCGCCGCGAGCCGGCGGACGCGCCGCACCTCGGCCAGGTCCACGCCCAGTCCGCTCACGGCGGCGGTCTTCTTGCGGGTCATATCAGCGGACGGTGACGCTCTTGGCGAGGTTGCGCGGCTTGTCGATGTCGCATTTCTTGGCGAGGGCCACGTAATAGGCGAACAGCTGCAGCGGCAGCACGGTCAGCATAGGCGTGAAGAGCTCCGGCGCCGAGGGCAGCGTGATGTAGCGGCTGGCCTTAACCGTCTTGCGGGATTCGGCGTCGACGATGGCCACCACGTCGGCGCCGCGCGCCTTGGCCTCCTCGACGTTGCCGGCCATCAGTTCCAGCGTGCGGCCGCTCGTGGCCACGGCCAGCAGCGGCATGCCCTTGTAGATGATGGCGATCGGGCCGTGCTTCATCTCGCCTGCGGCGTAGCCCTCGGCGTGCACGTACGAGATCTCCTTGATCTTCAGCGCGCCCTCGAGCGCTATGGGGTAGTTCAGGTGCCGCGAGATGAACAGGAAATGCTCGCTGGCGGCGAAGCTCTCGGCTACCCTGGCTATCTCCTTCTCCTTGGCCAGCGTCTCCTCTATCAGACGGGGTACGCGCAGCAGGTCCTCGGCGTAGCGCCGCGCGTCGGCCGTTCCCAGCCGGCCGCGGGCCGCGGCGAAATGCCCGGCCAGCAGGTAGATGGCGGCGAGCTGGCCCAGGAAGGCTTTCGTCGAGGCCACGCCTATCTCGGGGCCGCAGTGGGTATAGAGGACGTAGTCGGACTCGCGCGTCAGCGTGGAGCCCACGGTATTGGTTATGCAGAGCACCTTCGCCCCGGCGGTCTTGGCCTCGCGCATCGCGAACAGCGTGTCCGCGGTCTCGCCGGACTGCGAGATGGCCACCACCAGCGTGCCCTTGGGCATCAGTTTCGCGCGGTCGGCGAACTCGCTGGCCACGTCGGCGTAGGCCGGCACGCCGAAGTTCTCGAACAGGCCCCGCCCGACGAGGCAGGCGTGGAAGGCGGTGCCGCAGGCGATGAACTGCAGGCCGGTGAAGCCCTTGATGGCCTCGGCCGAGAGCCCCATCTCGGCCTTCAGAATGTCGCCGCCGAGCGGCAGCAGCCGGCCGCGCAGCGTGTTCTCCACGGCCTCGGCCTGCTCGTGGATCTCCTTGAGCATGAAGTGCCGGTAGCCGCCCTTCTCGGCCATCGTGGAATCCCACTGTATAGTGACGGGATCCTTGGCGGTCTTCCTGCCGTGGAAATTATAGTAGTCTACGCCGTCCTTGCGGACCGCGGCCATCTCCCCGTCGTTGAGGAAGACCACCTTCTTAGTGTACTTCAGGAAGGCCGAGACGTCGGAAGCGATGAAGTTCTCGTTGCGGCCCAGCCCGACCACGAGCGGGCTGTGCATGCGCGCGGCCAGCAGCATGCCGGGGCAATTGGCCCAGACCGCGGAGATCGCGAAGGAGCCCTTCAGCTCCGCCAGGGTCCGGCGGAAAGCCTCGAAGAAGACCGGCTCCAGCATATCCGAGCGGACGGCCTTCTCCTGGACGTGCAGGCCCTTCAGGTGCTGTTCCAGCAGGTGGGCTATCACCTCGGTATCGGTCTCGGACTTGAACTTGTGCCCGGGGAGCTTCTCCTTCAGCTCCAGGTAGTTCTCGATGATGCCGTTATGCACCACCACCAGCCGCCCGGAGCAGTCGGTGTGCGGGTGGGCGTTGTCCTCGGAAGGCGCGCCGTGGGTGGCCCAGCGGGTATGGCCTATGCCCGCGCCGGCGCCTTTCAGCGGCTCCTCGGCCACCAGCTTGTCCAGCGCGTCCACCCTGCCGGTCACCCGCTTCAGGTAGAGCGAGCTTTTAGGGCCCACGGCGGCTATGCCGCAGGAATCGTAGCCGCGGTACTCCAGGCGCCGCAGCCCGTCGATCAGGATGTCGGTGGTCTTGTTCTCTCCGATATAGCCGGTTATTCCGCACATATTGCAGGTATTCCTTTATGGCCGCGCCGGGGGCGGGTTGACCGTCCTCCGGCGCCGTATGACCGCTTGAAAGTCTACTGTATCAGCCGCTTCATCTCCGCGACCGCGCTCTTGAGGCCGACGAACATCGCGCGGGAAATTATGGAGTAGCCGATGTTCAGGCAGTCCATGCCCTCTATGCGGGCCACCGGTCCGACGTTGTAGTAGTCCAGGCCGTGGCCGGCGTGCAGGTCCATCTTCAGTTCCTTGACCAGGAAGCCGGCGAGCTGCAGCTTCTCGAGCTCCTTGGCCTGCAGCTTCTTGCCCCAGGCCTCCGAGTACCTGCTGGTGCAGAGCTCTATCGAGTCGGCGCCCATGTTGTGGGCGGCGCGGATCGCGCCCGGCTCCGGGTCGGCGAAGACGCTGACGCCTATGCCGGCGTCGGAAAGGCTCTTGATCGTCTTGACCAGGTCGGGGTTCTTGCCCTCGAGCTTCATGCCGCCCTGGGTGGTGACCTCCTTGGGGCTTTCCGGTACCAGGCAGACGGAATCCGGGCGCAGCTTGAGCGCCAGCTTCTCCATCTCGGGGATCGCGGCCATCTCCAGGTGCAGCAGGCCCTTCACCTCGTGCCTGACGCGCTCCAGATCGGAATCCTGCACGTGCCGCCGGTCCTGGCGCAGGTGCATGACCACCATGTCGCCGCCGGAGCTCAGCACCACGCGCGCGGCCTCCACGGTATCGGGGTTCTTCTCCTTGCGGGCCTGGCGCAGCGTGGCCACGTGGTCTATGTTCACTCCAAGTTTAACATGCCTCATGAGACCTCCATGCTATCAGAACGAAATCCGTCAGGACGCGGCCACCGCGCCGGAATGCTTGCGGTAGTGGGCCAGCAGCTCGTCGGCGATGGCCTTGATCTCGGCGCGGGATCTGCCCTCCACCAGCAGGCGCAGCAGCGGCTCGGTGCCGGAATAGCGGATGAAGATGCGGCCGTTGCCCTTCAGCCCGTCCTCCAGGCGCGAGAGCTTCTCGCTGAAGCCGGCCACGTCCTTGAACGCCGGCTTGCTGGAGACCTTCACCTTCTCGAGCACCTGCGGGTAGCGGCTCCAGTGGCGGCGGAACCAGCTGAACGGCCTGCCCATGTCCAGCACCGCGGCCAGCGTCTGCAGCGCGGTCAGGATGCCGTCGCCGGTCGGCGCGAATTCCCTGAAAATGATGTGCCCGCTGGTCTCCCCGCCGAGCTTGAGGTCGCCCTTCTCCATCGCGTCGGTGACGTTCTTGTCGCCCACCGGCACCTGGGCCACGCCGATGCCCTGGCCCTCCAGGTACTTGATAAGACCGTAATTGGACATGAAGGTAAGCGACACGCCGTCGTTGGTCAGGCGGCCGCGCGACCTCATGTAGGGGGCGGCCATCGCTATCACGTCGTCGCCGTCCAGCTGGAAACCCTTCTCGTCGGCGAACATGCAGCGGTCGGCGTCCCCGTCGAGGCTGATGCCGCAGAAGGCCCCCCAGTCAGCGGCGGCGGCGGCCATCTTCTGCGTATGCAGCGCGCCGCAGCCCACGTTGATATTCTTCCCGTTCGGCTTGTCGCCTATGACCTTCACCCGCGCGCCGAGGTCGCGGAAGATGCGCGGGGCTATCTTATAGGCGGCCCCGTTGGCGCAGTCCAGCAGTATCTTGCGGCCCTTCAGCGTGAACCCGGGGGGCAGGGTACTCTTGAGGAACTCCTCGTAGTCGCGGGTGAAATCCTTCCTGTGCAGGCCGGGGTGCGAAGGGCGGAAGGCGAGCGGTTTCTTGCCGAGCAGCAGCCTTTCGATCTTGTTCTCTATGGCGTCGTTGAGCTTCAGGCCGTCGTTGGAGAAGAACTTTATGCCGTTGAACTCGGGCGGGTTGTGGCTCGCGGAGATAACTATGCCGAAGTCGGCGTTCTCGCGCTTGACCAGGTAGGAGACCGCCGGGGTGGGGATGATGCCCAGGTCCACCACCTTGAACTTGCCGGCCCCCAGGCCCTCCACCAGGTATTTCCTGATAAGCCGGCCGGAGGCGCGGGAATCCATCCCTATCAGGACCACCGGCTTGCCGGTATGGCCCTTCTTCTTGTACCCGGGCAGCACCAGCGAAGCGGCGTAGCCTATCCTGCGGATGAAATCCGGGGTGAAAGGATATTCCCAGGTTATGCCGCGTATGCCGTCGGTGCCGAAAAGTTTTCCCATTGAAGCCCCGCTTTCTGCCGATTATTTAATTTTATATTATATCATTCTGCCTGTGAGGCGCTAAAGTCCGCGCGAGGCCGTCTGAAGAGCATAGCTCCTGCTACGGCACGCGCATAGCGCAGGGGCGCAACAAGTGGAAGGATGGCCGAGCGGTTTAAGGCGCCGGTCTTGAAAACCGGTGTACGGTTAATCCGTACCGTGGGTTCGAATCCCACTCCTTCCGCCAAATTTTGCTTTTTAAAAAATCCGCAGAAAAATTGTTGTTTTCTGCGCGCGCGGAATTAAAATTAAATATAAATTCCCAAGGTTTTTTAAACTCGACGGAAAGCCGCCGCCTGCCTATACGGAAGTTCGAACCGATCTTTTTCAACTTTTCCCTGTTTTCCTCCGCTTTTCCGCTCTCCGCCAGTTCCCCGACGTGAATCGCCTCGCGGTATAACTCTATCTCCGGTTCGAACCGATTTGCTCCCTGCCGGGCAAAAGCTGCGAGTTTGTTTTCAATTTCCACTTTGTCGTTGACCAATTGGGCCTTGCGCCGGGCGTACTCGTCCTGCGTCAGGTGCCCGTTCAGCACCAGATCCAGCAGCTTGCCCAATTGGTCATTAAGGAGAACCAACTTATCTCGCAGCTTTTGCGCGGCACTCTCCCCGGCCTGGGCCGCCGCCGCTTTTTCCGCTTCTGCTTGTTGTATAAGCAAGG
>JAJZOZ010000229.1 GCA_021811405.1 bacterium | reverse complement strand
GCGGAACTTCGGCATGGACAGCCCGGCCTCCACCCTCGCGGTCAGGTTCTCACCGTCTATCTCGAGGACCGCGGAGAGCCTGTCGAGCCGCAGCGGCCTGGCCCCTTCCCTTATCCGCTCCGGCAATAACCTGGTGCCCAGTCCGGTGACGGCTGTCCTGGCGCCGGAGGCAGAGCGCAGGCGCAGCTCGTCCACGATGTCCCGCGCTTCCGGGCCCAGGCCCGACTTGGCCGGGAAGACGAAAGTGTCCGCCAGGCCCTTGGACTGCCTGGCCCCCGGGGACCTGTCGGCCGCCACCGGCAGTATCTTGTCCGGGTTGGCCAGGCCGGCGGGGTCGAAAGCCCGCTTGATGCTCTGGAAGAAGGCCAGCTCGCCGGGGCCGTAGAGCCAGTTCATCGCCACGCGCTTCTCCACGCCTACCCCGTGCTCTCCGGAGATGGTCCCGCCCAGCGCTATGCAGGACTTCAGGATCTCGTAGCCGGCCTTCTTGACCCGCTTGACCTCCTCGTTGTCGCGGCGGTCGAAGACGATATTGGGGTGCAGGTTGCCGTCCCCGGCGTGGAAGAGCAGGCCTGCGGTGAGCTTGTAGCTGGAGATGATGTCGCGGGTGGCCTTCAGGGCCTCGGGCAGCAGGGGTCTCGGCACCACGCCGTCCTCTACCAGCACGTCGGGCGCCAGGCGGGCCAGCGCGGGATAGGCCCCCTTGCGGGCCTGCCAGAGCATCGCCCGCTCCTCCTCGCTTTCGGCCATCTTGAAGGCCGCGCAGCCTTGCTCGTGGCAGATCTTGTGCGAAGTCTCCAGCTCGGTCCTGATCCTTACCGGGTCCTCGCCGTCCAGCTCGAGTATCAGCACCGCCTCGGTCCCTTCCGGGAAATGCCCCTTCTTCCCGCCGAGAGACGCGTCCAGCGAGACCTTGTCCATCGCCTCGAGGGCCCTGGGCAGGATGCCGGAGCTGATGATGCGGGTTACGGCGCGCATGGCCCCGTCCATGGAGGGGAAGGCCGCCGAGGCGGTCTTTATATGCGAGGGCAGCGGGAGTATCTTCAGCCAGGCGCGGATGACGATGCCGAGGGTGCCTTCGGAGCCGACCATCAGCCCCATCAGGTCGGGGCCCGCGTCGCGGTAGGACCAGGTGCAGAGCTCCCCTTCCGGGGTGACCACCTCGAGCTTCTCGACGTTGTCGGCGGTAACTCCGTATTTCAGGCAGAGCGGGCCGCCGGCGTTCTCTCCGATGTTGCCGCCTATCGTGGAGACCTTCTGGCTGGCGGGGTCCGGGGCATAGAAGAAGCCGAACGGCTCCAGCGCCTTCTGCAGCTCCATGTTCACGACGCCGGGCTCCACCACGGCGACCTTCGCGACGGTGTCTATCCGGTGTATGCGCTTGAGCCGGGCGAGATTCAGTATCGCCCCGCCCTTGAGGGGGATGGTGCCGCCGGAGAGGTTGGTGCCGGCCAGGCGCGGGAGATAGGGGATGCCGGCGCCGTGCAGCAGCTTCACCACCGGCGCCACCTGGGACCCGGCCGAAATATCTATCACGACCTCCGGCCTGGCCCTGGCCATGCCGGCGTCGTAGGAGTACATCAGTATGTCGGCCTCGCCGGTGCGGACGTTGCCGCGCCCGGCGATATCCTCCAGCTGCTGCCTGATCCCTGCTATCCTGTCTCTCTTGAACATACGGTGCTGTGAAGCCGAACGGTCTGCGCGGCCGGAATTACTTCACCGGCCTGAGCTTGGCGGTGAAATGGGGCAGTATCGGCGGGGCTTCCACTACCTCCAGGCCGGTTATCTTCTTCTTGTGCTTGGCAAGCCAGCCGAACACCTCTATAACGTAATCTATATGGCTCTGCGTGTAGACCCGGCGCGGCATGGCGAGGCGGACCAGCTCCATCGGGGCCGCCTGGTAGGCGCCGTTCTTATCGCGTTTGCCGAACATCAGCGTGCCTATCTCCACGCCGCGTATGCCGCCCTCCAGGTACAGCGCACAGGCCAGCGCCTGCGCCGGGAAGTTCTGCGGCTTGATGTGCGGCAGGAACTCCTTGGCGTTCACGTAGACGCCGTGGCCGCCTGGGGGGTTTATGATCGGTACCCCGTGCTTCAGCAGGCCCTCGCCGAGGTAGGCGGAGGAGCGGATGCGGTACTGCAGGTAGTTCTCGTCGAGTACCTCCCGCAGGCCTATCGCGATGGCCTCGAGGTCGCGGCCGGCGAGTCCCCCGTAGGTGTTGAAGCCCTCGGTCAAGATCAGCAGCTGGCGGGCCTTGGCCGCCCAGTCGCGGTTGTTCATCGCGAGGAAGCCGCCTATGTTGACGAGCGCGTCCTTCTTGGAGCTCATCCACGCGCCGTCGGCCAGCTCGAACATTTCCTCGGCGATCTCCCTGACCGGGCATTGCGCGTAGCCCTTCTCGCGCAGCTTGACGAAATAGGCGTTCTCGGCGAAGCGCGCGCAGTCCAGGAACATCGGGATGCCGTGCCTGGTGCAGAGCTCGCGCACGGCCTTCAGGTTCTCCATGGAGACCGGCTGGCCGCCCAGGGAGTTGTTGGTCACTGTCATCACGCAGAGCGGGATGGTCTTCGCGCCCTTCTCCTTTATGAACTTCTCCATCGCGGCGACGTCGGCGTTGCCCTTGAACGGCGCCGGCTTGCCGAAGTTCAGG
>JAJZOZ010000064.1 GCA_021811405.1 bacterium | reverse complement strand
TTAGATTACCACTTGTCGCCGTAGCCGCCGCGGCCACCGCGGTCGCCGCGATCGCGGCCGCCGCCGAAACCGCCGGAGCGGGGGCGGGCTTCCATCGGGCGAGCCTCGTTCACGGTCAGCTTGCGGCCGCCGAAATCGGAGCCGTTCAGCTTCTCCATGGCAGCCATCGCTTCCTCGTCGTTCGGCATCTCAACGAAGCCGAAGCCGCGGGACTGGCCGCTGTACTTGTCGGTGATCAGCTTGGCGCTGGAAACCTGGCCGTAAGCCGCGAAAAGGCCGTTCATCTCCTCTTCGGTGGTCTTGAAGGGCAGGCCGCCCACATATATACGCTTGCTCATTTTACTATCCTCCTGACTGTTTACCTGATCTCAACTCTTTCTGCGCTTTCCTCTGCGAAACAGCCGAAGGATAGGCTTCAAAAACTTGAGCTCTCGGTTTGTACTACGCTTATATTATCCCATTTCAGGGCCGCCCGGGTCAAGCGCGCGCGGCCCCGCTACCGGCACCGGGCAGCGCCATCACCGGAAAATGCTATATAATATTCGCGGGGATAGGCACAACCCGTCAGAATACCGCCAGGCATCCGCCTAAGACCGGTCCTTCAACGCCGGCCTGCGGCTCATGCCATTGGCTTCAAGGGGAACTGCAAATGACCGCTACCGGACTGAAACTGTTAGCCATCGACGACTCGCCCGAGAACCTCGAGAGCCTCTCCGTCGCCATAGCCCATATTTTCCCGGGGGCCTCGATCTATACGGCGCAGAGCGCCCGCAAAGGCCTGGAGCTGGCCCTGACCCGCGACCCGGACATCATCCTGCTCGACGTGGTCATGCCGGAGATGGACGGTTTCGAGGCCTGCCGCCGCATAAAGGACGACGCCAGGCTCAGGGACGTCCCGGTGGTCATGATAACCGCCACCCAGCCGGACAAAGCGCTCTGCGCAAAAGCCTTCGAAGCGGGCGCGGATGTTTTTATCACCAAGCCGCCCGCGCTCTGGGAGCTGGCCGTGCAGATACGGGCGATGCTCACGCTGAAGGCGGCCCGCATCTCGCAACGGGAAGAACGCGACCGCCTGCAGGAAATGGTGGCCGCGAAGACCCGCGAGCTGAGGGAGGAGCTGGCCGCCCGGGAAAAAGCCCTGGAAAAACTGGCCGAGAGCGAGACGCTCTTCAAGACGGTCTTCACCCAGGCACCCACCGGCATATCCCTGCTTGACGCGGCCACGGGCAGGTACCTGAGCGTCAACCCGGCTTTCTCCCGGATCACCGGCCGGACGGCGGAAGAGCTGTGCTCCCTGGACTGGAAGCGGATCACGCCCAAAGAGGATATCGGGCCCCAACAAAAAGGTTTGTCCGCGCTGGCGGCCGGGGAAACGGAGATATTCCACGCCGAAAAGCGCTATATAAGGCCGGACGGGTCCCTGGTCCCGGTAAAGCTGGCCGTCACCTCGCTGCCGGCCTTCGACAGTTCCAGCGCGCGCTACCTGGTCATAGCCGAGGACGCCAGCGCCGCCAAGGAGGCGGAGCGGGAAAAGGCGCTGCTGGAGGAACAGCTGCGGCAGTCGCAGAAGATGGAGACCGCCGGCAGGCTGGCAGGCGGCATAGCGCACGACTTCAACAACATAATCGCGGCCATACTGGCCTATTGCGATTTCCTGCTCAAAGGGCTCGACGACGGAAAGCCGCGCCGCGAAGACGTAGAGGAGATCAAAAAAGCAGGCCTGCGCGCGGCGGCTCTGACCCGCCAGCTGCTGGCCTTCAGCCGCAAACAGGTGCTGAGCCCGGAAGTGCTGGACGTCGGCCAGGTGCTGCGTGGCATGAAAGCCATGCTGGGGCGGCTGCTGGGAGAGGACATAAAACTCTCCCTAGCCGCGCCTAAACATCCGCTTCACATCAAAGCCGACCCCTGCCACCTGGAGCAGGTGCTCCTGAACCTTTGCGTGAACGCGCGGGACGCCATGCCCAAGGGCGGCAAGCTGACCCTGGAGGCGTCCCGGGTGCGCATGGACGAGGCCTATATACAGCGGCACGGCACCATCGCGCCCGGCGATTACATCCTTCTGACGGTCAGCGACACCGGCAGCGGGATCAGCGTGGAGGCCCAGACGCACATCTTCGAGCCTTTCTTCACCACCAAGCCCAAGGGCAAGGGGACCGGGCTCGGGCTCTCCACCGTGCACGGCATAATAAAGCAGAGCGGCGGCCACATAGCCGTCTACAGCGAGGTCGGCCGCGGGACGGTCTTCAAGATCTACTTCCCGGAGAGGGCGTCCGCGGGCGCGCAGCCGGAGGAAAGGCCGCGCCCGCCGGCGAAGGCCGTAGCGGCCGGCGGCGCAGTGCTGGTGGTGGACGACGACGTACAGATGAGGACCGTCGCCCGCCGCACCCTGGCGGCGGACGGGCTCGAGGTGCTGGAGGCCGGCAGCGCCGAGGAAGCGCTGGCCCTCTGCAGGCGCCGGAAGGCCCCCGTCTGCCTGCTGCTGACCGACCTGGTACTGCCCCGGCTCACCGGTCTGGAGCTGGCCGGCAGGCTCAAGTCCCTCTACCCGGACATCGGACTGCTGTTCATGTCCGGTTATACGGAGCACTCCGGCTTCGAGGACGAACTGCTGGACCCGGCCAGGAATTTCATCCAGAAACCGTTCACGCTGGACCTGCTCTCGCAGAAGGTCCGCGACGCTCTGGCCGGCGCCCCCTCTTCCGCCGAGTAGTCCCGCGGCTCACGTTGAGCGGCCGCGTCAGGGCCGGCCGCGGGACAGCTTCTTAACCAGGGCCGCCACCACGGCCAGGACGGTTCCCGCGTCCTCCCGGCTCAGGCCACGCAGCAGCTTCATCAGCCTGTCCAGCGCCTTCAGTTCTTCGGGGACCGTCCCGCTGCCGCCGTTTTCCCTGAAAAATCCCGAGACCGGGACCTTCAGCGCCCCGGCCAGCCTGGCCAGCGTGTCCAGGCTGGGCCGCTTCTTGTTCGCCTCCAGGTAAGCCAGGAAACTGACGCTGATACCCGCGGCCTCAGCCAGCTCCTCCAGCGTAAGCCCCGCCCGCAGCCGCCTGAGGCGCAGCTGCGCGGCGAGCCCGGCATAAATATCCATGCCCATAACGTCTCCGTTCCGGCCGTAGAGGATATGGCGCAGCGGCCTGACACTGGAAGTACGGCCCCGACCTTGGTCCGGGCGAACGGCCGGCCGACCGCGCGGCGTTCCTCCCGGGATACGGGGACCCCGGCGTACTGCCGGAAAGCCTCAATGGCGCGCCCCCTTTTCAAGACTTTATTATATCTGCCGGCCCCCCCTCCCATAATCCATTGGTGGATTTTTCCGTGGATATTCTGACCTATGGTCTCTGTCTGGAACTTACAGGTTATGTTAGACTTGTTTCCGGCGCGGGCCGGGAGCGGGCGGCCGCGCCGGGGAAAGGGACCGGGGAATGCCAGCCAGTATACTTGTGGCCGACGACGACGAGATCATGCTCGGCGTCTATCGGCGCATGTTCTCCGTGACCGATTATTCTATTTCGCTGGCCTCCAGCTTCTCGGAAGCGGCCGGGCTCATCGGCTCCAACGATTACGACCTGCTGATAACGGACCTGCGTCTCGGCGACGGCCTCGGCACGGACCTGATAAGATTGTTCGAAGAAAAGTGCCCTGGGCGCAGGAGCCTGCTGGTGACCGGCTCGCTTCATGAAGCGGCCCCGGAAAGACTGCCGGAACTCTATTTCGAGAAACCCTTCGACGTGGCGGAGTTCCTGGCCGCCGTAGCCTCCGCGCTGCCGTAACCCCGCGCGGCGTCAGCGGCTTCCGCGCTGCAGGAACAGCCTGTTGCGGATTATGTTCTCGAGAGAGTCGAGGTGGGGAGGCTTCGGGATGTAGTCGAAGGCGCCCTTGCGCAGGCAGTCCCTCGCTATCTCCTCGTCCTCGTTGCCGCTTATCATCAGGAAGCCCGTGGAGGGCAGCTCCCGGGAAAGGGTTTCCAGCACCTCCACGCCGTTCTTGCCCGGCATGAAGATGTCCAGCAGGACTATGTCCGGCCTGTGCTCCCGCGCCAGCCGCTCCGCCTGCAGGCCGTCGGCCGCGGTGATGACGGAATACCCCGCGCTGGCCAGGCAGCGCCGCAGCACTCCCTGCATGGCCTCGTCGTCCTCGGCTATCAGGATGCGGGCCGGCGCGGCGGCCGGCTGCGCCGGCGCCACGAACCTGTCTATCTCGTCCAGCACGCGGGAGAGGCCGTCGCCCTTGGAAAGGAAGGCGGCGGCGCCGTGCTTGAGGTATATGCGCCCCTCCTCCGGATCGTCGTGGCCGGTCAACACTATTACCGGCACGTCCGGCCCCGCCTTGTGTATCTTCTCGAACACGCCGGAGCCGGAGAGCCGGGGCAGGGCCCGGTCGAGTATCACCAGGTCGGGCTTTTCGGCCTCGAAAGCCTCCACGCCGGCCACGCCGTCCGCGGCCGCCGCCACCTGGTGGCCGGCGCGCATAAGGAAAACGGACAGCGCGTCGCGCACTATCGCGTCGTCCTCTATTATCAGTATCCTGGCCATATTCCGTTACCTGGATTATAGAATAAAAACCTCCCATCCCGCCCTGGCGGCGCTTTCAGTCCCGGCGCCTGTCCTTCAGGAAGGCGCTGCCGCCCTTGCCGGGCCGGCCTTTCAGGAACTTCTTTATCTCGGCGGCTATGTCGGCTATCCTGGCGTAGTGGTCCAGCTTGCGCTGCTCGTTGGTGGCTATGGCTATGGAGAGCGACATCAGCGGGAAGCAGCGCTCCGCGCCGGAGCGGTCCCTGGCCGTTATGTAGCCCCTCCCGGCGTCCTCGGCGGAATAGAGCTCCCGCACCGCGGCGTCGAAGCGGGAGGCCACCTCGCCGGCTATGGCCTCCGCCCTGTCCGGGGAGCACATCAGCACGAAGTCGTCCCCGCCGATATGTCCGACGAAGATATCCTCGCCGCGCAGGTCGCTCTGCACTTCGGTCAGCAGGCCCGCGACCTTCCGGATGGCCGCGTCCCCCTTGAAGTAGCCGTAGTTGTCGTTATAGGCCTTGAAGTTGTCTATGTCCACGTAGAAGAAGGCCAGCGGCGCGCCGGAAGCTATGCGCGCCCCGGCCTCCTCCTCTATGGCCGGCCCGCCGGGGAGCTGCGTAAGGGGATTGGCGGCCAGCAGGCGGCGCGCCCGCCTGGCCGCGCCCTCTATCCGCGAGGCGAGTTCCCCTACGTCGAAAGGCTTGCAGATGTAGTCGTCGGCGCCTATGTCGAACTCGGCCGCCTTCTCCTGAGGGCTGTTCTCCCCGCTGAGTATTATCACCGGCACCAGGGCGGTGCGCGGGTCGCGCCGCAGCCGGGACAGCAGTTCGCGGCCGCAGAGGCGCGGCATGTTGAGGTCCAGCAGGATGACGTCCGGCACCTGCCGGGCCAGCTGCTCCAGCGCGCAGACCCCGTCGTCGGCGGTGCTGACGCGCCAGCCGCGGGCGTTCAGCAGCCTGGACACCACCTCCTGCATCGTCTTGTCGTCGTCGGCCAGCAAGATGCTCCTTTCCATATTTCCCCCTACCTGGAGCCGCAGCGGTCTATCACGTCGCTCTCCCTGCCCATGAACTCCTCCAGTTTCTTCAACTGGGCTTCCGGCAGCGTCGGCGCGCCGGCCTTTTCGTGATAGTCCGCCAGCAGCGCGTAGAACTTCTCGCGCACGCCCCTGTCGCGGATCTCGCTGCCGGGGTTGCGCGACAGGCTGCCCAGCACGAAGCCGGGCTCCTTCATCTTGGCCGCCCAGTAGCGGGCCTTGAGGTCCACCGCGGCGGAATTTATCCGCCCCATCTGTTTGAACGCGGCCGCGCAGTTGAAGCCGTCGTCCGCGGGGGCGTCCCGGAAGCCGCCGTCCACCTTGGCGGTGGCGGGCGGCGAGTTCCAGTCTATGTCCGGCACCGGCGGCAGGGCGCCGGAACGGGAGAAGGACCGCAGTTCCCCGGTCTCCAGCACGCGGCCGCTGGCCGCGTCCACCAGTTTGACCAGCAGGGTCACTTCCTCGCCGGCCTGGAACAGCGCCCCCTTCACGAAGGCCTGCGGCCGCTCGCGGGAAGGCAGCTTGCTCCAGGCCTTGGGGCCGCCGTAACCCTCCAGCGCTTCCTGGTCCAGCACCACCAGCTCCCGGGCGGAGGAAAGGCCGGCGGCGGTCCTCTCGCGGGCGTATTCAGCCTCGGAGGAAGGCGCCGAGAGCGCGCTGAACGAGGCCAGCGCCACGCGGGTTATCCCGTTGGCGGCGGCGGCTTTGGCGATACGGCCCGCCAGGTCCGAGTAGTCCGCGGCCGCGGCGGCCGGCAGCAGGGCGAAGGCCGCGCAGGCCTGCAGTAATAAGGTTTTGATGATGGCGCTCATAACCCCTCCTCGCTTAAAGTATAGGAGGAGGGGCTACGATGAACTTCAGGGGATGCTCAGATCTTCCTCAGATCCCGAGGCAGCGCTTTATCTCCGAGACCAGGGCGTCTATGGCGTAAGGCTTGATCAGGAAGGTATGGCCGCCGCCCTTCAGGAAGGCGGTAACGGCCTCGCTCTGCACGTAGCCGCTGGTGAAGATGAAACAGGAGCGCGGGGCCAGCGCGCGCATGCGCGGGAAAACCAGCGTGGCGTCGCCGTCCGGCAGCGCTATGTCCGAGAAAACCACGTCGAAAGTCCCCTTCTCCAGGGCGGCCAGCGCCCCCGCCAGGTTCGGGGCGGAGGAGGCCAGGAAGCCTTCCGCGGACAGCGCCCTCAGCGCCATGCCGCGCAGGTCCTCGTCGTCCTCCACCACCAGCACGGCCGGCTTCCTGCCCGCGGGGGCCTTAGAGGCGGCGGTCCCGGAGGCCGGCGCCCGGCTCTCCCCGGCGGCCGGCAGCAGCACGGAGAATACCGAACCCTTGCCCTCCGCCGTGCTCACCTCTATGCGCCCGCCGTGCTGGCGCGCTATGCCGTAGGCCTCCGCCAGCCCCAGGCCGGCGCCCTTGCCTTTCTCCTTGGTGGTGAAGAAAGGCTCGAAAAGATGTTTTTCCACCGACGGCGGCATGCCCGACCCCTGGTCGGAGACCGAGATCTTCACGAAAGGCCCGGCCGCCTCCGCCAGCACCGAGATCTGCCCGCCGGAGGGCATGGCGTCCCTGGCGTTGAGCAGCAGGTTCATGAACAGGCGCTCCAGCTGGCGCGCGTCGGCGTCCAGCTCCGGCAGCCCGGGCCGGGCGCGGCATTCTATGCTGATCCCGGGGCCCGCCGCCTCGCCGCCCTTGGCGGCCAGGTCCGCCAGCAGGTCGGCGGCGGCGAACCGCGTCCTGTTCAGCGCCTGGCGCCGGCCGAAGGAAAGCAGCTTCTTCATCAGGGCCGAGCCCTTGGCCACGGCCTTGCGTATCTCCTCCAGGTCGGCGCGCAGCGGCTCCGACGGCGCCAGGCCGCGCAGCGAGAGGGTGGTATAGCCTTCTATGGCGCCCAGGATGTTGTTCATGTCGTGCGCCACGCCGCCGGCCAGCCGCGCCAGGGCTTCCATCTTGCGCTCGAGGGCTTCCCCGCCCAATCCGGTTTCCAGCCTGCCGTCGTCGTTCCCCATGAGGTATCCCTTTATTCGAACTTGTAGCCGTGCCCGGTAACGCTGTGTATGCGCGAGCCGAGGTTGCGCCCGAGCTTCTTCCTGAGCGAAGAGACATGCGTCTCCACCGTGTGCGGGTTGTCGTAGGTGGCCATGTCGTAGCCCCAGACCGTCTCCAGCAGGTACGGCACGCCCAGCACGCGCCCCTTCTTCTCCAGCAGCAGCGCCAGCAGGTCGAACTCCTTGCGGGTGAGCTGCGCGGGTTTCCCCGATACCGTTACGGTCCTGGCCGCGGGGTCCAGCTCCAGCCCCTTCTCGCGCAGGGTGGCGTCCCGGGGGAGGCCTTCGTACCTGCGCAGCACGGCCCCTATCTTGGCCATCAGCACCGGGTAGGCGAAAGGCTTGGTAAGATAATCGTCCGCGCCCTGTCCGTAGCCCTCCACAATATCCTCGTCCCCGGTGCGCCCTCCGGAGATGAGGATGACGGGCATGGCGGCGGTGGCCGGGGAACCCTTCAGGGAGCGGCAGAGCTCGAAACCGTCCAGGCCGGGGAGGCCGGCGTCCGCTATGACCAGGTCCGGCCTGGAGTCGCGCGCCATGATAAGCGCCTCGCTGCCGTTGTCCGTGAAGAGGACGGAGTAGTCGTGGTTCTCCAGGTAGCGGCGCAGCACGGCCAGCATCTGGGCGTCGTCCTCTACGAGCAGCAGTTTCTTACGTGGCATATTCCAGCGGCGCCGGCGCGCCCGCTGTTATATTTTAGCTACTTTTACGATGGAGATGAAGAGCCCCAGCCGTTTTACTATCTCGGCGAACCTGGTGAAGGCCACCGGTTTGGTGAGATAATTGTTGCAGCCGGCCCGGTAGCAGGCCTCCACATCGCGCGGATCGTCGGTGGTGGTCAGCATTATTACCGGCAGGGTCTTAAGTTCTTCGTGGCTCTTGAGCCGCTTGAGCACCTCTATGCCGTCCACCCTGGGCATCTTGATGTCCAGCAGGAGCAAATAACCGCGGCCGGACTGGGCCTTTTTCCCCTCGCCGCTCCGGAAGAAGAAATCCAGGGTCTCCTGGCCGTCCTTGAGCCTTACGGTAGGGTTATTGACCCCGGATTCCTTCAGGTGCTCCGTTATCAGCCTGGCGTGGCCGTCGTCGTCCTCCGCGATAACTATGGTCACCGGCATATCGTTCCTGTCGTTCTCCATTTATCCTCCGTACTCCTTGAGCCTTATGGTGAAAGTGGCGCCGCCCTCGGCGTTGCGCGAGGCGGCTATGGTGCCGCCGTGCCGCTCCACAATGCGCTTGGCGGCGGTGAGGCCTATGCCCTCTCCCGGCACCGGGGCGCTGTTCTCCGAACGGTAGAACAGGCCCCAGATCTTCCCGTCCGCTTCTTCGGCCGTCAGCCCCCGGCCGTTGTCCGACACCGTGTAGCTGACGAAGCCGTCGGTCCCCGGTTCCCCGGCTATCTTTATTACCGGCGGCCGCGCCGGGTCCCGGTACTTCAGCGCGTTGTCCGCCAGGTTGTAGAAGACCTGCGGCAGCTGCAGGCGGTCCCCCTCGCAGGGCGGCAGCGGGCCGGCCTTCATGGTCCCGCCGGCCTCGCCGAGCTGGTAGGACATGGAGGAGGAGATCTCGGCTATCAGCGCGTCCATGTCTACGCGCTCGGGGCGCAGCTCAGCGCGCCCCAGGCGGGAGACTTTGAGCAGCGCGCTGATGAGAGCGTCCATCCGGTTGGCCCCGCCCTGCAGGAACCCGAGGGCCTCGGGGATGTCCCTGCCGAGCAGTTCCCGGGCCCGGCTTCCTTCCGGCGGCTTCAGTTCCTCCGACAGGAGGGCGCAGTACCTGCCGATGTTCTGCGAGAAGCCCTGGATATTGACCATGGGCCCCCGCAGGTCGTGCGAGGCCACGTAGAGGAAGTCCTCCAGCTCCTTGTTCTTGTCGGCCAGGGTCCTGGCGTAGCTCTTCAGCAGCTCGTCGGCGTGCTTGCGGGCCGTGATGTCCGCCACCGTGCCTATGAAGTCAACGGCGCGCTTCTCCCGCCCTTCGCCCTCGAAGACCGCCAGGCCGTACGCCTCCACCCACTTTACCCTGCCGTCCGGCATCAGCACGCGATACTGGGCGAAGTAGGGCTTCGGGGCTTCCGGGTCCAGCGCGGCCTCCACTTTGGCCCACACTCCGGGGAGGTCGCCCGGGTGGAGGCGCTTGAGTATCTCGTCGTTAGGCTTGCTGTGCCCTTCCACCTCGAAGATCTTCTTGTAGCCTTCGTCGTAGGTCGCCACGCGCGATGCCGGGTCATAGGCCCACCAGCCCAGGCTGGCCGCGTCCAGCGCCAGCTGGCGCTGCCGGGACAGCTCTCGCAGCCCGTCCTCCAGCCGACGGCGCTCGGTGACGTCCTGGAAGGTGCCGTAAACCCTGGCGGTGCGCCCGTCCCTGACCAAGGTCCTGCCTATGGTGTGCACCCATTTCCGCTCGCCCTGCGAGGTGGTCAGTTCCAGCTCCAGGTCGTAGCCCTTGCCCTCCTCCACGGCCTCCTTTATGGCGGCCTCTATGGCCCTCCTGGAGGCGCCGGAATAGAAACTCAGCCCGAGCGCCATATCGGTGGGGCTGGCGGGGTCCAGTCCGTGGATGCGGGCCACTTCCTCCGTCCAGCTCCCGGCGCCGGTGGCCGGGTCGAACTCCCAGCTGCCCACCTTCGCCAGCCGCTGGGCCTCCTTGAGGTCCCGCTCGCTGCGCTTCAGAGCGTCCTCCGCCTTCCGGCGTTCGGTGATGTCCTCCCCGGACGCGAGCAGGCCGATCACGTTGCCGTCCGGGTCCCTGCGCAGGGCGTTGCTCCAGGCTATGAGTCTCCGCTCCCCGCCCTTGACCACGACTTCGTTCTCGTAATGTTCTACGGGCTTAAAGTCCCCGGACATGACCCTGTCGAAAACCGCCTTTATCTCACCGCGCCGCTCCGGGGGTATGGCCAGTTCGAACCAGTCGCGTCCCAGCATCTCCTCCCGCGCGTAGCCCAGTATCTCGCAGCCTTTCTGGTTGACCAGGGAAACGGTGCGGTCCTTTTCCAGCGCGATTATCAGGACGCCGACGATCTCCAGGTACGATTCCGCTCTCGATTTTTCGGCCAGCGTCCGGCGCTCGGCCAGCTCGCGCTCGGTGATGTCGTGGACGACCTCGAAGTTAAGCTTTCTGCCGGCCAGAGGGATGGACGAGGAGCGGACCTCCACCGTCCGTTCTTCTCCGGAGGCCAGTCTGTGCCGGAAGACGAAGAAGTTCTCCTCACCCCTGAGTATGCGGCCGTGTATGGCCGAGATCTCCTCCCGGGAGAGGGTATTTATCTCCCAGATCTTCAGGCCCCGAAGCTTTTCAGGCGGATGGCCGTAGAACCGCGCGGCCGCTTTATTGGCCCTGACGATCTCTCCCGAGGCCGGGTCTATCAGCAGCATGACGGCGCTGTGCTCCTCGAACATCAGCCGGAACTGCTCTTCGCTCCCGGCCAGGGCGCGCGCGGCGGCTTTCCTGTCGGTCAGGTCGCGGATGATGGCCCACATGCCCGCCGGTTTCCCGGAGGGGTCCCTGTCGAGTACCGTCAGCAGTTCCACCGGTACCAGGGAACCGTCCTTGCGGCGGTATTCCTTCTCGTAGACGCCGGAGGTCCCCTTGGGTATTATCTCCTCTTTAACGATCCGTTCCTCGTCCTCGCGCCACTTTTCCGGTGTCAGGTCGCGGTAGGTCAGCCTCTTCAACTCCTCCAGGGTATATCCGGTCAGCCGCTCGTACGCGGCGTTGCACCCCGAAATGCGGCCTTGCATGTCCACGTAGACGAAGCTGTCCAGCATCTGGCCGTACAGGCGCGCGAACTTGGCTTCCGAAGAAAGAAGCCTTTCCATGGCCCGCGCCTCCGAATCACCTATCCGCTTGGCCAGCCAGGCGGCCAGCACGGAGAGCGCCAGTATGGCCACCAGCGCGCCCAGGCCGTGCCGCAGGACAGGGCTGGCCTCAGGCAGGAACTTGCGCGAGAGAGCGTTCGCCAGCACGGAGATGATTATCAGCGGCATGAACCCGCGCAGCAGCTTGGCCCGCAGCGAAGGCCCGGCGAAGAAGCGGGCCGGAGCCCTCCGGGGATAGCCTGCCAGGACGGCGAAGGACAGCAGAAAACAGGAAGCGGCCGTGGCGAAGGCCACCGGGATGACCACAGTCCGGTCCAGGTATGGCAAGCCGTACAGGTACCCGAGCAGCAGGAAGCCGGAAGCCAGCATGGTAAGGGTACCGAGCCCGGAGGAGGCTATGCCGAAGAAAGGAACCGCTGAAGAGAGCCCGGCCAGGAAGAACGCGGAACCCAGCGCCAGGAACAGCCCCGCCGCCAGCGGCGACATGCGCCAGAACGGAGGCGCCGCGGCTGCGGGATTCTGTGCGAGTATGGCCGGGCCTTCCGCCCCGAGCATCGCGATCATGCGCCAGAGCAACGGCGCCGTCGCGGCGATCACAAGCAGCGGCAGGAACAGGCCAAGCGCGGACCTGGACTTCGGAGGTAGACGCGACTCTTTGACGACGGCGGCGGCGGCGAGCAGCAGTATAGCGCAGGCGGAGGAGGGCGCCATCGGCACCACGCCCATCCCGAACTCTCCCAGCTCCGGCCAGCCGGCGGCCCAGGCGGCCAGGGCTATTACGGCTAAAGCGGCGCCCAGCAGGCAGGCCAGTGCGGCCGGGCTGCGCCATTCCACTACCGGCTTCCCTGCCCGGTCCGCTCCCCCCGCCCTGAGGGGTGTCCTGTTCTCGTTCCCGGGAGGATGTTCCCCGCCTCCGGACTCGCTCATTTAAGCTCCTGACCGCCGGCCAGCAGCTTCCGCAGCGCCGCGGCCAGCTCCTCGAACTTGTACGGCTTTGGCAGCACGGCGTCGAACCCGTTGGCGGCGTGAGCGGCCATGGCGGCGTCGTCTGAATAGCCGCTGGAGGCTATGACCCTGGCGGAGGGATCGGTCCTGCGCAGTTCCGCCACGGCCTCCTTGCCGCCCATGCCGCCGGGGATGGTGAGGTCCATGATGACGGCGTCGAAAGGCCTGCCGGCGGCCTTCTCCTCGGCGTAACGGCGCAGCGCGTCCCGGCCGTCCTGCACTATCTCGCACTCGTAGCCCAGCTCCCGCAGCATGCGCCGCACAGCGCCTATGACTATCTCCTCGTCCTCCAGCACCAGGATGCGGCCGGTCCCTTTCAGCACCTCGGTAGCGCTCTCCGGCGCGGTTCTGAGGCAGCGGCCGGAAGCGGGCAGATAGATGTCGAAAGTGCTGCCCTTGCCCGGGACCGAGGCCGCGGTTATGTGGCCGCCGTGGTTCTTTACCACGGACCAGGCCATGGAAAGGCCCAGACCGTGCCCCTTCTTCTTGGTGGAGAAGTAGGGTTCGAAGATACGCCCCAGGTATTCGCCTGGTATACCTATGCCGGTATCGGACACCGTGATCCTGACGTATTTGCCGGACGGCAGCAGGCCGGGAAGAGGAGAGCCTTCCGGCAGGTTCCGCGCCTCGAGGCGCAGCGTTCCTCCTTTAGGCATGGCCTGCACGGCGTTGATGAGCAGGTTTCCCACGGCCTGCTTGAGCTGGCCTTCGTCGCCGTTCACGCTCCAGAGAGCTTCACTTATATCCAGCTCCGCGGCCGCGCTGGCCCCGCGCGTGGAAAGGCTGAATATGTCCCGGAGGGCCTTCTCCAGGCACATCTCCTTTTTGACCGGCTTGCCGCCCTTGGAGAAGGCCAGCAGATTGGAGGTGAGGCTCTTGGCCTCCCCGGCCGCGGCCAGCGTGTCCTTCAGTATCTCCACGGTCTCCTTGTCCAGCGGACAGCGCTTTTCCAGCAGGGAGATGTTGGCCATTATTCCCATCAGCATGTTGTTGAAGTCGTGGGCTATGCCCCCGGCCAGCAGCCCCAGGGATTCCACCCTCTGCATGGTCAGCATTTCGCGCATCAGGCTGTCGGAGTTCTTTTTGGCCGTCAGGTCCAGGAAGAACACCACCGCCGTCTTCTTGCCGCCGTACTGGATCCGGCGGCTGTGCAGCTCCAGCGGCACCGTCCTGCCGTCCATGGCCGTGACCTCTATCTCCACGGGCGGGGCAGGCAGCCCCTGGTCCACCTCGGCCATCCTGCGTTCTATCTCCGGCCGGTAGCGCTCCGGTATCCGCTCCAGTATGCTGTGCCCGACGAAGTCCTTCTCCGAGGCCGCGCGCATTATCTCCAGCCCGCTCCTGTTTACATACGAGATGGCGCGCCCGTCGCGCAGCACCACGCCGTAAGGCGAGGCGTCTATCAGCTCCTGCAGGACCCCCTCGGACTCCTTGAGGCGGCTGATGTCCGTCCAGGAGCCTATGGCCTCGTCGGGAGACGTCAGCCGCAGCTGGGCGTGCACCCAGAAATAGCCGCCGTTCTTGTGGCGGAAGCGGAAGTCCCTGGTAAGGGTCTTTTTCTCGAATATCGTTCCCAGGGACCCCGCGGTGGCCAGGTCGTCCGGGTGCATGTTCCGCTTGACCCAGCCCGGGGCCAGCACTTCTTCCGGAGCGTAGCCGGTGAGGGCCACCGTGTTGCCGCTCACCCATTCCAGGACGGGATGGGCGGAACCCGCGAAGCGCAGCTTCAGCAGCATCACCGGGGTAACGTCCATCACGTGGGCCAGGTGGGCCGCGGTGCGCTCCAGGGCGGCCTGGGCCGCGGCCCGTTTCGTCTCGTTGTCCAGCGCTTCAAGCGCGAAGGAGATGTCCCCCTGTATCTCCGAGAGCAGCTGCATCTCCTCCGGGACGAAGAAACCGGTCTCGGAAGAGTACATGTTCAGCGTGAAGATGACCTTTTCGCCGATGGAAAGCGGGATCGACGCCGAGGAGCGGTAAGCCCGCCTGAGCGCCTCTTCCCTCCAGGGGGCCATTCGCTGGTCCGAGGCTATGTCCGGGCAGACGGCTATCCCCCCCGTCCTGAAGGAAGTCGCGGTGGGGCCCTTGCCCTTCTCGCCGTTGATGGTGATCTTCACCCGTTCCAGGTAGCCGTCCACGTGGCCGGCCGAGCAGACCGCCACGAAACGCCCCAGGTCCGTGTCCGGCCTGGCCACCCAGGC
>JAJZOZ010000063.1 GCA_021811405.1 bacterium | reverse complement strand
GCGGAATTGTATGACCCGGCCGCCGGCGCCTTCTCGCCAACGGGTCCGATGAATCACGGCAGGGTATCTCACGGCCTGATCAGATTGGCTAACGGGCAGGTGCTGGTTGCCGGGGGCTACGACGGGACCGCGGCGTTGTCCCAGGCCGAGTTGTACGGCCAGGCGCCGGCTGACGCCGTTCCTCCCACGCTGGCAGTGCTTAACCCCGCTGACGGTTCCTACGTGAATTCGCTGGCGGCGATAACCGGCACGGCTTCGGACAACGCCGCGGTGGCCGCGGTGGCGGTCTCCATGCAGGACGGCGGGACCGGGAAATACTGGAACGGGTCTTCCTGGGCGTCCGGCCGGTCCTGGCTGAACGCGGACGTGTTCCCGTCATCCTGGAGCTATACGAACTTGCCGGCGCCGGTGGACGGCTCTACCTATACGGTGACGGCCAGGGCCATGGACACCGCCGGCAACTGGTCGGCGGCTTACTCCACCAGCACTTTCGTTTACGTAAGCGACATCCCGGCTGGCTGCGGTTCGGCCGTCAGCGTAAAGCAGGATGGTACGCGCGACTTTACCACCATACAGGGAGCCGTAGACGCGCTTAATAAGAGCCTGTCCGTGGATGTCTGCGTGGTTGTGCGCGACACTCAGACTTATAATGAGCAGGTCACCGTGCAGGGCTTCGTCAACAACGGCTACCGGCTGAAGATAATGGCGGACCCGGCGCTCCCCTCAGTGCCCGTCGTAAGCCCGCCCGCAGCCTCCACGGCCGCCTTCCGCATCCTCGGCGACAGCGTTACGGTGAAGGGCTTCGTGGTCGCGCCTGTCGCCTCCGTTCCCTACGGCATACAGGTCACTTCCCTGGCGGCGGAGATACTGGGCGTGAGCGTAGTGTCGGACGGGGGTATCTTCGATTCTGGCGTGTCTCTTTCCAGCGGGACCGTCATGTCATACGCGACCGTCACGGTGAATAACGCCGCCGGCCTGAGCATCTACGGCTCAGGCAACGCGGTCTCTCACTGCAGTGTTTCCGGCGGCTATTCTTTATACGGCTACTCCGCAGTAAAGCTGGCCGGCGCCTATCATAACTCCATTGATAACTGTTCCATATACAGCTCTTCCAGCGTCGCGCTGACCATATTGTACGGCGGTAATAACCGGATAAGCCTTAGCACGGTCACCAGTTCCGTTCCATCTTATCATTCGGCAGAGATCCTGGTTTCTACCCAGGATATTGTTGACAGCTCGTATTTCCGTGGTTCAGGCGGTCTTGTGGTTGCCGCCTCCACAGGGGTTTCAGTGGCGAACAGTAGTTTCTTCGCCGATGAAGCCGTCGGCAGCGGGATAACGGTTTCCGGAGGAAGCGCGGATTTCTCCATGTTCTCCAGCACGGTCTCCGGCGGCGCGAGTGGTTCCGCAATTATGTTCGGCTATTATAACACCGGGTCGGTCGTGCTGTCTTCCATTGCGGTCATCGGAGGGGGGGACGGGCTGCATATAGAGGTGCAGCCGGCGTTGGAGGCCCTCACGGTCTCCGGCCTGACCTTTGCCGCTATGTCCCCCGCTGCCACGGCGATCAATTTTCAGCCCGACTATTTCATATATCACTGGCAGCCGTTTATCTCCACGTTCGCCGCCGTTTCGTTCGCTTCTTCCGACATCGGGACCAACGTCAACGCCGCTTCTTTGGCCGCCGGGACGAAGATAATAATGGACGGTTATTCCGGAGCGAGGGGCGGCTCGGCTTACGAGAACGATCCCTCCGGTTTTGTGGACTGGGTGGGCGAAGATGCCGCGCTTCCGGCCCAGGCCATCCTGAGTCCGGCGGACGGGGCCTACGTGAATTCGCTGGCGGCGATAACGGGCACGGCGGCGGATAACGTGGCGGTGGCTTCGGTGACGGTGTCGATAAAGCGGTTGTCGGACGCTAACTACTGGAATGGCGCGGGCTGGACCGCCGCGCAGGCCTGGCTGAACGCCGTGGTGCTGCCCTCTTCGTGGACGTATGCGGCCGTACCCGTCTGGGTGGACGGTTCCAGTTATACTGTCGCGGCCAGGGCCATGGACAGCTCGTTCAATTTCTCCGCAGGCTATTCCACCAGCACCTTCGTCTTTGACGGCGCGGCGCCCGTCTCTGCCGTGACTTCTCCGGCTGGCGGCAGCGCCGTCAATTCACTCTCCGGCATCAGCGGCACCGCGGCCGACTCCGTTTCCGGGGTGATGCAGGTCTGGGTAAAGGTGCGGCGCGGCGCCGACGGCTATTTCTGGAACGGAGCTCTCTCCCAGTGGACCTCCACCGCGGCCTGGAACTTCGCCTCCGGGACTTCGGCTTGGACCTACGTCGGGTTGACGTCCTCCTCTCTAAGCTCAGGCGGCACCTATTACGCCGTCTCCCGCGCCGCCGACGCCGCGGGCAACGTGCAGTCCTCCGAGGCGCTGACCAGCACCTTCACCTACGTGATCCCGGGGCTGGGCGCCGCGCCGTTTGGCGGCGTGGGTTCCAGCTCGCTCACCGTCAACTGGGCGACCACCTTCATCCCCGGCACCCTGTACTACCTGCGCCTCTCCACCGCGCCGGACGCCTCCTTGGCCGTCTTTGCCGCCACCGATACGGCCTCGTCGCATGATTTCACTGGTCTTACGCCGGACACGACGTACTATGGCTACGTGTCCACTTCGGCAGCGGCCGGCTACATGCTGACCGACTTCAAGGCCACGCTGGCGGAGGCGCCGTCCTCGCCGGCCTTCTCGCAGGTGGCGTACTCCAGTTTCGTCTTCACCTGGGCCGCTGGGGCGAACCCGTCGCGGACCCGCTACCAGTACGATATCTCCACGTCCCCGTCCTTCTCCCCGGCCTATCAGGGCGCCGGGCCGCTGGGAACGGTCACCATAACCAACGCCGCGGAAGGCACCACCTATTACGCGCGCGTGAACGCGATCAACGCGGCCGGCATACCTACGGCTTACGCGGAAGCCGCCCCAGCCGTCACCCTGGTCCATATTGTTCCGCCGCCGGCGCAGGCCCAGGCGCCTGCCGGCTCCGCGCTGGGCACCTCCTCCATAACCTGGTCCTGGGCGGGCCTGGCCGGGGCTGCCGGCTACCGCGTCTATCCCGCCACGGCCGCGTCCTCGTTGCTGGCCTCGCCGGCCACTGCGTCCTATGTCCAGTCCGGCCTCGCCCCCAACACCACCTACAGCATCATCGTCGCCGGCGTGAGTTCGGGCGGTGAGGGCCAGGCTTCGCCGGCCGCCGCGCCAGTGGCCACGCTGGCCGCCGAGCCTTCCGGACTGGTCGCCGCGGTGTACGCCACCAGCGCCACGCTCTCCTGGGGGCTCAACGGCAACCCCGCCGGCACGTCCGCGCGCGTGCAGGTGGCGGGCGGCGCTACCTCGGCCACTTCGGACACTTCCTTCACCTCCACGGGCCTGCTGGGCTGCACCAGCTATTACTTCCGCGTCTGGAACGTGAACGCGGACGGCATCTCGACCCAATACGGCCAGCTCGGCCCCCTGCTCACCGGCAGCCCGGTCCCGCCGCCGCCCGGCGGCCTGTACGCGCAGCCGCTGCCGGTAAGCCGCATTTACCTGTCCTGGGAGCCGGCGCCTTTCGAGGGGATAACCGGCTACAACCTGTACTACGACAACGGCACGGGGACCATAGATTACGGTACCCCTCTCGCCTCGCTGACCGCCCTGCAGACCTCGTATACCACCGGCGTGCTCACCTCGAGCGCGGCCTACAGGTTCGGCCTGAGGGCGGTGCACCGCTGCGGCGCGGAGGAAAAGAACACCTCGGTCACGGCCATGTCCCCGTCGCTCTACAGCATCACCGGGGTGAAGGCCGCCATCAAGGTCCCGCAGACCGGCAGGCGCGTCAACGGCAACAGCGTCACGGTGATGGCCGAGCTGGTCACCGGCACCATCGCCGAGGTCAAGCACGTGAGGCTGCAGTACAAGGCCTCTTCGTCCGGCGCGTGGCTGGATATACCGGCCAAGGACCCCGCCGTCCACCCTAATCCCGACGCCACGGCGCCGTACTTCGTGCACTGGGACGTCACCGCGCTGGCCCCGGGCAGCTACGACCTGCGCGCGGTAGCCACCGACAACGGCAACACGGCCGACGCTTCCCCGGCGGCCATCACCATAACCGTGGACGCGGTGGAGCCGGAGATAGTGGAGAGCGCCTCCGGCGGCAAGGTGACCAAGCAGCAGGTGGTCAACAACCTGGTCGCCAACACGCTGCAGGCCGCGGACTCCGCCTCGGCGCAGGTCACCAAGGTGATCATCCCCGCGGGCGCGCTGGATTACAGCACCTCCACCGTCTCCGTCACCAACGACCCGCCGCTGGCCCCTCCGGCCCCGGACGACGCGGAGCCCGCCGGCGTGATCACCGAGGTCACGCTGGCCAACCAGAGCGCGCTGGCCGGCGGGCAGACTGCCGAGGTCACGCTGGCCTTCCCCGACGCCGACAACGACGGCATAGTGGACGGCACGAACCTGCACGCCAGCGAGCTGGAGATGTACTCGGCCCACAGCGCGGCCGGCCCCTGGCAGCGGGACCTCTCGTCCGTAGTGGACCTCGCGGCCAAGAAGGTCACCGGCCACACCACCCACTTCAGCTTCTTCGCGCTGTTCGCGCCGCAGGCGGCCAACCTGAACTCGGCCCGGGCCTACCCGGTGCCGTGGAAGCCCGGCTCCGGCGGCAAGTTCGACTCGCCGGCGGGCGTGGACGGCATCATCTTCGACAATCTGACCGACAAGGCCGAGATAAGGATCTTCACGATAGCCGGCCAGCTGGTCCGCAAGCTCTCGGTGACGGCGGCCGACTCCGGCTTCAAGGTCTGGGACGGCAATAACTCCTCCGGCAGGAAGGCCGGCAGCGGCGTTTACATAGTGCATATAAAATCGGGTTCGCGCAGCAAGGTGCTCAAGATAGCGGTGGAAAGATGAAGACCAGGGCGATAATTACAGCAGTCCTCCTGACGTGCGCCGCGGCGCGCGCGGGGGTCTGCGCCGATAAGACGGGCACCGGCACGGCCGCATTCCTGAAGCTGCCGGTGGACGCCCGCGGCGCGGCCCTGGGCGAGACGGCGGCGGTGCCCGCCGCCGGGGCCATGGCGCTGTTCCAGAACCCGGCGGGCCTCGCCTACGGCGGGGCGGCCGCCTTCGCCTTCAGCCACTCCATGCTGGTGGAGGACCTCTCGTACGACGTGTTAGGGGCCGCGGTACCGCTGCGCTCCGCCGGCACGGTGGCTCTCGGCGCGCAGTACCTGCGCTACGGCAGCATAGACTCGCTGGACAATACCGGAGCCCCGGCCGGTACCATCTCCCCGAGGGATTCCGCCATCTCGGCCGGCTACGCCTTCGCCGCTACCGAGGGCTTCTACCTGGGCGGCTCGCTCAAGTACATCAGCTCCCGCATTTCCGGCTCCGCCAGGACAGCTGCCGCGGACCTGGGCCTCATCGTGGAGGATGACGAGGTCTCCGCCGGAGTCGCGGTGCAGAACCTGGGCAAAGGGCTGAAGTTCGGCAGCGAGACCTCCCCGCTGCCGTACAACGTCAAGCTGGGCGCCGCGGCCCACTTCAGCGGCAACTGGCGCTGGGCGGCGGACTTCAACTTCCCCGGGGACGGGCCGGCCTGGCTGGGCGTGGGCGCGGAATATTCTTTCGTGAGCGGGCCAGGCCTGACGCTGCTGGGCCGCGCGGGCTACAATACCTCGGCGCTGGACACCAGGGAGATAAACGGCCTGTCGCTCGGCTTCGGACTGGCGCGCGGCCCTCTCTCTCTCGATTACTCCTTCTCCACCATGGGTATGCTGGGCAGCAACAGCCGCCTGAGCCTCGCCTACCGCCTGGGCGGGAAGAAATAACGCTCCCGCAACCCGCCGCGGGGATTTATTATAAAATCACGGTAGACCCGGACAGCCGGGCCGGAAGCCGCGCGTACGGCCCGGCTGCAGGCCGGCGCCCTGGGGCAAGGAGGCGGCATGATCACGCAGCTTGACGCGGTAGAGGCCAGGGCGCTGGGGGCGCTGGTCGAGAAATCCATAACCACGAAGGAACAGTATCCGCTCAGCTTCAACTCTCTGCTGCTGGCCTGCAATCAGAAGAGCAGCCGGGAGCCGGTGATGGACCTGGATACCGAGACGCTGGGCAGGGCCGTGGAATCGCTTATAGCCAAGGGGCTGGCGGAGCGGCTGCAGGCGCCGGGCGAGCGCGTGCCGAAGTTCCGCCACGACATCGGCCGCCTGCTGGGCACCGACGACGCGAAGGTGATCGGCGCGATGACGGTGCTGCTGCTGCGCGGGGCGCAGACCCCCGGGGAGATCAAGACGCGCGCCGAGCGGCTCTGCGAGTTCGCCTCCACGGCCGAGGTGGAGGGCCTGCTCCAGCGGCTGAGCGGCGCGGCCGAGCCCATGGCGGCGCGCCTGCCGCGGCAGCCCGGCCAGAAGGAGACCCGCTATTATCACCTGTTCTCCGGAGCCGCGGCGCCCGCCTCTTCCCCGGCGGCGGAGACCGCGCCCGTCCAGCTCCCGCCTTCCGCCGACAGGCTGGCCGCGCTGGAGAAACGGCTGGAAGAACTGGAGGCCAGGGTCCGCGAGCTGGAGGGCGGCCGCCTGCCTCCCGCCGACAGGCCTTTGTGAGCCGGCCGGCTATTTTGTAGTATTAATTTCATAAAGGACGAACCGAGGAAAGGGGGAATATCCATGAAAAAAGAGAAAGTCATATCCGCCGGAGTGGGCATCGCCGCCCTGGCAGTGCTCGGGGCTTATTTCCTGGGCGGCAGGCGCGGGGCGAAGAACCGCGAGCTGATCAAGGGCTGGACGCTGAAGATGAAAGGCGAGGTCCTAGAGAAGATAGAGAAGGTCAAGAAGCTCGACAAGAAGGACTACGAGAAGATAGTCGACGGCGTCTCGGCCCGCTACGCCAAGCTGGAGAAGGTCGGCGGCGAGGAGCTGAAGCGGCTCACCGCCGAGATGAAGAAGGCCTGGGGCCATATCAGCAAAGAGCTGAACTAGAAGCCTTCAGCGCCTGAAGCCGCGCCGCGGGAGACCGGGGCGCGGCTTTTTATATAATCCCTGTATGGTAAAACTCTCCGATGTGAACTCCAGGCTCCTGAAGGCGCATTACGCGGTGCGCGGCCGCATAGTCATCCGCGCGCAGGAGCTGGAAGAGCAGGGCAAGAAGATAATCTACTGCAACATAGGCAACCCGCAGGCGCTGAGGCAGAGGCCGCTCACCTTCGTGCGCCAGGTGCTCGCCCTGCTGGAATACCCGGCGCTGATGGACGATCCCGCCGCCTCCGGGGCCTTCCCCGCCGACGCGGTGCGCCGCGCCCGCCTGATACTGGAGAAGAACCCCAACGGCATGGGCGCCTACACGCAGAGCGCCGGCATCCCGTTCATCCGCAAGGCCGTGGCGGAGTTCATCCGGCGCCGCGACGGCATAGAGGCGGACCCCAACCGCATACTTCTTACCGACGGCGCCTCCAAGGGCGTGCAGGCCGCGCTGACCCTGCTGCTGAACGGGGAGAACGACGGCGTGATGATCCCGGTGCCGCAGTACCCTCTCTACAGCGCCACGCTCGAGCTCTACGGCGCCAGGCAGGTGGACTATTTCCTCGACGAGAAGAACCGCTGGGAGCTCAACGAGGCGGAGCTGGAGCGGAGCCTCTCGGAAGCGAAGAGGAACGGCGTAAATACCGTCGCGATAGCCGTCATCAACCCCGGCAACCCTACCGGCGCCGTGCTGTCCAAGAAGAACATCGGGATGATAATCCGCTTCGCCAAGAAGCACGGCATCTCCATACTGGCCGACGAGGTCTACCAGGAGAACGTCTACGGCGAGGGGCTGGAGTTCCACTCTTTCGCCAAGGTCATGCACGAGCTGGGCGAGAAGGAAGTCACGCTGTTCAGCTTCCACTCGGTGTCGAAAGGCTTTCTCGGGGAATGCGGCCACCGCGGCGGCTACATGGAAGTGCGCAACATGCCCGACGACGTCTACGCCGAGCTGGTCAAGCTGCAGTCCATAGGCCTCTGCTCCAACACCGACGGGCAGGTGGTCACCTACCTGATGGTGGAGCCGCCCCGCCCCGGCGACGAGAGCTGCGCGCTCTACGAGGCCGAGAAGGGCGCGATACTGGGCGACCTGAAGGAGAAGGCCGGCATACTCGGCAAGGGTCTCAACGAGATAGAGGGCATGAAGGTGAACATCCCCGAGGGGGCGATGTACGCCTTCGTCAAGTTCGACCTGCCGCACCCGAAGGGGACCGACCCGGCCGCGATGGGCCCCGAAGAGCGCCGCAAGTACGAGGCCGCGCGCGACAACAAGTACTGCCTGCGCCTGCTGGAGCACACGGGCATCTGCGTGGTGCCCGGCTCCGGTTTCGGCCAGGAGCCCGGCACGCTGCATTTCCGCACCACCTTCCTGCCGCCCAAGGAGGACATCACGGCGCTGGTGGACAAGATGAAGAAGTTCCACGCCTCCTACGTGGAGAAGCTGCGGGAAAGCTGATGCGCGGGCCGCTCCCGGCCCTGCCGGGCCTGCGGGCCGCCAGCCCGGCGCTGCGGGCGGCCCTTAAAAAAGACCCTTCCCTGTCCCCGGCGCTGGCCGCGCTGCTGGCCCGCTCCGGGCGCCTGTTCGGGTGTCCCGCCGAAGAGGCCCTTTTCCTCACGGGTTTCGATAAGGACGACGCTACCCCGGGCCGGCTGGACGCCGCCCTGGCTGAGCTGCGCGCGGCGGATTTCCTGCGCCTGGAAGGTTTCACGAATATCGTCCCGCTGGCCAGGTCCTCCCGGCCAACCGCCGACCTGGCGGCCTCGCGCGGGGGGGCTTCATATGTTTTCGAAGTGCGCTGGGTCGGCGGGGGTTTCGGGGCTGACGCCGTAAGCAAGCTTTCCGACAAGTGCGCCAGGAAAGCCGTCCAGCTGGGCGCCGCCATGAAGCGGTCCGGGGCTGACGCCGGGGGTATAATTTTTGTCGCGGGACTGCCGTACGGCGGAGATGGCCGCTCCCCCGCCCTGCTGGCGGAAGCCGCGGAAAAGCTGGGCGGGAAGGCCGGCCGCGGCCGGCGCCACGTCTGCCTTATCGACGGGCTGGGCTCGGCGGCGTACCCGGAGTGGGGGAGCTGAGCCCGTCTGCCCGCCGCCGCAGCTCCCTGATTTCCGCCGTACTATCCGGAGCCAGCTTCCCGGCCTCGTCCAGGCAGAGCAGGGCCGGTTCCTTCATGCCGAGGGAAACGTAGATCCGTGCCAGCCTGAGCAGAGTCCCGGGCCGGCCCGGAGCCAGCCGCAATGCGTCCAGGCAGGCCAGCTCCGCCTTCCGGGGCTCGCCGGCGCCGGCGTAGGCGGAGCAGAGCAGGTCCAGCGTGTCCGGCGTCCTTTCTCGCAGCAGGGCGCGCTCCAGCGCGGCCGCGGCGCCGGCCGGCCGGCGCAATTCCAGCAGCAGCTTCCCCAGGTTGACCAGCGGCGCCGGGCCGGTGGTCTCCGCCGAGCCTGCCGCCTCGAAAGCGCGTACCGCCTCTTCCTTCCTGCCCAGGGAGGCCAGCGCGGCGCCGTAGGTGTTCCAGGCGTCGTAGTTCCCGTCCCAGACCCGCAGCGCCGAGGCCGCGGTATCGGCCGCGAGCCCGGCATCGCCCTCCATCAGCGCGCAGGCGGCCAGCGCGCCCAGGAGGTTGGAGCGCACGCCCCTGTCCGGGTCCATCCCCAGCGCCGGGAGCAGGAAGCTCTGCGCCCGCCCGGTAAGGCCTTCCTGCAGGTAATAGGAGCCCAGCATGTAATTGGCCCAGGCGCTGCGCGGGTTGAGCCGCACGGCCCGCGTCCAGACGGCCTCGTCGCTGCGCCAGATGAGCTGCTGCGACACGGAAAGCGCCAGGAAGAGCGCGGCGGCCGAAGCCGAAGCCGCGGAGAGCAGGCGGGACGGACAGGATTTCTCAAGCCCGGAGTAGAGCGCGCCGAACGCCAGCGCGCCGCCGGCCAGCGGCAGGTAGAGGTAGCGGCTGGAGACGAAGACCGAGCCCAGGTATTCGGCCAGGTCGTTCAGCGGCAGGACGTTGAGGTAGGGCAGCAGCGTCAGCGCGGCCAGGGCCGCGCCCAGCGCCGCTGGCCCGTAGCCGTCCGGCCCGGAGCGGCCGCGTCTCAGCGCGTAGAACAACCCGGCCGCCGCGAGCGCGAGCGCGGCCAGGGCGGCCGGGCCGGGTATCACAGAGACTTTCTGCGCCGCCGGTGAGAGCCAGAACGGGAGCACCAGCATCTTGGCGTACTCGGCGGCGCGGGCGGGCACCCAGGCCGGGTCCAGGAACCTGGTCCCCAGGCCTGAGCCGCGCCCGGCCGGTAACCGGGAAAGCAGGGCCGCTGCCCAGAAAGCGGTCAGCCACAGCAGCTCCGGCAGGCGCCGGCGCAGCTCTTTAAGTCCGCCCCCGGCGCGCGCCAGCGGCAGCAGGAAGAAGAGCGGCAGGCCGGTGAAGGAGCGCTCCTTGAAGAGCAGCGAGACCCCGAACAGCAGGCCGGTCAGCAGCTTGCCGGCCGCGCCGTCCCTGCCGTCCCGCGCTATGAACCGGTACAGCGCCCAGAGGAAGAACAGCGCGGAGAAGACGGTGCCGGTGAAGAGGACGGCTATCAGGGTGCCGGACTGCGCCGGGTGCAGCGCGAAGAAGAGTCCGGCCGCGGCGGCCGGCCGCTTCTCGCCGAAAAGCCTGAGGGCCAGCCTGTAGACGGCCCAGGCGCAGGCGGCGTGGGCGCTCAGCGAGAGCAGGTGCAGCCCCCAGGGCTGCCAGGCGAACAGGCGGCCGGCGGGCATCAGCACCGCGTAGGTCAGCGGTTCGAAGCTCTCGTTCCTGAATATCCGCGTGTAGTCCGGAGAGAACAGCCGCAGCGCGCTGGAGAAATGCCGCAGGAAGGGGTTGTCGCGCACGGACATGCCGTCGTCGAAGACGAACGGCAGCGACAGCAGCGGCAGGTAGGCCGCGGCGGCCGCCGCGAATACCAGCGTCCCGGCTCCCAGGCGGCCGGCGAGTCCCTTTATGCGCTCCACGGGACTATTCTAGCAATTGGAGAAAGCTTACATCCCCCGCGTGGCCCATATTCCGGCCAGGGGATGGGTCCAAAGGCCCTTACACCGCAATGTATCAAAAGTTACACTATAGGCGGGGGTGAGGGTCCGCTCGGACCAGGGGGAGACTATTGCCGGGGGACGGAAGATGAAAGCCAGGATACTGGTGGCGGACGACGACAAATCCATGCTGGGACTCTACGACCGCATCTTCGCGGCCACAGGCTACGCCATAGCCAAGGCCGAAAGCTTTTCCGAGGCGGTCCGGCTGATGGAGGAGACCGCCTTCGACCTTCTGATAACGGATTTCAGTTTTCCCGACGGGATCGGGACCGACCTCGCGCGGCTCTTCAGCGAGCGGCGCGGGAAACGCGGGTGCCTGCTGGTCACCGGCAGCGTCTCGCCTTCCGACAAGCTCCGCCTGGACGACGTGAACAGGCTCATCGAAAAGCCTTTCAAGGTGGAGGAGTTCATGACGGCCGTGAGCGAAGCCCTGGCCTGACCGGGGATCCCCGGTTCAGGCCCCGGCCAGGCCCTTCGCCAGAGAAAGGCGGAGGGTTTCTTTTTCCAGGTCCGCGAGGCTGTCGTACGGCAGGGCCGCCAGCGGTCTCCCGGCCAGCAGCGCCTTCAGCCCTGTATTCCTGAAAGCCCCCGGGGAGAAAGCGGCAAGCTCGGCGGCCAGCAGGCGGAAGTTCACCTGGCTGGAGAAGGTCTTCTTCGCTCCCAGAACGGAAAAATCGAAGTCGTCGGAGGCCAGCCGCAGGCGCGAGCCGCCCGTCAGGATGTCCATGTAGAAGGAAGTCTCCGAGCTCCTGACCTGCTTGAGGACTTCCTTGCTCTTTCCCAGCCCTATCGGCAGGCCGGTGACGGCCATGATCCCGAAGCGGATGGCCTTTTCCTGGGCCGACGGACCTTCGGTGGTCTTGGTCGTCCTGAAGAACTCCTCTTTCACCGGGGCGGCGGCCAGCACGCTTATTTCGGCGGCGGACACGGCCGCCGAAAAGCCGCCAGGGCCGGAGAAAGCGGCGCGGTCCCCTTCGAGCAGCAGGCGGTTCACGGGCGAGGGCTGCGGCAGCGGGGTGAGAGCTTCGGCCGGCAGCCTGGCGACGGCTATGCCCAGTCCGGCGCAGACCGCCTCCAGCGCGGCGGCGGCTTCCCCGCTCATGCCGCCGCCGAGTATGCCCCAGCAGCGGCGGGCCGTCATGGCGGCGGTAGGCAGGTCCAGCCCGCCGGCCGCGGCCAGGGCCCTGGCCAGCAGCTGCTGCTGCGGCAGTTCTTCTCCCGAGGTTATCACCAGGAACGGCATGAGGCCATTCTAACAAATCCCGGCCGGGCTTGCCGCCGCGGCGTCAAAAGGTATAATAATCAGGGGAGATGAAATTATGAAAAAGAACCTGCTCTTGTCGGCCGCCCTGCTGGCCGCGGCCTTGCCGGCTTCCGCCGCTAAAAAAGAGGCTCCGGCCAGAATCTACGAGGTGAGGAGCGTGCTGGTGGCGCCGTACTCCGGGGTCATAACCCCTGCCGCGGCCGAATTCTTCTCAGGCGCGATAGACAAGGCCAATGCCGACGGCGGGGCCGACCTGGTGGTGCTCGCGCTGGACACCCCCGGCGGGCTGGATTCCTCTATGCGCGAGATCATCAAGAGGATGCTGGGCTCGAAGAAGCCGGTGGCGGTCTACATCTCCCCGCAGGGCGCGCGCGCGGCCTCCGCTGGCGTCTTCATCTCGATGGCCTCGCCGCTGGTGGCGATGGCGCCGGGCACCAACATCGGCGCCGCCCACCCGGTGGTCATTGGCGGGCTTCCCACCGGCATAGGCGGCCGGGAGAAGGAGGGCGGCAAGCCCGACCCCATGGAGGCCAAGATGCTCAACGACGCCTCCGCCTACATGAAGTCGATAACGCAGAAGACCGGGCGCAACGTGGACTGGGCCGTGAAGGCCGTGGTGAAGAGCGATTCCATCCCGGCGGAAGAGGCCGTGAAGAAGGGCGTCGCCGACTTCATAGCGGCCGATATCAACGATTTCCTCGTGAAGGCCGACGGCTTCAGGGCGGGCGAGTTCGGCCGGCTGAAGACGCTGAACCCGGCGGTGGAATACCTGCGGCAGACCCGCCGCCAGAGGTTCCTGGCCACCATCACCGACCCGAACATAGCGATGATCCTGATGAGCCTCGGCGCGGCCGGGCTGTTCATCGAGCTGTACAACCCCGGGCTTATCCTGCCCGGCGTGGTGGGGGCCATCTCGATGGTGCTGGCGTTCTACTCCTTCCAGACCATGTCGGCCAACTTCGCCGGCATAGCGCTGATACTGCTGGGCTTCGTGTTCTTCATAGCCGAGATAAAGGTGGTGAGCTACGGCCTGCTGACGCTGGGCGGCGCCGTCTCCATCCTGCTGGGCGGGCTGATGCTGTTCGACCAGCCCTCCCTGGGAGGTCTGTCCGTGTCGATGAGCATGCTGTTATCCACGATCATAGGCCTGGTGGCCGTGGTGGCCGGGGTGGCCTGGCTGGCCGTGCGGGCGCAGCTGCGCCGCGTGGTGACCGGCATCGAGAGCCTCAAGGACAAGCGCGGCCTCGCCAAGACCGCGCTCGCGCCCAAGGGCAAGGTGCTGGTGGAGGGCGAGCTGTGGGACGCCGAGAGCGTCTCCGGAGAGATCCCGGCCGGCTCCGACGTGGACGTCACGTCGGTGGACGGCTTCCGCATCCGCGTCCGCGCGGTGAAATGACCGCGGACCCGACCGTGCGGCGCTGGCAGGAGGCGATCATAGCCGAATGCGCGCGCCGCCTCGCCCGCCGGCCCACGGAGAGGGAGCAGGCCTTCGTCCGCGCCTGCGGAAGCTTCCTGGCGCTGGAGATGGTGGAGGACACGGTGAAGAGCCTTTCCGGCGAACCGCTCGAGACCTACCTGAACGGCGGCCCGATCCCAAAGCCCTGACCGCTCCCGCCGGGGGCGGCCCCGCCCTCTCAACGGCGGATTTTGAAAAAAGCCGCGTTTTTGCCATAATATAAGTTCGGCCTTTATACTTCGCCGAAGTTATATTATTATTGACAGATTTTCCGCATTCAACACGGAGGACTAACAATGGGAACCAGGTTTACCGACAGGGCGCAGCGCGTGATACTTATAGCCCAGGAGGAGGCGAAGCGCCTCAACCACGACTACGTGGGCACCGAGCATATCCTGCTGGGCCTCATCGCCCTCAGCGAGGGCGTGGCCAGCCAGGTCTTCCAGAACCTCGGCATAGACCTGCGCAAGGTGCGCGCCGAGATAGAGAAGATCGTGGGCACCGGCGACAACATGATGCTGCTGGGCGAGATCCCGTTCACCCCGCGCGCGAAGAAAGTCCTCGAGTACGCCGTCGAGGAGGCCCAGCACATGAGCCACTCCTACATCGGCACCGAGCACATCCTGCTGGGCCTGATCCGCGAGGAGGAGGGCGTGGCCGCCCGCGTGCTCGAGAACCTCGGCCTCAAGCTCGAGACCGTGCGCGAGGAGGTGCTGAACATCCTCGGCGAGATGGAGCAGAAGGATTCCGCGAAGGAGCAGCAGGCCCCGCAGTCCAAGAGCCACGGCCATACCGCCACGAAGACCAAGACGAAGACCCCGATCCTGGACGAGTTCGCGCGCGACATGACCCAGATGGCCAAGGAAGGCAAGCTCGACCCGGTCATAGGCCGCGCCAACGAGATAGACCGCCTGATCCAGGTGCTCGGCCGCCGCACGAAGAACAACCCGGTGCTCGTCGGCGAGCCCGGCGTGGGCAAGACCGCCAT
>JAJZOZ010000228.1 GCA_021811405.1 bacterium | reverse complement strand
TTCGTTCTGACTGCCGAACACCTAGTACTCGGTGAAGGGCTCGGGCGAGGCGTCGCGGTGCAGTTCCCTGCCGTTGCGGAGCATCGAGCGCTGCGCGGTGGCGGTTATCCTCGCCGTGAACTCGTCCAGGCGCAGCGGGTTCTTCTCCGCCGGCGAAGTCAGGACCACTTCGGCGCGGCGCGTATAGAAGCTGTCGAAGCCGAACGTGAGGCCTTCGGCCTTTCTGGCGTCCATGAGCCGGCGCAGCTTCGCCAGGGCCTCGGCCGATACGAAATCGGCGCTGAGGCCGGCGGGGTCGTTGGTCCCCCAGGCGGTATAGACGCTTTCGAAAGCCAGCGTGGCGGCTATTTCCATCTTCTGGCGGTCCCACCTCGAGGCTCCGGTAACGCTGCGGGCGGCGGCCGGCGGCAGGGAGTCCCGCGCCTGGGGGCGGAACCCGCCTTCCGGCATAGCGGCGGCGGCCGGCGCCGCGGAGGACGCCGGGACCGGGGTCATCGCGATGTCGCCCGGGCTTCCCATCGGGAGCGGGAAGGAGCCGGGGTCCCCGAGGGCCGCCACTGCCGGGGCGCCGGAGGCCTTGAACGCGGCCGCGCCGCTATCGAGCGGTTCGGCCTTGTTGGCGGCCCCGAGGTAGTCCGTCTCGCCGACCTGGTCTATCCTGGCCAGCGCCCAGCGGCCGTTGAGCTGGTGAAAAGTCCAGAACTCCTGGAAGTCGGAGGAGAGCCTGCTGCCGCTTATCAGCGATCCCGAGCTCTCGCTTATGGTGTAATCCCTGGCCGAGGCCGTTATCAGCGCCGTGAATCCGCGCCCCTCCTTCCCGGCGGGGCAGCTGACGTGCACGAAGTCTACGCGCTTGACCGTGACGTCCTCCATCATGTTGATCTCTCCGCGGCGGCGCATGTTCTCCACCTTGGAGGAGTGGCTGGCGCGCAGGTACGGGAGCATGATGTCGCCGAGTCCGCCGTAATCCCTTTTCTGCCAGGCGTCCTGCACCTTGAAGAAGATGTCCCTGACCACGCCGCGCAGCGGCTCGGGGGCGAAATCGGGGTCGGTGCGGGCGATGCTCTCCATCAGCGCCTGCGTCTCGCCGGCCTTGCCGGCCACCGAGCCCTGCGAGAGCATCCTGCCGCCGGACCCGCCGCCCCCGAAGCTCCGCCCGGTCCACTTGAAGGCCAGGACCACCAGCATGAGGCCGTAGAAGATGTAATCGAAGAACGTCGTCCTGCGGCTGCCGTAGCGGCTGCCGTAGCGGCCGCCGTAGTAATGCCCGCCTCCTCCGAAACCGCCGCCCTTGTTGTGGACTATGAAGCCCCCGGCGATGAAGGTATGCGGCGGAGCCACCTCCAGATTGTAGACATCCGCCACCCCGGCCGGCTTGATGGACTTTATCCTGGCCCAGCGCAGCTTGCCTTCCCGGAGTACCGCCACGGACTCTCCTTTCTTCAGGTCCCTGACCTCGGTGAAGCCATAGCGGGTCATCAGCGGATGCTCGGCCGTGGCCACCAGCGTGCCGCGGTTGGTGGTGATCTTGATCAGGCGGTCGTTCTTCTTGATGAAATTGATGACCTCCACCTTCACGATGCGCTCGTTCGAGAAGGCGAGGACGTTGTCCCCGGCGCGGACCTTCTCTATCGGGACGTCGCCGTCCGGAGTAAGGATGGGAGTGCCGGCGGGGAAGCAGCCGCCGCCCCCGCCGCCGCCTCCGGCCCGTGGCCAGGCCGGGGCCGCGGCGAGCAGCAGCGCAGCCGAGAGGAAGATCCCTTTCATCAGTAAAGGGCCGCGATGAGGCCGCCCAGGACGGCGGCAGCGATGATGATGCTCACCCCGAGGATGGCGGCGGAGACGATGCGCCCGAAATAATCGGCCACGGCCCTGTTGCCGCGGACTATTTCCCTGCCCTCGTCCAGTTCCGGGGTGAACTTGTCGAAGACGGCCGGGAGGTGCGCCGATATCCAGATCAGCAGGAAGGCGCCGGCCAGGCCTCCGGCCAGCGCGAAAAAGAGCGCCCACGCAACGTTTATCATAGTGCTGAACATAGCAGAACCTCCATGGACTCTCCGGTCTTTGCCGGCCCTAACACATCGGATTCTACATTTTTTGCCGGGGCAAATACAGGCGGGCGCCTTAAAATGGTAAAATATATATGACAAGGCAGTCCCGGCATCCTGAACCGCTGTTCATCAGTTCCCGGCAAACTCCGCTGCTTTCGCGCCCCCGGGGCGCCGCGCTTCTATGATCACCCTGAGGAACGTATCCAAATCCTTCACCGCGCAGGTCCTTTTCGAGGAGGCCTCGCTGCAGGTCAACGAGGGGGACCGCTTCGCGCTGGTCGGCCCCAACGGCGCCGGCAAGTCCACGCTATTCAAGATGATGCTGCGTACCGAGGAGGCGGACGAGGGGGACATCCAGTTCAAGAAGGGCGTAGTGGTGGGCTACCTGCCGCAGGAGAACCCGCCGACCTCGGACAGGACGGTAGTGGAGGAAGTGCTGGACGGCGCGGAGGATTTCGACGGGCGCCTGGAGGCCGAGGGCAAGGCCATCCTGATGGGCCTCGGCTTCGTGGTGGAGCACTTCACCCGCAGGGTGAACACCCTGTCCGGAGGCTGGGCCATGCGCGTGGCGATGGCCAAGCTGCTGCTCAAGAAGCCGGACCTGCTGCTGCTCGACGAGCCGACCAACCACCTGGACCTGGACTCCCTGCTGTGGCTG
>JAJZOZ010000062.1 GCA_021811405.1 bacterium | reverse complement strand
CACGGCCTCGCCCTGCAGGCCGGCGAAAGGAGCGCGCGGGTTCTCCACGATCTCGACGGGAGCGGCGGGCGCCTCGGCGGCGGCGCCGGCCTTGGCGTACCTGGGGTGGTTCGGGCCGGTGTACTCCTCCATCAGCACGTGGAAGTTGGTGCCGCCGAAGCCGAAAGACGAGACGTCGGCGCGGCGGATGCCGTCCTTGTTCCACGGCTCGGCTTTGGTTATGACCTTGAAAAGGTTCGTGTCTATGCCGGGGTTGAGCCTGACGCAGTTGATAGAGGTGGGCAGCGTCTTGTTGTAGATGGCGAGCGCGGTCTTGGCAATGGAGACGGCGCCGGCGGCGGCCTTGGCGTGGCCGATCTGGGACTTCACGGCGGTGAGGCCGAGCTTCTTGCCGCCCATGTGCGGGCCGAACACTTCCTTCAGCACGCCGACCTCGGTGGCGTCGCCGACCTTGGTGGCCGTGCCGTGCGCCTCGACGAAGTCCACGTCGCCGGGGCCGTAGTCCACCTCGGCGAAGGCGTTCTCGATGGCCATCTTCTGGCCCTTCGGGTTGGGGGCGGTGATGCCCTTGCCCTTGCCGTCGGAGGAGGCGCCGACCGCGTTGACCAGCGCGTAGATCCTGTCGCCGTCGCGCTGGGCGTCGCTGAGGCGCTTCAGCACGTAGACGGCCACGGCCTCGGCCATCACGAAGCCGTTGGCCCGCTCGTCGAAGGAGTAGGAGCCGTCGGCGGACAGCGCGCCGATCTTGCAGAACTTGACGAACGCCGGGGCGCTCATCATCTCGTCGGCGCCGCCCGCCACCGCCAGGTCGAACTTGCCGGCGCGCAGGCCCAGCACCGCGTAGTCGAGCGCGGCCATCGACGAGGCGCAGGCCGCGTCCATCGTCATGTTGGGGCCGTTGAAGTTGAAGACGTTGGCTATGCGGCCGGCGGTCACGTTGGAAAGCTCGCCGGGCATCGTGTCCTCGGTGATCTTCACGATGTCCTTGTCCAGGCCGTCCTCGAAGTCCTTTATGATCTGGGCCTTCTTGTCGGAGGGCAGCGCGGAGAACGCCGCGGACTTCTGCAGCAGGTCCTCGTTGTAGAACTTGTAGACGCGCATGTCGGTCATTTCCTTGCGCATCGCGCCCATCGCGTTGCCTATCACGGCCGCCGCGCGGGTGTTGTCGAACGGCTTACGGTCGTAGCCGGAGTCCTCGAGGGCCATGCGGACGGCCTCGATGGTCATCTGCTGCAGGCGCGAGATCTGCGCGGCGCTCTGGGGCGGGATCTTGTACTTGATGGAGTCGAACTTGAAGCCTTCTATGAAGCCGCCTATCTTGGAATAGGTCTTGTCGGCGGCCTTGTGGTCTTCCGAGAAATAGAGTTTCCAGTCCCAGCGGTCGGCGGGCACCTCTCCTATGCAGTTCCGGCCTTCGGTCACGTTCTTCCAGAACTGGTCCTTGTTCAGGGCCTTGGGGGCTATCACGCCTATACCGACTATCGCTATTTTTTCATTGTTCATAATCTATGCCTCATTTCCGCGGCTTCCGTTCTTGAGCGGCCGCCTGCGTTTGAATAGGTTATTAAATTGTATGGGTAAACGGGTCAGTTGATGCCGTTCAGGGATTTCATATATATATTTTAGGAAAAAGGGCGCGGCCAAGGCAATATCGGGAGCCCTGCTCAAGGGCCCGCGAAACGGAAAAACGCTTAAAATACAAGGATTTCTACTGCCTGGCGGGGCGCGGAAGCTCCATCAGGTAAAGCACGCCTTTGCTGCCGGACAGGGGCGTCGAATATTCGGCCTCGTCCAGCAGCTTGAACCGCGGGTCCCTGGCATAAGACACTATGGCCCGGTAGCCGGTGAACTTCTGCCATTCCCACTCCCCTATCAGGCGGAGCGGCTTCATGGACTTCAGGTAGGCCATGTTCCTGCCGTAGTTGTACCAGGCCTCGTAGTCGAAACCGTTGACTATGTCCTCCGCCGGCAGGTCCTGGTGCGGCCTTGTGGCCAGCTCCCACTTGGCGGCGTTCCAGGCCAGGTAGTCCTTCTCCCCCGCCCAGCCCAGCAGGGCGAAGAAGGCCAGGGCCGTCCAGGCCGCCGGCCTGGAGAACTTCAGTCTCCCGGCCGCGAAGGCCGCGGCGGCGGCGAACCAGGGCAGCAGCGTCAGCAGGTAGCGGTCGAAGAACTTCGCCCCCAGCAGGGAAATACCGAAGTGCAGCGCCGCCGAGACGAAAAAGAAGCGCAGCTCCGGGCCGCCGGCCCGCAGGGCCAGGTCGCCGGCGCACAGCAGCAGCGCGGCCGAGGCCGCCGAGACGGCGGTGGCCGCGTACCAGAAGGCCGGGCTGGCGAATATCCCCGACGGCTTCAGCGCCGCCCCCCCGAGGGTCAGGGTACCGAGGCCGGAGGAGGAAAGGCTGTTCTCCAGGTAGGGAAGGCTGCCGTTGAATGCGGCGAAGAGGCCAAGCCCGATCAGGGCCAGCCAGGGCAGCCCGGGGGTGACGCGCCGTTTAAAGCCGTTCTTGCCGCTGAACTGCCTGAAGCAGAGGGCCAGGCCGGCCGCCGGCGGCAGCAGGAGCAGGCCGGATTCCATCAGCGCCGCGAAGGACCGGAAAAGCGAGCCGGCCAGGAACGGGCCTATTTTCGCCAGGTGGGACAGGGTGGCCGCGCCCACGTAGTTCTCCGAGGCCCAGGTCGGGCCGTGGACGTAGTTGAACCAGAGATAATAGCCCAGTATGGCGGCTCCGGGCGGCGCCCAGGTGAGCGCGGCCTCGCGGATGCCGAAGCGTTTCCTCGCCAGCTGCACCGCCGTGAAGGCCAGCGGCAAGGCCAGCCCCAGCTGCCGGGTCAGGTAGGCCGCTCCGGCGCAAGCCCCGGCGAGCAGGATGGCCCGGGTGTTCCCGGGGTCCTTGATGCGCCGGACGTAGAAGAGGGAGGCCGCCAGCATCCAGAGCAGATAATGTACGTCGGTCATGAAGGAATTGGAGAGGACCAGGAACAGCGGGCTGAACGCCAGCGCCAGCGCCGCCAGCAGGCTTTCCGCCGGTTCCGCGCCGCATTCTTCCAGCAGCTTTACGAAGACGGACAGGGCGGCCGCCGCGGCCAGCAGGTTGGCGGCTCGCAGCGCTCCGAAGCTGAAGCCGAAAAGCTTGACGAACAGCGCCCCCCAGAGCAGGTGCGGGACCTGCGTCGCCGAGCCCCAGTCGGAAAGTGCCAGCCTGCCGGTCTCGGCCAGGGTCCTGGCGGCCGAGGCGTAAGCCCAGTCGTCGTTGAGCGGGAAGTCGAAGGCCCAGGGGGCCAGCGTCGCCGCGAAGGCCAGGAATATGGCCGGGGCGGCGTAAGCCGCGTATCCGGACCATCTTGAGGCCGCTGCTCCCGGAGCGGCGCGCTCCCGGGCTGGAATATTCGCCATTATCTATAAACCCCGCTGCGCACAGTTTACAATAATACGGCCGGGCGCTCAAAAACTCCGGAATAAATATATAATGGTATCGGGAGGAAAGATTAAATATGGATACCTTGGCCTTGAGCAGACTGCAGTTCGCGGTCACCGCGATGTTCCATTTTCTCTTCGTGCCGCTGACGCTGGGGCTGGGCTGGCTGACGGCCTGGTTCGAGACCCGCTACGCTTTTTCCGGGAAGGAGGAATACCTGCCGGTTACCAGGTTCTGGGGCAAGCTGTTCCTGATCAACTTCGCGCTGGGCGTGGTGACCGGCATAACGATGGAGTTCCAGTTCGGCATGAACTGGGCCGAGTATTCCAAGTACGTCGGAGACATCTTCGGCGCGCCGCTGGCCATCGAGGCCACCGTCGCTTTCTTCCTGGAGTCCACTTTCATCGGCGTCTGGGTGTTCGGCTGGGACAGGATGTCGAAAAAGGCCCACGCGCTGGCGATGTGGATAGTCGCTTTCGCGACCAACATGTCGGCCCTCTGGATACTGCTGGCCAACGGCTGGATGCAGCACCCCGTAGGCTACGTTCTCCGCAACGGCCGCGCCGAGATGACGGACTTCGCCGCGCTGCTGACCAACCCTTACGGCTGGCTGGAGTTCTTCCACACCGTGTCCGCCGGGTGGGTGGTGGCCGGCTTCTTCGTGATGGGCGTGTCCGCGTGGCACCTGCTGAGGAAGAACCAGTCCGACCTGTTCCGCAGGTCCTTCGGCGCCGGCGCCGTCTTCGCGCTGGCGAGCTCGCTGGCGGTAGGCGGCTTCGGCGACCTGAGCGGCGTGAACGCCGCCAAGAACCAGCCGGCCAAGCTGGCCGCGATGGAGTCGCTCTGGGTTACCAAGGCGGAGGCCCCTTACGTGCTGCTCACCGTCCCGAAGCTGGACGGGGACGGCAACGACTTGGAGGCGCTGGAGATCCCCTACGGCCTCTCGCTGCTGGCCTTCCACGACCCTCACGCCGAGGTGAAGGGCCTCAACGATATCCCCCCGCAGGACAGGCCGCCGGTGCTGCCGGTGTTCCTCGGTTTCAGGGGCATGGTGGCCCTCGGGACTCTGTTCATCCTGCTCTCCGCGCTGTCGGTCCTGCTGTGGTACAAGGATAAGCTGGAGAGCTACCCGCTGCTGCTTAAGCTCCTGGTCTTCGCCATACCGCTGCCCTACCTGGCTATACAGCTCGGCTGGCTGGTGACCGAGATGGGGCGGCAGCCCTGGGCGGTCTACGGCCTGATGCGCACCGCGGAAGCGGTCTCGAAGACCGTCAGCCCCGCGCAGGTCTGGGCGTCGCTCGGCGGCTTCACGCTCTTTTACGGCGCGCTGGGAGTGGCGGACTTCTGGCTGCTGGCCAAGTACGCCCGCAAAGGCATGGAGGCGTGAGGGCCTGCCATGCGGCCGGAACGCAAAACGCGCGAAGAACTGTCGCTGGCGCTCCATCCGTCCACACCGTGGACTCGCTCACCGCTCCGGTTCGGCGCTATGCAAGCCTCGCCGTCGCGAAGGTTTTGCTAACCCGGCCGCATGGCATGCCGGGGAAGATGCTGGTTTTTATGGTAACGGGAGACTGATATGGATTACGCTAAGGTTTGGTTCGTTTTCTGGGCGGTGCTCTGGACCGCGTATTTCGCGCTGGACGGCTTCGACCTGGGCGTCGGCTTCTCCGGCTGGCTGGCCGCCTCCGGCGACGAGGAGCGGGCGGCCGTCTTCTCCTCCGTCGGCCCGTTCTGGGACGGAAACGAGGTCTGGCTGATAACCGCCGGCGGGGCCACGTTCGCGGCCTTCCCGGCCGTCTACGCGGCACTTTTCAGCTGGCTCTACCCGGCGCTGTTCCTGCTGCTGTTCTCGCTGATCTTCCGCGGCGTGGCGCTGGAGTTCCGCGGCAAGCTGCCGGACGGGGCCTGGCGCGCTTTCTGGGCCAGGACCGCCGCGGTCTCCAGCTTCATCGCGACGCTGCTGCTGGGCGTGGCCTTCGGCAACCTGTTCCGCGGCCTTCCCATAGGCGCGGGCGGCTACGAGGGCACTTTCTTCGGCCTCCTCAATCCGTACGGGCTGGCCGCCGGCCTGCTCTTCTGCGCGCTGTTCCTCTACCACGGCCAGCTCTGGATAGCCTACAAGGTGCCCGGCGCTCCGTCTCAAAGGGCCTCAGCGCTAGCGGCCAAAGCCTGGTATCCGCTGGCCGCGCTCTTCGCGCTCTTCGCGGTTTACAGCTGGGCGGCCACCGGCCTCAGCGCCAATTTCCTCGTCCGGAAGTACCTGCTGCTGCTGCCGCTGCTGGCGGCCGCGGGCCTGGCGGTCTCGCGGGTAAGGCTGGCCCAGGGAAATTACGGCTGCGCTTTCCGCGCCTCTTTCGCCGCCATCGCGTTCTTCGCGCTCAGCGGCTTCGCCGGCATGTACCCCGACCTGCTGCCTTCCCGCCTGGACCCGGCTCTAGGCCTGAGCGTCTACAACTCGGCTTCCAGCCCTTATACGCTGAAGCTGATGACCTGGGTGGTGGCGCTGTTCCTCCCGGTGGTCATCGCCTACCAGGTGTGGGTGCACATGTTGTTCCGCGAGCCGCTCAGCGCCGCGGAGCTCAAAAAAAGCGGTATGTACTGAAAGTAAACTACAAAACCCGTCTTTTTTTGCTAATATAAAAAACCATGAAGATCAAATTCTGGGGCGCCAGGGGGTCCATACCCGTCAGCGGCCGCCAGTACCTTAAGTACGGGGGCAGCACCACCTGTGTGGAGGTGCGTTCCCGCAAGGACGAACTGATGGTGGTGGACGCCGGCTCCGGCATACGCCTGCTGGGCAAGGAGCTGCTGAAGAACTCCCACAACAGGTTCCACATGATCTTCACTCATTCCCACTGGGACCACGTCCTGGGTTTCCCCTTCTTTGCGCCTATCTACGACAAGCATACCAGCATCCGCATCATGGGCTGTTCGTTCTCCTCGGACCCGGTCCGGGAGATCATCGCCAAGACGATGCAGCCGCCCGGCTTCCCGGTCAAGTTCGAGGAGATCTCCGCCAGGTTCGACTTCGCCTCCGTGTGCAGCTCCGGCTGCGACATCGGCGGCATGCAGGTGCTGCCGATAGAACTGAGCCATCCCAACCAGGGGCTCGGCTACAAGTTCTGCGAGGGCGGCAGGACCTTCGTCTTCCTTACCGACAACGAGCTCGGTTTCGTCCATCCCGGCGGCCGTAACGTGGAGGATTACGTCGCCTTCTCCCGGGGCGCCGACGTGCTGGTGCACGACGCGGACTACACGCCCGGGGAGTACGCCAGGCGCGGGGGCTGGGGCCACTCCACCTGGGAGCAGGCGCTGGACCTAGGGCTCAGGGCCGAGGTCCGGGCTCTCGGCCTCTTCCACCACAACCAGGAGCGCAGGGACTCGGAGCTGGACCGCATAGTGGCGGAATGCTCCCGCCGCGCCAGGAAGGCGGGCTCCCGTATGAAGGTTTTCGCGGTTAAGGAAGGCCAGGAGATAAAATTGTAGCCGAGTGGAGGCTTCCCTATGATGCCAGCCAGATTCAACCTGTACTCCGCCTGGATCGATCCCTTCTTTTATGTATGGGCGCTGGTCTTCGCCGGGGCGCTGTTCGCCCTGGTCTACTCGATACGCCGGTACCTGGAGCTTAAGAACGCCCCGGAGACGGAAGAGGAAGGCCTCGAGCCCGCCGTCGCCGTCGGCGCCGAAGCCCCCGCCGCCGTAGAGGTCCCCGCCGCCGCGGCCGCCCTGCCCGAGGCCGCCGACGAAGGCGAGAAGACGCTGGTGGTCCCGCCGCCTTTCCAGCCGGAATTTTCCGAAGCCCAGCCGGCCGCGGAGGAGTACGCCGCCGAGCAGCCGCAGGCCTACGAGGAACCCGTACAGCGCCAGGATGAGACTCCCTATGCCGGGCAGGCGGCGGAGGCGAGGCCCCCGCAGGACTTCAACCGCGCCGAGAACTTCGTGCGCGGCATCTACGAGGGCATCTCCGACCTCGACGAGCGCATGAAGGGCATCGAGGACGCCCTTTCGAAGAGCCGCGTGAACAACGATTTCACGGTCAAGTTCCTGGAGGACGTGCTGCAGGACTTCGACACGCTGGAGAAGGAAAAGATACGCGCCCGGATAGAGTACCTCCTTTCCGACCTTAAGAAGTAAGCTTCCGTGAAAAGGATCTACGCCTCGCTGCCGCTGCTGGCGCTTTGCGCCGGAACTGCAGGCGCCGGCTTTTTCCCGAAGGGCGCCTTCAGCGACGATGCGCGCGGCCTTACGTCCGCCCAGTTCCTGAAGGTCCCGCCTTCCGCCAGGTTCGCGGCCCTTTCCGGCGGCGGGCTTTCCCTGTACGGCATCGATTCTTTCTTCCTGAACCCGGCCGGAGTTTTCGGGGCCGGGCGCAGGGACCTGCTGGTCTCCTACGAGGCGTTGCTGGAAGGCTCCTACCGCAGTTCGATGGCCCTCTCCTTCCCGGCGCGCGGCGGTATCGCCTCGGCGGGCTTCATCTACAACAGCTATTCTCCCGGCCTCGACGCGGTGGACGCCGCCGGCGGGGCCGGCGGGCAGATCGCCGCCTACGACGCGGCCCTGGCGGTCGGTTGGGCGAGGCGCCTGACGTGGGCCGACTTCGGGTTCACCCTCAAATATATCCGCTCCAGGCTGGCTGACGCCTCCGGCGGCACGGCCGCCCTGGACGCCGGCCTGATCTTCCGCGAGAGCCGGGGCTCCCGCACCGAGGTGGGCCTGGCCGCCCGCAACTTCGGCCCGCCGCTGAAGCTGGGCTCCGAGTCCGCGCCTCTGCCTTTCGAGCTGGCCGCCGGGCTCAAGTGGAAGTACGCCCCGGACTTCAATGTGCTGGCGGAAGGCAGGCTGCCCTGCGACCATTCCCCCTACCTGGCCTTCGCCGGCGAGCTTTTCCTGCCCTATTCCGGCCGCTCCGGCCTCTACCTGCGCTCCGGGCTGAACTTCAAGAATTACGACGACCACGGCGTCATGGGAGCTTTCGCGGGCGGCGTCGGGCTCAGGTCCGGGGACCTTACCTTCGACTACGCTTTCTCCCCGTACGGCGAGCTCGGCTCGGCGCACAGGGTGACGGCCGGCTACGCCTGGGGCGGCCGGAGCCGCGCGGAAGCCGGCTCCGCGTCCCCGGAGCGTCCTCTGCCGCCGGCCCCGCTGCTGGCCGTGGCCCCGTTCTCGGCCGGTCCCGGGGTCTCGGAAACGCAGGCGGCGGTGATGCGCAACCTGGTAGAATCCGAGCTGATGAGGACGAAGGCCTTCCGGATAGCGGAGCGGGAAAAGCTGGATTTCATCCTCGAGGAGAAGAGGATAGCTTACGCCGGGCTCACCGATGCCCAGGCCGCCGCCGAGATCGGAAAGGCCGCGGGGGCCGGCCTGGCCGTATTCGGGGCCCTCAGCCGGGACAAGAAAGGCTTCCTCGCTACCGTGCGTATCTCCGACGTCTATTCCGGTGAAGTGCTGCGGTCGGCCTCGGCCGTGGCGGCGGAGGACTATCTGCTCAGGGAAGCCGCCCGCAGGCTGGCCGCGGAGCTGGCGCGCTAGGTCCTACTTGCCCTCTTCGAGCTGCTTAATCTTCCAGCGGTTGCGCTCGGTAGGCTCCAGTCTGGCCGCCATGCGGGCGGCTTCCAGGGCCTCCCGCCGCTCGCCGAGCTTTGCGTAGATGTCGCAGAGGCGGCCGTAGTATGCCGCGTTCGACGGGTCCTTGGAGATGTAGATGTTCACCAGCCTTGCCTCGGCCAGCAGGCGGTGCTTTATCTTCCTGGCGTCCAGCTTATACAGGCTTTCCCTGTACAGGCAGAAGCCGGCCAGGCCGGTGACGAGCAGGATGTTGAAGGAGAGCGCCGAGTCGGGCCGCATCGCGAAGACGGCGATGTTGGCGAGATAGACGAGGATAAGCGTTACGGACCCGGAGAGGAAAGTATCGCTGAAGGCCGTCTCCCCCTGCCCGTACTTCTTTTCCCTCCGTTCGAGGATCCAGACCACCACCCAAGAGTAGACGAGGGCGAAGCCCGTGGACCAGGCCAGGGCCTTCAGCAGCCACATCAGCGCGCCGCCTTCAGCCGCCGCCGGATCAGCTTTAGCATGCCGCCGTGAAGGCCGGGGCCCGCGGCCAGCGTTTGCGCGCCCATCGCGGCGTCCACGCGCCAGGGCCGGCCGCTGAAATCGGTGACCCGCGCGCCGGCCTCGGAAGCTATCAGTCCCCCCGCCGCGACGTCCCACGGCTTGAGGCCGAACTCCCAGTAGCCGTCGGTGCGGCCGGCCGCCAGCCAGCACAGGTCCAGCGAGGCCGAGCCCATGCGCCTTACGTCGTGGGACAGCTTCATGAACTCCGAGAAGAAGCCGCAGTAGAAATCCGCCTTCTCGGCCCTGTCGTAAGCGAAGCCCGTGACCAGCAGCGCTTTGGAGAGGGCCCTGACCCCGGAGATCCTCAGCCTGCGGCCGTTGACGAAAGCGCCGCCCCCGAGTGAGGCGTGAAAGAATTCCCCCCGGAACGGGTCGAAAACCCCGCCGGCCCTGACCACGCCTTTTTCCGCGAAGCCGATGGATACCGCCGCGGCGGGGAAGCCGTGGGCGTAATTGGTGGTACCGTCCAGGGGGTCTATTATCCAGAGGCGGCCGTTGGGCGTAAGCTCCGCCGGGCTTTCCTCGGCCATGAAGCCGTCGCCGGGGAAGGCGCGGCGGATCACGGACTTCACAGCTTTCTCCGAGGCCAGGTCCGCTTCCGTCAGCAGGTTCGCCCGGCCCTTGAGCCGGTAGCCCACCTTGCCGAACTTGGACGACAGCACCTTTCCCCCGGCGAGGGCCGCCGCCCTCAGGACGGATAGTTCTTTCATTTCCCGCAGCCTCCCGCCAGCGCTATGCGGGCCGCCGCCTGTTCCGACGGCAGCGCCGCCTCCAGGAAAGAGACCTTGCGTCCCTTCAGGCCCAGCCTGGCCGCTTTCATGAAACCCGACTTGAAATGGAAGTTCTTTATCAGCCCGCCGGCGAGGGCCACCCTGACAGGCCCCCTGGAGCCGGAGGCCGCCTCCTTCACCAGCGCCGCCAGCTCGGCCTGGGCCTGGGCCGCCAGCCTGCCGGCGTGGCCGTGCCCGCCCAGGGCCAGGCGCAGCAGCCTTTCGGCGTAGGCGGCGGAGCGGCCGTGTCCCATGGCGCCGGCCTCGCGCAGCCTGCCGCGCAGCTTCAGGTACTGGCGGCCCAGCCAGCGGCCGGACCCGGGGTCTCCAGAGACGGGATTATGCCCCCCGGTCTTCCTGAAAGCTCCCGGCTTTCCGCTGAAGACGACCGCCCCGGTCCCGGCTATAAGCAGCAGCCCGGGGCCGCCCCGGAAAGCCGCGTAGTGGGCGGCCTCGGCGTCGGAGATCACGTCCCTGAGATTGAGCCTACCTTTAAGGGCTTTGAACAGGAAGGGCTTCTTCCACTCCCGGCTGAAGGCGCCCCTGGTGGCAATGACCAGCGGGGCTTCCGGGCCCCCGGGCCAGGAGTTCAGCAGCCCGGTCAGGATCTTAGGAAGGGAGCGCAGCGGGACGGTGCGGAACCTGGCCGCGCGCAGGGGGCGGAGGCGGGCGTCGATGGCTGCCACCCGGGTCCAGGTGCCGCCCCTGTCCACGCCCACCGCTGCCGCCTTACGGGTTCCCTTTTTCATGGCTTTGTTGACGATAGGACGGGGATAATGATAACATATATATAGCAGTCCTATGATACAACAGTCAGACGCGGTCAGTCTTTCCGCGGTCGTAAGTCCAGAGAACATCGTATTCCTTGAGGGCGCCCCCTCACGCGAAGAGGTCGTGCGGCAGCTTGCCGAGAAGGTGCTGCCGCAGGTCAGCGGCATCATAGGCCGCAAGGTCCTTTTCGAGCGCATAGCGGAAGTGGAGAAGCTCAACCAGGTCCTGGAGAGCGGCTTCTATATCCCGCACGCGAAGTTCAAGGAACTCCACAATTTCTTCGCCGTGCTCGGCATCATACCGCAGGGATTTCCGGACCCGGCCACGGGCCTGAAGGTGAAGGCCGCCCTGCTGCTGCTTTCCCCTCATAAGCCGGCCTATTTCCAGCGGCACCTCAACATGCTTTCCCTTCTAAGCCAGACCTTCCAGCCGGAGCTCATAGAGAAGCTCGCCGCGCAGAAGGACGCCGCCTCGGCGGCCGCCCTGGTACTTAAAGGCAAATAGCGCGCGCGCAGCCGGCCCGGTCCCCCGCCCGCGCGGGAACCGGGTTCCTTTGTGCGTCCGCAAAATATATAATTAACTTGATAAATATGGTCCCTTCCCCTCGCTTCAAACAGGTCTTCGTGCTGAGCACGGCCATGCTTACCTTCATTTCTTTCTGGAAGGCTGCCGCCGTAGTGCTCTGTGATATGGGCTCCAGTGCCTATTACGCCGGCAGCATAGCCATGAACGCCTTTGGTCCAGCGGCGCCCTGGTACGTCCTCGCGGTGATGCTCTTTTCCGGCGTGATGCTGATGGTGTACGTAGAGTCCTGCGCCATGTTCGTGCGCGGCGGGGTCTACAAGGTTGTCAACGAGGCGCTGGGACATTTCATGGCCAAGTTGTCCGTTTCCGCGCTCCTGTTCGATTACACGATAACCGGCCCGATAAGTTCCATTAGCGCCGGGCTTTACGTTTCCAGCCTGTTGTCCAACCTGCTGCCGCTGCTGCACATTGGCTGGCATGTCCCGGACCGGGTTTTCGCCGTGGTCTTCGCGGTACTGGTGACCATATATTTCTGGCGCGAGAATATTAAAGGCGTGGAAGAGTCCAGCGACAAGAACATGAAGATAATGGTCTTCGTGACCGCGGTCGGCGTCGTGCTGCTAGGCTGGGCTCTTTATACTGTCTGGGTGCGCGGTTTCACGCTGCCGCCGTTCGAACTGAAGTTCACCCCCGAGTCCATCGGCTGGATGAGACATTTTCCGGTCTGGCGCACGGTGGGGCTGGTGGGTATCTTCATGGCTTTCGGCCATTCCATCCTGGCCATGAGCGGCCTGGAGACGCTGGCGCAGGTCTATAGAGAAGTGGAGGACCCGAAGATCCAGAACCTGAAAAAAGCGGCGCTGGCTATCTTTTTGTTCAGTTTGATCTATACCGGCGGACTCACCTTCCTGTCCTCCCTGATAATTCCGGAAAACCTGATAGCGGGCAAATACTCCGAGAATCTGCTTAGCGGCCTGGCGCTGGAGCTGCAGGGGCCGTACTGGGCAAGGCTGCTGCTGCAATCACTGGTCGTGGCTTCCGGAAGCCTGATGCTGGTAGGCGCATTGAACACATCCCTGGTCGGAGCCAATGGCGTGCTGAACCGGGTGGCCGAGGACGGCATCCTGCACGACTGGTTCCGCCACCTGCACAAGAAATACGGCACGACGTACAGGATGATAAACCTGATCGCTATCGCCCAGATCTGCGTCATAGTGCTTTCAAGAGGGGACATATACCTGATTGGCGAGGCCTACGCCTTCGGGGTGATGTGGAGCCTGGTTTTCAAGACCCTTTCGCTCATTGTGCTGCGTTTCAACCCGGAAATGCCGAGGGAGTGGCTGTTCCCGCTGAACATCCGGCTAGGCCGTATCAGCTTGCCCGTGGGAATGAGCGCCGCTTTCGTGGTGCTGCTGGCCGCTACGCTGATGAACCTGCTTACGAAGCGCGTGGCCACCATGGCGGGTCTGGCCTCCACTGTCGTCTTTTACGCGATCTTCCAGATCTCGGAGAACATGAACCGGAAGAAGGCGCGCCTTTACGCGGAGTCCGAGGATTCCGACGAGAAGATGAACCTGCGCCGGGAGGCCGACATAACTAAGGTGGTCCCGGAGCTCACCAAGGCGCGGCGTATACTTGTCCCGGTGCGCAATCCGAACAACCTTATCCATTTGAAGAGCGTGCTGGAAACCGCGGACGACGACACCACCGATATCATAGTGCTCTCCGCCAAGATAGCCAAGGGCCTGCAGCTTGAGAGGGATACCGATACCATCAGCGAAGAGGACAGGGACCTGTTCGGGCCGGTAGTGCTGATGGCCGAGAAGTACGGCAAGACCGTAAAGCCGATCTTCGTCTTCTCCAACGACCCGTTCTACTCCATGGCCCAGGTGGCGCAGGCGGCCGGCGCCGACGAGATAGTCATGGGCGTTTCCGGGGCCATGGGCGCGGAGGTCCAGCTCGAGCGCCTGGCTATGGCGTGGGGCATGCTGAAGAAGCCGGACGAGGCGCCCGGTAAGCCGCTGCTCGCCCGGGTGGTCTGGGAAGGCCGGCAGATGACGTACCAGCTTTCGTAAGAGGACGCGAGGGATTATGGCCATAAGAAGGATATGCAAATACGGGGAGAAGATACTCGAGAAGCGGACCAGGAAGGTCAGCTTCGCCGACATCAAGAAGGACCTGCCGGCCCTGCTCGAGGACATGTTCGAGACGATGGACGCGGTGGGCGGCGTCGGGCTCGCCGCCAACCAGATAGGCCTTGACCTCAGGCTGGCCGCGATCAAGATCAAGCGCGACGACGCCGAGCCGCTCTCCATCGTGATCATCAACCCCGAGATCGTCGAGAAGTCCGGCTCCCTCTACGAGGACGAGGGCTGCCTCTCTTTCCCGGGCCTGTTCGCCAAGATCCGCCGGGCCGCGAAAGTGCGGGTGCGCGCCCTGAACGAGAAGGGCCTGCCGATAGAGATCAACGCCGAGGGCCTGTTCGCCAAGGCGCTGCAGCACGAGATGGACCACCTCGACGGCGTCGTCTTCATCTCGCGCCTGCCGCTGATGTCCCGCCTCAAGCTCAAGCCCGCCCTGATGAAGCTGAAGGCCCGCTGGAAAAAGATAGACGAGAGCAAGATGAAGCCCGAAGCGCTGTGAAGCTGAAGCTGCTGTTCCTCGGCACTCCGGAGATCGCCTGCGCCTTCCTGAAGCGCGCGGCGGCCTCGGGGCACGAAGTGGCCGGGGCGGTATCCCAGCCTGACAGGCCCGTCGGGCGGGGCCTGCGGATGTGCTCCTCACCGGTGTGTTCCGCGGCCGGCGAACTGGCGATCCCGGTCTTCAAGCCGGCCTCCCGCCGCGAGCTGCACGAACTCGTGGAGAAGGTCCGCCCGGACCTCGGCGTGGTGGTGGCCTACGGCAGGCTGATCCCGGAGGAGACGCTGGCGCTGGCGCGCTACGGCTTCCTGAACGTGCATTTTTCCCTGCTGCCCAAGTACCGCGGCGCGGCCCCGGTGCAGTGGGCCCTGATCAACGGCGAGCAGGTGACCGGCGTCACGCTTTTCTGGCTGGACAAGGGCATGGACACCGGCCCGGTATTCCTGCGCCGGGAGGAGAAAGTGCTGCCGGACGACGACGCGGCCTCGCTTTTCCGCCGCCTTACCTCCGCCGGCGAGACGCTTCTCGACGAGGCGCTGGCCCGTGTGGCGGAAGGCAGCATCGTCCGCGAGCCGCAGTCGGGAGAGCCCTCCCCGGCCCCCAAGCTCACCGCCGGAGACGCGCTTCTCGACTTCGCCAGGCCGGCCCGCGACCTGCTCGGCCGCGTGCGCGGCCTGTCCTGCGGGCCCGTGCCGCGCTTCTACGTGGAGCACGGAGGCAGGCGGGCCGCGGTGCAGGTCCTGTCCGCGGCGCTGCCTGCCGCGGAGGCCTCCGGTTCCGCGCCCGGCACCGTCCTGTCCGTTGAGCCCGGCGGCGGCTTTGTTGTAGAATGTGGCGT
>JAJZOZ010000227.1 GCA_021811405.1 bacterium | reverse complement strand
TTAGGACAGGAAGGTGTTCTCGGCGAGCAGGCAGGCGATCTCCGGGTATTTGGCCGCGGCGTAGATCGCGACCGCGCCCCCCATGGACGTGCCGAAAACGGCCACCTTCCCGGCGGCGTGAGGGCGGTGCGCCTTCAGGAACTCGTAGGCCGCGTCGAAGTCGCGGGTCTCCAGGTAGCCCACACTGGAGACCGCGCCCTTGCTCTCGCCGGAGGCGCGGAAGTCGAAATAGAAGAGGTTGAAACCCTTCTCGGCCAGGAACCAGGTGTCGCGCAGCATCTCGCCGCGGTTGGAGCCCCAGCCGTGGCAGAAGATTATCGTGCGGGAGCTCTCCCCTTCGGGCGCCGGGATGAACCAGCCCTTCAGCCGCACCCTGTCGGCCGTCCAGAACTCCACGGTCTCGTGGGCCAGCCGGTACTGGTCCGGGTTGTAGGCCAGCGCCCCGCCGCGCACCGGCGCGATTATCTCCGAGCTCTTGCGGTAGGCCAGGTAGACGAGCGCGGCGCCCATCAGCGCCAGCGCGAAAAGGAACCAGTTGACGAGTTCGGCTATGCTCATATCATTTCCCGGGCTTACCTACGCCCAGCAGGTCGAAGTAGTCGTAGAACCCAGGACGGCGGCCCGCCGTCCAGGCGGCCGCCTTCAGCGCGCCAGCCGCGAAGACCGCGCGGGAATGCGCCATGTGCTTGAGCTCGACGCGCTCGTGCGGGCCGGCGAAAAGGACCGCGTGGTCCCCGACGATATCGCCGGCCCTGGCGCTGGTGATCGGCGGGACCTTGCCGCCGCGCGCGGAAGCTATGGCCGAGCCGAAGCGCAGCGCGGTGCCCGAAGGGACGTCCTTCTTGGCCGAATGGTGCGCCTCGTGAACGTGCGCGTCGAAGCCCTGCAGGCGCTCGGCGGCGAGCGCCGCCAGCGAGAAACAGAGATTCACGGCGGGGCTCATGTTCGGCGAGAAGAAGACCGCGGTCCTGCGGGCCGCGGCCTTCAGCGCGGCCAGCTGCCCCCCCGAAAAGCCGGTAGTGCCGGTGACGAAAGGCTTGCGGGCCCGGGCGCAGGCGGCGGCGTAAGCGCAGGCGGCGGCCGGAACGGAGAAATCCACGGCGACGTCCGCGGACGCCAGCAGCCCCGCGAAGGCGGAAGGCGGCTCTATCCCCGCGGCCGGCGCGGAGCCTACGCGGCCCGCCAGCTCGAAAGCCGGGGAGGAGGCGATCTCGGCCGCCACGGCGCGGCCCATCCTGCCGGCGGCGCCGCAGACGAGCACGCGAAGCGTCTTCTTCATGGTCTCCATTATAAATATTATGCGTCAGCGATTACAACAACGCCCGGGGTCCCTTACGATATCCTTTTTATTGGATTTGGCCGCGTTCTTTTGCTATCCTTTTTCCTAATGGTATACCTGCTTTCCCTGGCGGTCGCTATACTGCTCGTCATCATCGGCGCGCTGCTGCGCAAGGTATACGAGCTCCGGCTGGACAAGCCGCCGGACCCGGCCGGCGGCGCCGAGCTCTCCCTGAAGGCCACCTGGGGCAAGTTCGACGAGCTGCTTACCAGCCTGCTGACCATCCACGAGATCGGCATCGTCAACGCCGGCACGATAAAGAAGGAGGAGTTCTACCAGACCGTGGTGGAATCGGCCTGCGAGCTTATAGCCTCGCCGCGCGGCTCGCTGATGATACACGACGCCCAGGCCGACGAGCTCAGGATAGCCGCCTCCAAGAACATCTCCCGCGAGGTCATCGAGAACACCCGCATAAAGCCGGGCCTCGGCATAGCCGGCCGCGCGTTCCAGACCGGCGAGACCATCTTCGTGACCGACCCGGCGCAGAACACCCAGTACAAGGATTTCATCGGCAAGGAAGAGCAGAAGGACCCCTTCATCGCGATACCGCTGAAGCTGAAGGAAAAGCCCTTCGGCGTGCTGAACCTGCACCTCTCACGCGAGAAGGAATCCTTCACCGATTACGACCTGAAGTTCCTGACGCTGCTCGCCGGCGAGACCGCCATCACGCTGGAGAACATCAAGCTCTACGAGAGCCTCGAGAACTTCTACCTGGAGATGGTGCAGACCCTGGCGCGCGTGATAGACGCGAAGGACTCCTACACCGGCGACCACGCGGGCCGCGCCCGCCAGAAGGCCCGCCGCCTCGCCGAGGAGCTGCGCATGCCGGAGCAGATGATCCGCTACGTCGAGTACGCGGCGCTGCTGCACGACATCGGCAAGATAGGCATAGACGGCGCGATCCTCTCCAAGCCGGGCAAGCTGACGAACGAGGAGTACGAGGAGATCAAGAAGCATCCCGCGATCGGCTACCAGATCCTTTCCCCGATAAACTTCCTCGGCCCCGTCGCCCAGATGGTGCTCTACCACCAGGAATGGTTCAACGGCATGGGCTACCCCGAGGGCCTCAAGGGCGAGGAGATCCCTCTCGGCGCCCGCATAGTGGCCACGATAGACGCCTGGGACGCCATGCGCAGCGACCGCCCCTACCGCAAGGCCCTTTCCATGGAGATAGCCGAGGACCAGCTGGTGAAGGGTTCCGGCCGCCAGTTCGATCCGGACGTGGTCAAAGCCTTCCTGAAGCTGGAGAAGGACGGCTGGCCCGAGTTCGAGAAATAGCCCGGAGGGCGATGTGCTCTCCATAGTCCCGACCCCTATAGGAAACCTCAAGGACATCACGCTGCGCGCGCTGGACGCGCTGCGCGAGGCCGACGCCGTGTTCTGCGAGGACACGC
>JAJZOZ010000061.1 GCA_021811405.1 bacterium | reverse complement strand
GGCGCTGGTCCTGGACGGGAAGGTGAAGCCGCCGGTGAAGGTTACGGCCCGCAGCGGCGAGCGCTTCCTGGTAGGCCTGAAGGCACGCTCCGGCGGAGCCTCCGGGATACGCGTTAGCGGCCCCGCCGCCCTGATCTTCGAAGGCAGTCTGACGGCCGTCCGATACGCATAGCGTCCGATACGGCACAAGCATAGAACAGGAGAGATACCATGCTGAAACTTAAGGGATGTTTTACCGCCATCGTAACGCCGTTCAAGGCCGGCAAGCCGGACCTGGAGGCGCTGAAGAGGATAATCGATTTCCAGGCCGGCAAGGGCGTGGCCGGCATAGTCCCGTGCGGCTCCACCGGCGAGGCGGCCACCCTCTCCCCGGAGGAATACCTGGCCGTGATCAAGGCCGCCGTCGCCGCGGCGAAAGGCCGGCTGCAGGTCATGCCCGGGGCAGGCACCAATTCCACGGCGAAGTCCGTGGAGATGGTGAAGAAGGTCTCAGCGCTCGGCGTGGACGGCCTGCTGGCCATAGTTCCCTATTACAACAAGCCCACGCAGGACGGGCTGGCGGCGCACTTCTCCGAGATCGCCGCGGCCACCCGCCTGCCCGTGGTCCTCTATAATATCCCGGGCCGCACCGGGGTCAACATGCTGCCGGCGACTGTTCTCTCGCTGCGCCGGAAGTTCAGCAATATCACCGGCATCAAGGAAGCTTCCGGCAGCCTGGACCAGGTCAGCGAGATCATAAACGGCGCGGACAGCGGCTTCTCGGTGATGAGCGGCGACGATTCCCTGACCCTGCCGATGATGTCGGTAGGGGCCAGGGGCGTGATCTCGGTGGTGTCCAACATAGCCCCGGCCGAGACCGCCAGGATGTGCGAGCTGTTCCTGCAGGGGGACATCTGCGGCGCGGCGGAACTGCATCATACCCTCTTCCCGCTGGTCAAGAAGCTGTTCGCGGAGACCAACCCGATCCCGGTGAAATTCGCGGCCTCGCTGCTGGGGCTTTGCTCCCCGGAGCCGCGCCTGCCGCTGACGCCGCTGACCGCCAAGAACAGGGCCCCGCTCAGGAAGGCTATGGCCGCCGCCGGCATAGGGGCGGCGTAGCCGGGCCATGACGGCGAGGGCAAGAACCGCCGCGCTCTCCGCCGCGGCAGCCGCCCTCGGCGCCTGCTTCCTCCTGCTCTGCCTGAACGCCTCCAGGCGGACGTCGGCCTCTTTCGACGAGAGCTTCAACATCCTTTCCGGCTGGGAATTCTCCCGGAGCGGGCGCCTGCCGGACGGGCAGCCGAACCCGCCCCTGCTGCTGCGTCTGCTGGCCCTGCCGCTTCCCGCGGAAGGCCTGGCCCCGCCGGACGTGGAGGCCTGCCTCGCCGCCCCGAGGTCCTGCGGCTACCGCTTTGTCTACTCGAACTCCGTTCCGCCGGACGTGCTGCTGGGCCGCGCCCGGGCCGTCTGCATGGCACAGGGCCTGCTGCTGGTCCTGCTTTGCGGGCTGTGGGCCTACGGCCTCGGGGGCGCCGCCGCGGCGCTCCCGGCGCTGGCGCTGGCCGCGTTCATGCCGCCGCTGCTCGCGCTCTCCTCGGCGGCGGGCGCGGATATAGGCAACGCGCTGCTCTGTACGGCGGCGCTATACCTGTTCTGGCGCGCCTCCGTTTCCGGGAAAGTCCTGCCCGCCGCCGCGGCCGGTCTTTTCTGCGGTCTGGCGCCGGCCGGGAAATATACGGCCGTCCTGCTGCTGCCGCTCGGCGCCTTCTATGTCCTTTACGACGGCGGCGTGGGCCGGGGCAGAAAGTTCATCTGGTGGTCGCTGGCAGCCGCCGCGGCCCTTGCGGCCGCCTGCCTGCCGGTGACGCCGTGGAAATGGCTGAGCGGCGGGCTGGCCGTTGCCCGCGAGCTCGAAGCGGGGCACGTGACCTACCTGCTGGGCAATGTTAGCAGGGAGGGCAGCTGGTATTATTTCCCGCTGGCGCTGCTTATCAAGACGCCGCTGCCGGCGCTGGTCCTGGGAGCGGCCGGCCTGCGCGTCCTGCCCTCAAGAAGGGAAGATATGCTTTATCTGCTGCTGCCCGCGGCCGCCTGGCTGGCCCTGGGCCTGGCCGCGAAAACGCAGGTGGGCATACGCCACCTCCTGCCCGTCTACCCGTTGCTCTGCGTCTGGGCCGGCTTCGCCGCGGGCGAACTCTGGCGCTCCGGCGGCGCGCTCCGGCGCGCGCTGACGGCGGGATTGTTGCTCTGGCAGGCTGCCGCCGCCGTGGCCGCCTCTCCCTGGCAGCTTTCCTATTTCAACGAGCTGGCCGGCGGGACGGCGGGCGGCTACCGCTACCTGCTGGATTCCAATCTCGACTGGGGGCAGGGGCTCAGGGAATTGTCCGCCTACGCGCGCGCCAAAGGCGCGGACCACATCTACCTGAGTTATTTCGGCTGCGGGGACCCGCACGCCTACGGGCTGAAGTACTCTCCGGTGCTGATGACGTCCTGCGCTCCTCTGCCGGGGGACGGTCCTCCTCCCCCTGAAGGCCGCCAACTGCTCGCCGTTTCCGCCACGAACCGGATGGGGGTGTATTATACTCCCAGGACCTTGTTCAGCTGGCTCGACGGCATGGTTCCGGAAAGGATAGCGGGCGGCTCGATCTGGGTCTACGACGTGACGGGGAACGCCCGGGCGCTGAAGCTGCTCTCCTATCCCGGGCTCTCTCAGTAAGGAGCGGTGCTGAGCAGCACCGCCGTGCCCGACGAGAGGGACAGGTCCCCTTCCTCTTCCGGCATATCTTCTTCTTCCTCCTCCGGCAGATAGCCGGAGGCGCGCATCCGCGAGATTATTCTTTCCTTCTGTCCTTCCATGAAACGGGTGTCCCTGACCGGGCTGTAGCGGCGGGGGCTGGGGAGCACCGCGGCAAGCGCCGCGGCTTCTTCCGGGCTAAGCTCGGCCGCGCTCTTGTCGAAATACTCGCGCGCCGCGGCCTCCGCGCCGTAGATCCCCCGCCCCCATTCCGCGACGTTGAGATAAAGCTCCAGTATCCGTCTTTTCCCCAGCGTCCGCTCCAGGCGCCTGGCGATCAGCATCTCCTTGAGCTTGCGCAGCGGGTTCTTGGAGGGGGAGAGGTAGAGGTTGCGAGCCAGCTGCTGCGTTATCGTGCTGCCGCCGCGCGCGAAGCGCTTCCGCTTCCAGTCCGTCTCCAGCGCCTTTTTGGTGCTTTCCCAGTCTATCCCGTCGTGCCGGTAGAAGGAGCCGTCTTCGGAGATGATCACCGCGTGCTGCAGGTTCCCCGATATGTCCCCGAGCCCGCGCCAGAGCATCACGCGCGGCAGCTTCCTGCCCTTCGCGCGCGCCCGGGCCTCGTTTATCAGCATGAAGGAGGTGACGGAAGGGTTCTTCGTCCTGAGGGGGGAAACGTCCGGCAGCAGCAGGAGGTAGGAGGCGGACAAGGCCAGCGGCAGCAGCAGCAGCGCGGCCAGCAGATAGAGTTCCTTGCCGGCCAGCGGCCTCCAGTAGATAAGCTTAGGACGAGGAGCCAGGGACATGCGCCGCCTTAAGTGCGCTAGCGTCCCGCGAGTATCTCGCGGGCGGCCTCAAGTCCTTCCTTCACGCTTTCCTCCATGAAGGAATACTTCCAGGCGCCGTAGCGCCCGATGGAACGCGCCTTGCGCGACTTGAGCCAGCCGAAGATGACCGGGAGCGCCCTGGCCCTCTCCCGGTTATAGACGACGTAAGCGCAGGGGATCTTCAGCCAGAGCTTCTCCGTCACCTGCGAAGCGCTCCCTATGAGGCCGCAGGCTTTAAGCCCTTTTATCGCGGCGGCCTCGGCGGACGCCAGGTCCAGCGCGGAGCCCGGGGTGGCCAGCTCTATGTAGAAGGAGGAACAGCCGCGCGGGGCGAGCGACGCCGAGAAATTGGTGGCTATCCCGGCGCGGTAGAAAGGGAAGTCCGCGCCGGGAAAATAGCCCCAGTGCATCTGGGAAGACGCCCCTTTCACGCCGAGGTTGAGCACGTAGACCGTGTTGTGGCGCAGGGCGGCCGCGGCCCGGCGCACCGCCGCCGGCGCGTCTACCGCGCGCGCGATAAGCTCGTCCAGAGGGGAGGTGTTCACCAGGCGGCGGAAATGCACCGGCCCGAAGTGGCGCACGTTGGCCACTCCCTTTCCGAGGTTCAGGCTTTCCACCTCCAGGCCCAGCCGCAGGCCGCCGAGCCCGCGGGCCATGGCGTTGGCAAGTGAGCCGATCCCGCCGCGCTTCGGATAATGGAAAACGGTGTTGTAGCCGAGCCCCTCCGCTTTCCCGCCGTAGGCCCCCTGGAGGACGTCCTCGGGGCGCGGCATGGGGACGAACGGGGCGCACCACTCGGTGGTGAGGCGCTCCAACGGGTACTGCCAGAGCTTGGCGTTGTAGGGCAGCATGAAATGCCTGGAGATCCCTTCGCCGAAGACGCGCCTGGTCCAGCGGCTGAACACCTCCGAGCCGTCCCCGGGAGTTCTCCCTCCGGCGGCGTAGGCCTTCAGGAAGCCGCTGACGCATTCGGACTTCACCTTGTCCGGCATGCCGGATAGGTTGGCCTGGAAAGGATAGGGCGTCCAGCTCTTGTGGGCGTAGACGCGGGCGTCGCGCTTCAGCTCGCGCGCGTTGCCCTTGAGCGCGCCCAGGATCAGCTTCCGGGTCTCCGGCCAGCGCAGGTGCAGCAGGTGGCCGGAAAAGTCGAAATGGTAGCCGCCTTTCTTTATCGTTGCGGCGAGGCCCCCGGGGCGGTTCTCCTTCTCGGCTATCAGGTAGTCCTTCCGGCCCTCCAGGGCGCCGCCGGCGGCCAGGCCCGCGAGCCCGCCGCCGATGATGAGCGTATCCGTCTTAAGCATTCAAAATATTATAGCAATAGCGCGGTACCGCGACTAATACGGGCGGCAAAGAGCGGCGTTTGCAGGGAAAAAGATCTTGACGGCGCGAATTCCTCCGGCAGTGCCGCAAAAGGGCGCCCCGCGATGCCGCCCGGTCTGTCCTTGCCCGGGACATTACCAGGCGGTAAAAATTTTTCGTATAATAAATAATTATATTTAAAAAACTGGAATTCACCGAATGAAAAAAGACTTTTTAAAATTCGCCTGTTGCCCTGAATGCGGGGGCGATTTCTCTATAGAGGAATTTGAAAAGAGCGATCTCGAGGTCCAGGAGGGCCTCCTGCGCTGCTCGAAATGCGGCCTTGTTTTTCCCGTCATCGGCGGGGTGCCCAGGATACTGCGCCCTGAAATGTTAACCGAGCTCGTGGCCGGGTACCCGGAATTCAGCCGGAAATATTCTCGCCAGCTGAATGGTCCGGGCGGCAGCGCCTCTAACCCGGACGTCACCAGGTCTCTCAAAGTCGCGAAGATGTACGAGTACGGCTGGTCTATATATTCCAAAGTGGCGGAGGAGTACAAGCGGGAGTTCGACGACGTCATAGACGGACACCTGACCCCGGCCGATTTCAATGGAAAAACGGTGCTAGACGCGGGCTGCGGCATGGGCAGGTTCGCGTACTTCAGCGAAGGCTACGGGGCCAGGGAGATAGTCGGCTTTGATCTGGGGGAGGCCGTGGTCACCGCGTATCGGGATACTTTCCGCGATAAACAGAACGCGCATTTCTTCCAAGGGGATATTTACTATCTCCCGCTCAGGAAGGATATCTTCGATATCGTGTATTCCATAGGAGTTATCCATCATTTGCCGAACCCTGCCAAGGGAGTCGAGGCGCTGGCGGCGCTGGTCCGTACCGGCGGGAAGATCTTCGTCTGGGTCTACGGCGACAGTGTCATCAAGTACCCGATAAATACTCTTCGCTACGTAACCCTGCGCCTGCCGTTCCGAGCGGTCAGGTTCCTGAGTTTCTTCCCCGCGCTGTTCATCTACGCGGTGAACGCGTTCTACCGGCTGGCTTTCAAATTCCCTCCTACGCGGGGCATGGCTGAGCATATCCCGTTCCACCAGTATTCCGACCGCAGCTTCGCCGGCGTCTGGTGGATCTCGCAGGACCACCTCACCGTTCCGATAATCAATTATTTCAAGCAGGGCGACCTCGAGGGATGGCTGAAGACTCTGCCGCTGAAGGATACGTCGATAACATCCCGCTATCCGGGAAAGGCCGGCCGGAGCTGGCGCTTCTCCGGGGTCAAAGCCTAGCCGGCCTGGACATGCGGAAGCTAAAGGACTTCGCGTCGCTGTACAGGGTCCCGATAATCCTGTTCTTCGTTGCGCTGGCGCCGCGGCTGCTTTATGTCCTGTGGATGGACCCCGGCAATATTTCCCCGGACGGCTTTGTCTGGATGGATATCGCCCGGGACCTGGCGGCGGGCAAGGGGTATGGCGATAACTGGCGCTCTCCGATATACTCTTACTTCCTCGCGGCTCTGTTCTATTTCAAGCCGGACGGTCTGCTCCTGGTCCGGATCGCGCAATCCGTAGTCGGCGCGCTCACCGCGCTGAACGTCTACTATATAGGTAAAAGCATATTCAATAAAAGAGCCGGCATCCTGGCGGGCCTGCTGCTGGCCGTCTATCCCTACCTCATCTACTACTGCGGGGATATACTGAAGGAAACCCTTTTTACTTTCCTGATCACGCTTACGGTGGCATCCCTGCTTTTGGCGCGCGAGAGACCTGGGGCGGCATGGAAGATAGCGGCGGGGGTGATTTCAGGGATCACCGTGCTGTGCAAAAGCACCGTGCTGCCATTCATGGCCCTGGCGGCCATTTGGCATGTTTTTATCGCCCGCCGCGGGTCATTCCCGGAGAGCGCCAGGGGGTTCGGGATCATCCTTCTTTTTATGGGGCTGACCATCTCCCCGTGGACCTATCGCAACTATCTGGAATATCATCGTTTCGTGCTGGTCGAGACCCGGGGGGCCGAGCATTTCTGGCTGGCCAACAATCCGGTAGCGGCCAGGTTCGAGAACATCCCGCATCTCGACGTAGAGCGGCTTCCCGATAAATACGCCGTTTGGTGCGATACCGCGGACTATCAGCGTATCCTGGACACGCAGCCGCCCGCGGAGGCCGACAGAACTTTTTTCCGGGAGGCCGTGGCCTTTATAGTGCGGGATAAGCCGGCCTACTTGCGCCTGATGGCCCTCAGACTGGTTCATTTCTGGCGCTTGTCCCCGCGCGTGGCTACAAGGACCAATAAACTCATCGCGCTTGCCACTTCCGGCTGGATGATCCCGCTGGGTTTTCTGGGCATGGCGCTTTCCTGGCGCGCCTACTGGCGCGGCACCTCCCTGCTGATCATGCTGATCTTCAGCTTTACGGCGGTCCATATAATGTTCTGGGCGATGATCCGCTACAGGGTCCCGATAGACCCTTTTGTCATCATTTTCGCCGGTTTCTCGATAGACGTATTTCTGGATAAATTCCATCCGGCGCGGTCCGGGCCGGACGCCGGCGGCAATTAGGAGCGCCGTGGATATTTCCGCATACCTGAACGGAATCCTGGTCTGCCCGCTCTGCCGCGGGGAACTGCTTTCGCTGCCGTCCGGCGCGCGGAAGTGTCCCGCGTGCGTCAGGGAATATCCCGTGCTGAACGGGGTCATGGATTTCAGGCTGCCCGAGACGGCTGAGAGTCAGCCGGCATTTTACGCGGACCCGGAGTATGTTAAAGGCAGAGCCAGGATGGCGCAACAGCACGAGCTGCATTATGACCGCGGTTCCCTTTCCGGCCGGCTCGAGGACTACTTTAAGCGGGAGCTGATGAAGATCGTCCGCGGCTCCGGCAGGCCGTTCTTCGATATAGGCTGCGGCACCGGCACCGGTTTTGAGCGGCTCGGGTATCCGAAACCGATAATAGGCGTGGATATCTCCATGGACCTGCTGAAAACATGCAAGGCGAGGTATCCGGAAGCGGAGTGTATCTGCTGCGATATAACCAGGTCGCCTTTTCGCGACGGTTCAGTCGATACGGTATTCTCTTTGGCTACGCTGGAACATGTCTTTTATCTCGAGTCTTTTGTCCGGGCGATAGAGAAGCTCCTGAGCCCCTCCGGGCGGCTATACGTCCTTATCCCTACCGAGGGCGGCTTCCTCTGGAGCTTAATGCGCAACCTGGCGCAGCTCAAATATTCCGGGGCGCTGGACTTCGATTATAAAAGGTTCTTCGAGCTGGAACACTGCAATAAAGCCGTGACCATAGAGAACGTTCTCCATAAGTTCTTCGTCATAGAGCTCGCGCGCCGGGTCCCGTTCCGGTTCGGGGGGAATAACGTAAACCTGCTGGTGCTGTTCCGCCTGAAGAAGCGGAGCGCCGCTTAGCCCGGCGCAGCGCATCCTGCGCCGGCGCGTGAAGCCGGGAGCGCCGCCGGCGCTCTACCTCCCGTTCTTGGAGTTTATATGCTGATGGAAAAGGATCTTTTCCAGTATTTTCCTGTTCGTAAAGATAAGGTCCGAGAGAACGCCCATCAGCAGCATGAAGACGCCTATGGTCAGCGCGGCCGTGCCGAGCGTCAGGGACTGGATATAGCCGCTGGCGATGCCCTGTATGAGGGTGCGCGTGATATAAAAATACAGGAAGCGGAAAATAAGGAATAGGCCCGGGAGGCCGAAGAGGGCGGCAAAGAAGAGGAAGAGCTTGAGCGGCGAGTAGGTGTAGAAAAGCTTCAGGATGTCGCCGGCGGAGCGGACGACGTACTCAACGCTGCTCTTCATCAGCCGGGAGGAGCGCACCGGCGGGTTTACGGATATCTCCAGCACCGAGATCGGGATCCCGCGGCTGGCCAGGCGTATCAGGGTCTCCAGCGTGTAGGTATACTTGCTGGAGACCACGTCCAGCCAAAGCGCGGAATTGCGGCTGAAGGCCCGGAACCCGGACGTTACGTCCGGCACCTGCTGCCCGCAGATGGCCGAAACCACGCGGCTGCCGAGGCGCTGCGCGATCTTTTTGGCGAAAGAGAAGTGCCGGATCTCCTCGATATTGCGGCAGCCGATCACGAACTCGGCCTTGCCGTCGAGCACCGGCCGGATCAGTTCAGGGATGCGGGAGGCCGGGTACTGGTTGTCGGCGTCGGTGTTGACGATGATGTCGGCCCCGAGGTCCAGCGAGGCCGCTATGCCCGCCATGAATCCCGCGGCGAGACCCTGGTGGTAGGGCAGGCGGACCACCTTCCTTACCAGCGGGTGCGCCCTGGCGATTTCCGAGGTGCGGTCAGAGCTGCCGTCGTCTATGACGACCGCCTCCACGCTGTCCACGCCGGCGATAGACCGCGGCAGCGCGTCCAGAGCCGCGGTTATGAATTCCTCTTCGTTATAGCAGGGAATCTGAATTACCAGCTTCATCTGTGGTCCTGTCCCCATCCGGCGGGGAAATTCCGCCCCGAATAATTGAAATTATACTAAAATCACTGCCGGGCTGCCGGGAAGCGTCAAAGGTATTCCTTCTGCCAGAGGAAGAGCGAGGTCAGGCAGGTCAGCTTCCGGGTGTTGTCCATGCGGCCCTCGAGGTGGTCCCTGAATAGTCCCTCGGCGAAGGAATAGTCGCAGAAATCCGGGTTATTGCGCCTGGCCGCGTCCAGCGTGTCCAGGAAGAACCCTTTCAGCTCCTTCTTCAGCCATTCAGCCGTAGGCATAGTGAAGCCCTTCTTCGGCATCTTCAGTATCTCCTCCGGGAGGTAATGCCGCAGCGTCTTGCGGATGATGTGCTTCGTGGTGAAGCCCTTCATCTTCAGCGACAGCGGCACCTCCTCGGCCAGCTCCAGCATTTCGTTGTCCAGGAAAGGCACGCGCGCCTCCTGCGAGTTGAACATCGTGACCAGGTCGGCGGCATGCAGCGAGCAGTAGGGCAGGAAGACGTTCAGGTCCAGGTACATCAGGCGGTCCAGCAGGCGGGCGTCCTGTACGGCGGGCAGATGCTGGGCGAAGACCTCGAACGGGTCCTCGTGCTTCAGGTGCGGCATCAGCGCGCGGATCTCCCGGTCGGTCAGGATCTCCTTGTACTTCATGTGGGCGATCTCAGGCCTGAAGGCGGCGCCGCGGGCGAACGACTTGATCTTGAAGTCCAGGCTGAGCCTGGCGGTAGAGACCGGCAGGCGCTCCGCCGCGGCGCGCAGCGCGGCCTTCACCGGCCCCGGCAGGTACCGGTAGACGCGGCCCACCTTGGCGGCCGTCAGGGTGGGATAGCCGGCGAAAAGCTCGTCGCCGCCCGCCCCGGTCAGGGCCACCGTGATGTCCTTCCTCGAAACTGCGGAGAGGCGCTGCAGCGCCAAGTAGGTCCAGTCGCCGTGCGGTTCGGCGAAACCTTTCACCGCGGCCGGGAGCAAAGCGGCCGCGTCGGCGGCCCCGAAGAGGCAGTCGTGATGCTCCGTGCCGTATTTCTCCGCGACCAGACGCGCCTCGGCCGTCTCGTTATAGGTGCCGCCGTCGGCGTAGCCTATGGTGTAGGTCTTCGGCCGTACGCCGAGCCTGGCCATCATCGCCACGATGGCCGTAGAATCCAGTCCGCTGGACAGGAAAACGCCCAGCGGCACTTCGCTCACGAGCTGGCGTTTCACCGAGGCCAGCAGCGCGGATTCTATCCGTTCCGAGGCCTCTGATTCGGACATTTTCCGCGGCCGGAAGCGGAAGTTCCAGTAAGGTTTAACTTCGGCCTTGCCTCCGCCGGCCTTGATAAAATGGCCCTGCGGCAGGCGGCGTATATGCCGGAATATGGAGCGGGGGGAAGAGACGTAGTAGAAGGACAGGTAGTCGGCCAGCGCCTGCGGGTCCGCCTCCCGGGGCATGCCTGGGAAGGACAGCAGCGCCTTTATCTCCGAGGCGAAATAGAGCGCGCCGCCGAGGTCGGCGTAGAAGAGCGGCTTGATGCCGACGCGGTCGCGCGCGACGAACAGCTCCTGCTTCTTCGCGTCCCAGAGGGCGAAAGCGAACATGCCGTTGAGCTTCTGCAGGCAGCCCTCTCCCAGTTCCTCGTAGAGATGGACTATGACCTCCGTGTCGGAGCCGGTGGAGAACCGGTGCCTCGGCTCCAGCTCCTTCCTCAGTTCACGGTAGTTGTAGATCTCGCCGTTGAGCACCACCGCCAGCGAGCGGTCCTCGCTGAAGACAGGCTGATGGCCGCCCGCTATGTCGATGATGCTCAGCCGCCGCATGGCGAGGCCGCAGTGACGGTCCGTCATCACGCCCTCGTCGTCCGGGCCGCGGTGGAACATCTCGAAGAGTGCGGATTTGAGGTCCGCCTCGCGCACCGGCCTGTGGGAGGAGTAGTTGATCTGTCCGGCTATTCCGCACATAGGTCAGCTCCTCTCCAGCAGCAGATTTACGTATTTTTCCCCGGGGCACATGGCCAGCAGTTCGGCCTCCGAAGCCGTTCTGGGGCCTCCGGCCGAGTTGTCCAGATAAGAAAGCCTGAAGCCGAGGGCGCGCAATTTCGCGAGGAAAGCCTCCGGGCTGTGGCCGCATTTCCGCATAAGCCCGGGCGTGAACTCGCAGAGCATGGAAAGGCCGGGCGAGCCGAGGATCGTGCGCTCCATGCCGAGCAATGCCGGGAATTCGGCTCCCTGTATGTCCATCTTTATGAAGTCGGCTTTCCCGCCAGGGCCCAAGACGTCGTCTACCGAGACCGCCTGTACCTCTACGCGTTCACGGTCATCGCCGCTGTCGTACACGCGGTGGTCTCCCCGGTTTTCGGCGGAGATGAAGAGCCTGAGCGAACCGGACCTGTCGGCTACCGCGGCGTGCCGGCAGTCGATATTGTTCAGGCCTCCGGCCGCGTTTTTCTCCAACAGCCGGAAATTCTCCCGGTCCGGCTCGAAGGCCAGCACTTTCCCCCGCTCGCCGGTCAAATGCGAGAACAGCAGCGTATAGAACCCCACGTTTGCGCCTATCTCCACTACGGTCATGCCCGGCTTTACGCGGTCGCGGTATATGGCGGCTTCCGGGCTTGCGGCGAGAGAGTATTTGCACAGCAGGGCGGCTATAATGCGGTCCGGGGTCCGGACGTAGATATCGTAGCCTGGAAAACGCACTTTCACGTCCCTGCCGGGGGTCAGCGCAGTGAAGACGGCGCGGGCGGCTCTGCGCACCGGCCAGAAAGAGGCGGCGCCTATGATCAGGCGGGTGGCCAGGCCTGCGAAGCGCGGCAGCAGGCTCACCGGGGCTCCTTTTTGAGCCTGTAGAGTTCGGCGGGCGGGTTGCCGCCGCCTATCAGCGTTGAGGGGCTGAAGCCGGCGATGGCGCGGGGATAAAAAGCCGAATCCAGCGCGTAGCGCGAGGAGAGAATGCCGGAAAGCGGCGGTTTATGACGGTAGTAAACCAGCATATATTCAGGCAGATCGGCTGCCGGCAGAGCGGACATGGTTTCGGGGTTGGCCAGGCGCAGGCGCCAGCGGTCCATCCTGAACGCCGGATAATAAGCGGGCTGCGGGAATTCGGTCAGCCCCAGTACCGCCCCGGGGGGGATTGAGTCGAGCCTGGCGGCCATGCGCTTGTAGGCCGAGTTGTCGCCTGATCCGTCCAGGAAGCTCAGCGTATAGACCAGGGACATGCCCAGGCCGGGGGCAAGGGCGGCGATAAGCGCAGCCAGGCGCAGGGCCGGCCTCAGATCCCGGGTAAGCCGGTCCATGAGAAGGGAGCCGCAGAGCGCTCCGGCCGTCAGCCAGGGGAAAAAGCGGCGGACGCCCACCGGGAAATCCGGGGTTATGGTGAACGCGATAGGCGCGGCCAGCAGCAGTACCGCCGCGGAGAGGTTGCGCAGCGGCGGCCGTCCCGAGAAAAGGCCCCAAAGGCAGCCAGCCGGCAGCAAGAAAGCGAAAGCTGGCCCCGCGGCAGCCGGCAGCGCCGAGAGGAAAAGCGTGGGCAGCGTATTGCCGGTCGCGGCCGGGGCAGAGGCGCCGCCAGGCGCCAGCTCGGCGGCAGCTTCCGCAAGGTTGAACGGCAGATAGGGATTCATCAGCAGGAAAACCGCTGCGCCGGCTAGCGCGGCCAGGCCCAGGTTTTTAAGCGCCGCCGGTTTCAGCGCAGAGCGGCCCGGCGACAATATTACGGCCAATGCCAGTACGGCGGCATTGGCCGCGCTCCAGTAGGAAGCTGTCGCCATGCCAAGACAGGCCCCGGCCGCCAGCAACGGGCCGCGGCGCAGGTCCGGCAGCGCGCATAAAGCGAAATAGATTCCGGTAAGGCCCCAGGCGGCGGACCACAGGTGAGGCGTCAGATAATGCGCGTAAACTCCTGGCAGGGGCAGCGTCATCACGGCGGCCCACGCGTAAATGGCCGCAGTCGGCTGCAGTTCCCTGGCTATGAGGAAGACCAGCAGGCATACAGCGGCGAAAGCGGCGGCGCTGAGCAGCCTGCCGGCAAGGTATATACGGCCCAACGTATCGGGGCGTTCCAGGGCCTCGCGCAGCGGCAGCGGGTGCGCCAGGCGCGTGAGCGAGAGAACCGAGTAGTAGGCTCCAAGCGGATACAGATACCCTCCGCCATAAAGAAAGGACGGCGGGCGCAGGTCAAAGTCGGCCGGCTTCATGCGCGCCAGGTCGGATAGAGGCAGCGCTTCGTCGGGGTATCCGGAGCGGATCATCATCGAACGGTATGAGTTCCAGAGTTCCGGCGGCGGAAGCGGACGATTAAAATCCTCATCTCTGCGGCCGGTCAGCTTGGTGGAATATTTGCCGGCGGCCTCGGCCGCCAGCGGCGTGGAGCCTGCGGCTTTGTCGTATATGTTCTCCCAGCCGCTCGTGAGCCCGTCAAAAAGTGCGGAGCGGTCCCAAGCCGCAGGCAGCAGCTTCGACGAACGTTCCCGGGAGGGGAGGTCCCAGCCGGCCCCTGCGGATCCCAACGCGAAAGCCGCCGCAGCCAGTAGCGGTAACAGGAACTTGTCTTTCATTTGGAGGCTGTTATCAGCAGAGAGCCCGCTATCTCGCGCAGCAGCGGCACGCGCTCCAGGAAGGCTCCGAAGCTGTCCGCAGCCGGTGCCAGCGCGCCCGGCACCCAGGGGTGCAGGAAGTCGAACGGCCGCGCGGCAGGAACGGCGAAGCCGGCGCGGCGCAGCTCCCCGGAAATGTTCCACCTGAAGAAAGCGGTCTCGTCGGGCGAGTCGCCCAGCAGGCGCTTGAGCGGCGGGATGTTCTTCTGCAGCATGATCTGCGGGTTGAGCATGTTGGGCTCGGTGAAGACGAAGGTCCCGCCGGGCTTAAGCACGCGCAGCATTTCCGGCAGGGCCTTGGCTAGGTCGAGGTGGTGCAGCACCGAGCTGCCGCAGACGCAGTCGAAGTGGTCGTCCGGGAAGTCCAGCCGCTCCACGTTCATCACGAGGAACTTCAGATTCGGGACGGCGCTGTTGCGCTGGCGCGCCTTGGCGGCCAGCTCGGGAGAGAGATCGACGGAGGTGATGTCCGCGCCGGAGCGGGCCAGCAGCCCGGAGAAGATGCCGGTCCCGCAGCCTATCTCGAGGGCCTTCCTGCCCGGGGCCAGCCGCCCCTCCGAGATGTACATGGCGGCCCGGCGTTCCGAGCGCAGGCGCCCGGCCACGCCTGACCAGCCCCAGTAGAATTCCGGGTTGTCGGAGATCTTCCGGCCGTGGGCCAGTTCGTTATCTATCCTGTCCATTCTCCTTGCCTAACGCAGCTTGAGCTTGACGAAAGCGATGAAGGCCATGCGGAACAGCAGCAGGCCGTGGCGGAAGCGGCTGATCTTGGTTACGCCGTACTTGCGCTCCTTGTAGCTGACCGGCAGCTCGGTGATCTTGAGGTTGAGCTTGCTGGCGCCGAACAGCAGGTCGAAATCCCCGAACGGGTCGAACTCCCCGAAGTAAGCGCGCCCGGCCTTGATGCGCTCGTAGTCGGACTTCAGCAGCACCTTGGTGCCGCAGAGGGTGTCCTTTATGCGCTGGCCCAGCGTCCACGTGAAGATCAGCGAAAAGGTCTTGTTCCCGAGCATGTTCAGGAAGCGCATAGCGCCCTTCTCCATCGGGTAGACCAGGCGGGAGCCGTTGATGAACTCCCCTTTTCCTTCGGCTATGGCAGCGTAGAACTTCCTCAGGTCCTCCGGCGGGACCGTCAGGTCCGCGTCCAGGATCATCAGCACGTCGCCGGTACAGGCGTCGAAGCCCTTGCGCACGGCGTCGGCCTTCCCGAAGGCGCCGCCCTGCAGCAGGACCTTCGTAGGTATCTCCGGGTGCGCGGCCGCCTGTTCTTTTATCTTCTCTACGGTTAGA
>JAJZOZ010000226.1 GCA_021811405.1 bacterium | reverse complement strand
GGGCAAGTACTGCGTGGGCGTGAAATGCGTCAGCGCCAACGAGCTCTATTTCCACGGCCACTTCCCCGAGAAGCCCATCATGCCCGGCGTGCTGATGCTCGAGGGCATGGCGCAGACCGCGGCCGCGATGATGATGGACCTGCCCGCCACCAAGGGCCGCCTCGGCTTCTTCGCCGGCATCAGCAAGGCCAAGTTCCGCAGGCAGGTAGTGCCCGGCGACGTGCTGAAGATGCACGTCGAGATAGTAAAATTCAAGAGCAGCGTCGGCAAGGTGCGCGCGCAGGCCTGGGTGGGCGACGAGCCCGCCGCCGAGGCCGACCTGACCTTCGCTATAGGCTGACCCTTAAGACTTCACAGGAGAGACCATGGCTACCAAGATACATCCCACGGCGGTGATAGACCCCAAGGCGCAGATCGACGACGGCGTAGAGATCGGCCCGCTGACCGTGATAGGCGAGGACGTGCAGATAGGCGCCGGCACGAAGATCGGCCCGCACTGCATACTCGAGTTCTGCACCCTGGGCAAGAACAACTGGCTCACCGGGGCCGCCTACGTCGGCATGCCGCCGCAGGACTGGAGCTACAAGGGCGAGCACAAGCGCTTCGTCATGGGCGATTCCAACGTGATACGCGAGAACGTCACGTTGCACCGCGGCGCGCACACCGATATCACCACGATGGGCTCCAACTGCATGCTGATGGCCAACTCCCACATCGGCCACGACTGCCGCGTCGGCAACAACGTCGTCATGGTCAACTGCGCCTCGGCCGCCGGCCACGTGGAGATAGGCGACAGGGCGCTGATCAGCGGCCTCGCCGGCATCCACCAGTTCACCCGCATCGGCAAGTTCGCGATGATCTCCGGCGGCGGCATGGCCAACCAGGACATCATCCCCTACGTCACCGCGCAGGGCGACCGCGCCAAGCCCGTGGGCCTCAACCTCGTCGGCATGAGGCGCAACGGTTTCACCCGCGAGCAGATCAAGGCGGTCAAGCACGTCTTCAAGACGCTATTCTTCCGCGGCCTGCTGCTGAAGGACGCCGTGGCGAAACTGCGCGCCGAGAACCTCCCTGCCGAAGCGGCGCTGATACTGGATTTCGTGGAAGCCTCCAAGCGCGGCATCGCCCGCCCGCGCCGCAACGCCGGCTCGCTGGAGAAGGACCTCGCCGACTGATGGGCGAGAAGATAGGCATCATCGCCGGCGGCGGCAGCTTCCCGCTGCTGTTCGCGGCCGAGGCCAAAAAGGCGGGCCGCGAGGTCTACGCCGCGGCGCTCAACGACATCACCTCCAGGGACATAGAGTCCTCCTCCGCCGCCACGGCCTGGTTCAGGCTGGGCAATATAGGCGGCCCCATAGATTTTTTCAAACAGAACGGCGTGAAGCGCACGCTGATAGCCGGCTCCGTGCCGCACGTCAACGTCTTCGGCGGCATCCTGCCGGACCTGCGCGGAGCCAGGCTCCTCTTCAGGCTGCGCGACAAGAAAGCCACCTCCATCTTCTCGGCGATCGCCGACGAGCTGGCCGCCGACGGCATAGAGGTGGTCAGCTCCGCCACGCTGCTCGAGCACCTGCTCGTCAAACCCGGCCTCCTCGCCGGCGGCAAGCCCGGCTCCGACACCCTCAGGACCGCCGCCTACGGCTGGAAGGCCGCCAAGGCGCTGGCGGCGCTGGACATAGGCCTCACCGTGGTGCTGCGGGACCAGGTGGTCGTGGCCGCCGAAGGCATTGAGGGCACGGACGAGTGCATAAAGCGCGCCGGCGCTCTGACCAGGGAGAAGGGCGGGGAGCTCACCGTGGTGAAGGTGGCGCGCCCGGGACAGGACATGCGCTTCGACCTGCCGGTGGCCGGGGCCCGCACGCTGAAGGTCATGAATGAAGCCGGCGCCGCGACGCTGGTGCTGGAAGCCGGCAAGACGCTGATCCTCGGCATGGACGAGTTCTGCGCCGCCGCGAAAGAGACCGGCATCGCCGTCCTCGGCGCGGACGACAACACCTTCAAGGACGAGCCGGTCTAGCCCCGCTCTCCTTTTTGCACAGCGATGAACGAGCTGCTCTACGAGAATTCGCCCGGACACTGGCTGCTCTCGCTGCTGGCCAGGCTCTACATCCGCTTCCTCGGCCTGACCTCGCGCATACGCATAAAGGGGCAGAGGCATCACCCCGGCCCCGCCGTCTACGCCCTGTGGCACCGCCAGGAAGTGCTGATGATCTGGCTGCACCGCGGCCGCGGCCTGACCGGCCTGGTCAGCCAGAGCAAGGACGGCGAGTACATGGCCCGTATCCTGCTCGGCATGGGCTTCAACGTGATCCGCGGCTCCTCTACTACGGGCGGCTCGCAGGCCCTGCGCGCGCTGACCAAGGCGGCCCGGGCCGGCTACTCCATAGCCGTCACCCCCGACGGCCCCAAGGGCCCGATCTTCAAGGTGCATCCAGGCAGCGTCTTCATAGCGCAGAAAGCCGGCATCCCCATAATCCCCGCCGCCTGCGCGCTGTCGAACAAGAAGATACTGCGCAGCTGGGACAAGTACCAGTTCCCGCTGCCCTTCGGCCGCATAGAGGCGGTCTACGGCGAGCCCCTGTTCGTGGCCGAGAGCGACGACGTGCAGGCCAAGGCCCTCGAGCTCGAGGACCGGCTGAACGCCCTCACCGAAGAAGCCGAAAAGCTGCTCGCCGCCGGGAACTGACATGCGCGACCAGGGGCGATACCCGCAGCTCCTTTTCAGCGCCGCCGCCTTCCTGGGGTCCTTCCTGCTGT
>JAJZOZ010000225.1 GCA_021811405.1 bacterium | reverse complement strand
ATGAAGCCCAGCACGAAGATGCCCGCGCAGGTCCCCAGCGAGGCCAGGAACAGGTCGAAAGGCGCCGGGGCGGAATTGTCGCCTCCGGAGCTCTTCGGCTGGTCCGTGGCTATCTCGAAGCCGTGCCACAGGGCGTTAACCTTCTTGCCGCCGGGAAAAGTTATCTCCATCTCGCTCATCTTGTGCCTCCAGGAAAGGACCGGGATATGAGGGCCGTTCCCGGCCTTCACTAATTAGATGCTTCGCCTTACGGGAAAGTTACAGCCGCTCAGATCTCGTAGCGGTGCAGCTCTTTGGTGATGCCGGGGATGATGGTGCTCTTGCCGTCGCCGATGGCGTGCAGTTTCAGTATCTCCCCGAAGATGCCGTCGAAAGCTTTGGTGACGTCCGGGTCGAAGGCCTTGCCGCTCTCCTCCAGGATGTATTCGCGGGCCTTCTGCGGGTCCCACTTGGGCTTGTAGACCCGCTGCGCGCAGAGCGCGTCGAAGACGTCGGCCACGGAGACTATCCGGGCGTACACCGGGATCTGCTCTCCCTTGAGCCGCGCGGGGTACCCGGTGCCGTCGAACCTCTCGTGGTGCGAGGCGGCCACCTTGCAGGCTATCTGCAGCAGGTGGCTCTCGGTGTTGGAGAGTATCTTGGCGCCGTAGATCGTGTGCTTCTTCATCTCCTCGAACTCCTCGGCCGTCAGCTTGCCGGGCTTGAGGAGTATGGAGTCGGGGATGCCCACCTTGCCGATATCGTGCAGAGGGCTGGCGTAGCGCAGGTTCTCCGCCTCTCGCTCCGGCAGGCCCAGGCCCTGGGCTATCAGCGCGGAGTACTCGCTGATGTGGCGCAGGTGCACCGCCGTGTCCTGCTGGTCGCGGTATTCGGCGGTGACGGCCAGGCGGTAGATGGTCTCGAGCTGGGACCTGGAGAGGCTCTCGTAAAGCTGCGCGTTCTCGATGGCCGAGGCGGCCAGCGAGCCGATGAGCTGCAGGATGCCCTCGTCGTCCGCGTTGAAGGAGCTGTTCAGCTTGTTGACGGCCTCGAAGACGCCGATGATGTGGCCGCTGACGTTCTTCAGCGGTACGGCGAGGATGCTGCGCGTGCGGTAGCCGGTCAGGCGGTCTATGTCGTGGTTGAACCGGTTGTCCTCGTAGGCGTCCTTGATGTTCAGGATGGAGCCGGTGGCGGCCACGTGGCCGGCTATGCCCTTGCCGAACGGCACCCGGATCTCGGTATGCTGCAGGCCGAGCGCCACCTTGGACCAGAGCTCGTTGGTCTGCCTGTCCAGGATGAAAACGCTGCCGCGGTCGCAGCCGAGTATGGTCTTCACCTGCTCCGCTATGATGTGGAGCAGGCGCGTCAGGTTGGTCTCCTTGGAAACAACGCCGCCGAAGTTGACAAGAAGTCTCAGCCGGTTCTCTAATTCCTCGGCCCGGGTCATAGGTTTATTTTACATTATCCCGCTCAAGAAAAAGTCATTTATTTGAGGCCTCGTCCAGGAAGACGCTGTAGTGGACGGCCCTCGCCGACGGGTAGCATTTCCGCAGGCCCGCGCCTATCTGAGCGAGGCAGGAGGTGGCGCCTACCACCACGGTGGAGGCCTGCACGGAGGCGATGTTGCGCAGCTTCCGGTCCAGCACCCGCGCGGAGAGCTCCGGCTGGGTGAACGCGAAAGCCCCGGCGCCGCCGCAGCACCAGTCGCTTTCCGGCAGTTCGCGGTAGCTCTTCCCGGCCAGCTTGCGCAGCACCTCGCGCGGCTGGCGGCGTATGCCCTGGCCGTGGCAGGCCCGGCAGGAATCGTGGTAGGTGACGGTGCCGGCGCAGGCTCCGCTGGCAGGCTCGCCGGCCTTGTCGGGGGGGATGAACTCCAGTACGTCGCTGACGGCCCCGGCGAAGGCCTTGGCGCGCGGCCGCCATTCCGGATCGTTCGTGAAGAGCTGTTCGTAGGACTTCATGAAGGCCGCGCAGGAAGAGCAGTCCGCCACCACCCGGAAGTGGCCGAACTTCTCCCTGAGCTCCTCGTAACGGGCTATGTTCCTGCGCGCGAACTCCCGCGCGTCGGAGAGCCGGCCGTAGTTGTGCGCCAGCAGGCCGCAGCACTGGTTGCCTATCAGTATGCCCTCCCCTGAATGGCGCTTGAGCACCCTGACCGTGGCCAGCGCCACCTGCGGGAATACGTAGTTCGGACCGCACGGCGCGAAGTAGGCCCAGTTGACCTCCTTCCTGCCTTCCGCCGAGAGCTCCTTGTCTCCGGAGAGCACCTCCGACGCGAAGCGCAGCGGGGCCTCCTTCACCGTGGTCTCGGCCTCGGCGAGAGCGGGCATGCCGATGAAGTCGTAGAGGCCCATTTTAGCGGCCAGCTTGGGCAGGCCGGTCCTCTTCACCAGGTAGGCCAGCCGCAGCCAGAAGGCGAAGAGCCTCGGAGCGTTAAGCAGGGTGTTTACCGCGGCCCGCGCGAAGAAGTTGTCCCCGTAGCCGTCCAGCGACCTACGGCCCTCCAACACTATGTCCGGGGTGGGCACCCCGGCGTAGCAGGCCGTGGAACAGGCGCCGCAGAGCAGGCAGGTCGAAAGCGACTCCCGGGCGTCGGCCGGGTCCTTCGCCCGGCCTTCCACCAGCATGCGTACGAACTGGTTGCGCCCCCTGGCCGAGATGGCCTCCCGGCCGGTCATCATGTAGGTGGGGCAGGAGGTCTCGCAGTAGCCGCAGCGGTTGCACTGCGCCGCGGCGTCGTAAAGGGTCTTCTCGCCGAGGAGGGTCAGCAGGGAGCCCAGGTGCGCCTGGGCCTTTTCGTGGGGGTACAGTTCGTTGACGTCGCTGTGGAAGC
>JAJZOZ010000060.1 GCA_021811405.1 bacterium | reverse complement strand
CGGGTAGGCCTCGTCGACCGTTTCCCGGTCCTGGCCGAAGAGCTTGTTGGAGTTGGACAGGCGCACCTTCTTGCCGTCGCCCATGTGCGTGACGGTCATGTCGCGCGTGAACTTGCCGGAGCAGACCCGGATGAAGGCCACCTTGTCGCGGTGGCGCGGGTTCATGTTGCCCTGGATCTTGAAGATGAAGCCGCTGAAGGCCGGGTCCTCCGGCGCCACGGAACCTACCGAGGCGTCGCGCGGGCCGGGCGGGGCGGCGTGCTCCACGAAGCCGTCCAGCATCAGCTGGATGCCGAAATTGTTCACCGCGCTGCCGAAATAGACCGGCGTCACCTCGCCGGCGAGCACGGCCTCCTGGTCGTAGGCGGTGCCGGCGAGCTCCAGCATCCCCACTTCCTCGATGAAGTTCCTGTAGCTGACGGGGTCCAGCTTCTCCTTGATCAGCGCGTCCTCGAGGCCGGCCGTCTCGACGCCGGCCTTGAAGGCGCCGCCGGGCGTGCGCTCGAACAAATGCGCCTGGCGCGTCATGCGGTCGTAGACGCCGCGGAAGTCGGGGCCGTTGCCCATCGGCCAGTTCACAGGGAACGGCCGCAGGCCCAGGACCTTCTCCAGCTCGTCTATCAGCTCCAGCGGCTCGCGCGAGGGCCGGTCCATCTTGTTCATGAACGTGAAGATCGGGATGTGGCGGCGGCGGCAGACCTCGAAGAGCTTGAGCGTCTGCGCCTCGATGCCCTTGCCGGCGTCTATCACCATCACGGCCGCGTCCACGGCGGTCAGCACGCGGTAGGTGTCCTCGGAGAAGTCCCGGTGGCCGGGGGTGTCGAGCAGGTTGATCTTGTAGCCGGCGTAGTCGAACTGCAGCACGGTCGAGCTGATCGAGATGCCGCGCTTCTTCTCCAGCTCCATCCAGTCCGACGCGGTCGCGCGCTGGTTCTTGCGGGCGGTGACGGTGCCGGCCAGGTGCAGCGCGCCGCCGTAGAGGAGCATCTTTTCCGTCAACGTGGTCTTGCCGGCGTCGGGGTGGGAAATTATGGCGAAGGTGCGGCGTCTCTTGATCTCGTCCATCGGGCCTATAGGATATCTTTTTTGCGGCGTCCCCAGAAAGGGGCGGCGGTCAGGCGCGCCGTTTATTGTCCTTAATGGAGCGGGCGGCCGCCTTGGCCACTTCAAGTATCCCGTAGGTCTCGGTTTCGCTCTTGCCGCGGATGATCTGGGCGAACTGCTGCGTGGCCGAGTATACGGCGTCGCCGCCGCGCTGCCGGCTTTCTGCGGCGAACAGGCTGGAGACCGGGAGATGAAGGGCCTCCGCTAATCGCTGCACGGTTTCCAGGCTGGCTTTTCTGCGCTTCGTCTCGATGTAGGCGAGAAAGCTCGGGCTTATCCGCGCTAGTTCCGCGAGTCGTTCTATCGTGAGGCCGGCTTTTTTTCTTTCCTCTCTTGTTCGTTCGCCGATTATCTCATAGATGCTTTTTTTCATTAGAGGTTAATATTTTAAGGGATGTTCTCCGGTTCGGCCATAGTCTTTAGGTCTATATATCTATTGACCTATAGTCTATAATGGGCTAGAATGTCGGTATGGGCGCCTTTGGGCGCGCCTTGCCGCTTCGGGGGATCTTACAGCTTTCATCGTCAGGCAACGCCGGGATCCGGCCGGCCCATAAGGGCTGGCCGGCCGCTTGATATCGCGGGATGGTAGGCGGCTCTCTGCGCTCTCGTGTTGTGCTGCATCGGTGCATGGGCGCTTATTAAGAAATTATTAAGAAAACGCCGTCATATTATACACAAACAAAGCGGCGGCCGGGTGGAAGAAGAACTATGGACCGGAAAAAGATGCTCCGGAGAACAGGGTTGCTCGCCGGCTTAGCCGCGCTGTGGGCGGCCTTGCCCGCGTCCGTGTGCCGCGGCGGAGAGTTCGAGGTCGTGGACGTCCTTCGGGTGGACGGGTACGCCGTCATGCACTCTTCGGTCGATCTGCTAGGCGGCCAGTTCTCTGTCGGAGGGTCGACGCTGTCCGTCAATTATGGACGGATAGGCGTCGGCACCGGTACGCCCTGCTTCCTGCTGCATATCTCTTCCGCGCCCGGAGTCGCGGGCAACCTGCTGGTCATTTCCACCGGAGCGTCCAACGTCATCCGCATGACCGGCGCCGGCGAGATCTACGCTAATAAATTTTACGGCGATATCTCCGGCGCCACCGGCCTGCCCTCCGGCGACAACCTGGGCAACCACACCGCCACCAGCGACCTGGACATGGCGCAGCGCAGCGTTATCAACGTGGCCAGCGTGACCATGGCGGGCAGGGGCCTGCAGATAGGGACCGACCTGACCGCCGGCGCCGACGGCGTGTTCATCTCCGCGGCGGGTTCCATAATGACGCTGGGGCTGGGCAACGGCACCGCCGCGCCTAACGCGCGCGGGATAGGCGCGGTTGACCTGCAGACCAGCCGCAACGCCGCCGCGCAGGTGGCGGGCGGCAGCTATGCCACTATTTCCGGCGGCAATACCAACACCGCTGGCGGCAACTACGCCGTAGTTTCCGGCGGCCAGAACAATACGGCCGGTAATACCTACGCCGTAGTCGCCGGCGGCTCCGGCAACACGGCCAGCGGCAACAGCGCGGCCGTCTCCGGCGGCGTGACCAACACGGCCAACAACAGCTACGCCGTAGTCGGCGGCGGTATGAGCAACAAGGCCTATGGCCAGTATTCAACCGTTTCCGGCGGCACGAGCAACGCGGCCACCCTTGATTATGCCGCCGTTCCCGGCGGATACCAGAACAAGGCCAACGGCACCGCAGCCACGGTGTCTGGCGGCTCCGGCAATACGGCCAAGGGGAACTATTCCTGGGCCGGCGGATACTATTCCTCTTCTACCGCCAACGGGTCTTTCACCTGGGCGGACAGCCAGGGCGGCGCCGCCGTGATGGTGAATTCCGTTGCGGACCGCACGGTGTTCAAGAACAGGGGCGGGTTCCTGATCACCGGTTCCACCAACACGGCCATGACCGGTGTGGCCGACCGCGGCGTGCTGGTTACGGGCAACGGCCTCGTGGGGATTTCCACCGGCGTGCCGTACGCGGCGCTGGACGTGGTTTCCTCGGCCACGGCCAGTAGCGTCTACGCGCAGATCTGGCGGGACGGGACCGGGGTGATAGTGGGTTCCATGAGCGCAACCGGCGTGCTGGAGGCCGTCAGGTTCATAGGCGACGGTTCCGGGCTCAGCGGCATAAGCTCCGGACTTAACGGCGGGCAGCCGCCGAGGCTGGCGTACTGGACCAGCGGGAACTCTTTGGGCAATTCCAGCCTCGCCCAGGATTCGGCCGGCAGTCTTACCGCGATAAGCTCCACTCTGACGGTGCAGGGCGGGGGGTTCAGCGTGGGCGGCGACGCCTTGGTGGTGAGCGGCGGGGGCGGAGGGCCGCAGCGGGTGGTGCTCGTGTCCGGCAACAGTTGGCAGGTCCCCGCTAACTGGAATTCTTCCAACAATACTATCGAGCTCATCGGCGGCGGCGCGGCCGGAACGAACGGTTTGATAAGCCAGGGCAGCAAAGGCGGTGGCGGGGGAGGATATTCCGAGATCTCCAACTTGTCCCTTGTTCCCGGTAATAACGTCACGTACAACATAGGCGCCGCCGGCGTCCCCGGAGGCGGCGCGGGAGGGGATACATATTTCAACGGCGCATCCTGCTCCGGGGCATCGGTGTGCGCCAAGGGCGGAACTTCTGCGGGGGGCGGCGCGGCCGGCGGGGGGACGGGAACCATTAAGTATTCCGGTGGAAATCCCGGCGCAGGTTATATGGCCTTTGGCGGCGGCGGCGGCGGAGCGGCCGGCCCCAGCGGCGCCGGGATCGCCGGCGTAAATGCCGATATGTCTAACCCCGGAGCCGGCGGCGCCGGGGATGCGGGCAACGGGGGCGGCGGCGGCGCAGTTCCACATGGCGCCGGCGGTAACGGCTCGGAATGGGGGACCTACGGTTCCGGAGGAGGAGGCGCGGGGGACAATTCCTCCTCTGGCGGCGGCGCCGGCGGCAGCTACGGCGGCGGAGGAGGGGGAGGAGCAGGAGCCCCGAGCGCCGGCGGCGGCGGCAAGCAGGGGATCATAGTCATAACCTACACGCCCTCCTCCGCCGTCGGGGTCGGGATCGGCACCGCCTATCCCTCTTACAGTCTTGACGTCGCGGGGGACGCCAATGTTTCCGGGAATCTTCGCGAAGGCGGGGTGGCGCTGGGGTCAAAATACGCCTACGCCGGCGGTTCCAACGCCAGCGGCACGTGGCCGATAGACATCTCCGGAACGGCGGCCAGCGTTTCCAATTTACCCCCTTCGATAGCCATAGCCACAATAACCGCCGCGGCCACCACCCCCTACGGCGGGGTGAACGTCGCCACCAACGTCTTCGTCAACGGCGCCGCGCGCCTGGCGAAACATGTCGTGCAGGCCGCCGACTCCGGCATAACGCTTACGTCGGCCGACTTCGGCAAGACCATAACGGTCAACAGCTCCGGCGCGCAGACGGTGACGCTGCCGTCGGTGACGGCGGCCGATATCGGCGCCACCATAACCGTGGTCAAGCTGGGCGCCGGAAAGGTCACCATCCAGGCGGCCGCGTCCACGTATATAGCGGATTCCAGTTCCGGCGGCACCGTTTACAACAACGCGGCCGGCCCGGTTTACGCCACCATAACGTTAAGGCTGGCGACGGCCACGCAGTGGATGCTGGTCGGCGGGGATGGCGCCTGGATAACCACCTGATTATGGGAACCTGGACCGCATTCTTGTTCTGGACGCTGGCGTTCTGGCCGGGCGCGGCTTACGCGGGCTCCGCGCACGCCTTCCGTTCCGGGCTCAACTGCTACGGCGTGTGGCGCCTGCCCGACACGGGGCAGACGACCGTGTACGCGGCGGGGGACGACGCCAGCTACCAGCCGGCGGCGGTAAAGCCTGGCTTTACGATATACTCGATAGGCAGCTCGTCGGTTACCGTGGATAACGTGTCGGGATTGATGTGGGTCACCAACCCCGGCGACGCCTGCGCCGGCTGCGCGGGCGGGTACGTATCCAGCGGCACCTACGCCTGGACCGCCGCCCTGGCCGTTTGCGAGAACCTTAGCTATGCCGGCTACAACGACTGGCGGCTCCCCAACGCGAACGAGATAGACACCATAGTGGACTATACCAAGACCGCCGCTCCGGCTATAAACACGGCCTATTTCCTCAATACCGCTGGGACCTCCACCTACTGGACCAGCACTACGTCCCCTCTTGCTACGGACCGCGGTATGACCGTATATTTCGGCACTGGTTCTATGACGAGCGGCTCAAAGGTCGGGAAACTTTCCGTGCGGTGCGTCCGCGCCGGGCCGTATTGAGGGCTTCTTATGGACCTGAAGCGCGGCTTTCTCCTTGTCCTGCTGGCGGCCGGCTCCGCCCGGGCGGCCGACATCTCCACGCATACTCCGGCCGGCTGCGGGTTCCCCGGTACGGGGCAGGTCACGGTCTACGCGGGCGGAGACGACGCGTCCTACGCGTTCGGCGCGTCGCGGCGGCGCTACACCATCTACAACGGGGCGGACTGGGGCGGTACCGCCACCTCCTCCGTTACGGTGGATAACGTGACGGGGCTTATGTGGGTGACTAATTCCGGCGACGCCTGCGCCGGCTGCGCGGGCGGTTACGTATCCAGCGGCACTTACACCTGGGCCCGCGCCCTCGACGCCTGCAATAACCTTACCTATGCCGGCTATAGCGACTGGCGCCTGCCGAACATCCGCGAACTGGCGAGCTTAATCGACTACAGCCAGGCCAGCGCCCCGACAATAAACGGATCCTATTTCCTCAACGCGGCCGGCGCGTACTATTGGAGCGGCACCACGTACATGATCAACACCGGCATGGCGGAAGCCGTGGATTTTTCCGCTGCTGGACCGCAGGTGGCTTATTACAACAAAACGACTACGCCGGCGGCGGTATACGTGCGCTGCGTGCGCGGCGGGCCGTAGTCCGGCGCTCTTCGATGGATTGAGGTCCGGAAATAAAGATCACGGCGCCGCAGGTTCCCCAGCCCCTAACCCAAGTCCTGCGGCGCCGCCATTTCCCCGGATGCGCGGCTGAGCGGCTGCGCATCCGGCCGCGCTTTGCGGCGCGGTTCTCTATGGCGGAGGGCGGGTCTGGCCGCCGCGCATGAAGGCGTCCACGGCCCGGGTGACGGCGTGGATCAGCGGGCGGCCCTGCGGGCCGGGCAGCTGGGTGTAGACCGCCAGCACGTACTCGCGGCCGGGGGCCCTGATTATCGCGGCGTCGTTGCGGGCGGCGGAGAGCTCGCCGGTCTTGCCGGCGTAGACGGCGTCCGGCGGCAGGGCTTCGGCTATCAGCTCGCGGTTGAGCTGGCCGGCCAGCGTCGCGTACATCGCCTCCGAAGCCGCGCGGCTCACCAGTTCCCCGCGCGCTATCAGCGCCAGCAGCGCGGCCGCGTCGCGCGCCGGCATCTGGTTGTAGCCGGTGGCGTCCGGGTCGTCCACGTCGGTCCCGCTCGAGAGCTTATGCCGCACGAAGGTGGCGGAGAGCCCCGCGCTTTGCGCGAAGGCGGTAACGTCGGCGCGGCCCAGGAAGTCTATCAGCGTGTTGGCAGCCACGTTGTCGCTGCGGCGGATCATCACCTCGGTCAGCTTTTCCAGCGTCCAGGTGTCGCCCACCCGCAGCGGCGGCTCCGGGTCGCGGACGCCGTCCGCGGCAGGGTCCCACGTGCCTGTCCAGTTGCGCCGTTCTATACGGATAGTGGTCGAGAAAGGCGTTCCGGAGGCGGCGGCCTTGTAGGCCGCGCCCAGCAGGACCAGCTTTATGACGCTGGCGGCGGGCTTGATCTCGGCGTCGCGCCAGCCGCCGCGGCCGGGGCCGCGCAGGTCGGTCACGGCCACGCAGGCGGCCGAGAGGTCCAGCCGCCGGGAGAGCCCTTCGAGGAAGGCGCCCGGGTCCCGGACTTCTTCCGGGTCCATCAGGGTTTGGCCGCGCGGAACACCGGGCCGGGGAACCAGAGGACGCGGCCCGCCACCGGGTTCAGCAGCAGCGCGAAGGCTATCCACAGCGCCAGCAGGCCCAGCGCCACCGTCAGCGCGGCTATCGGCAGGGCGAGCGCGGCGCCGGTGAGTGCCGCCGCTATCTTGAGCAGGTACATCGCGTCTATCACCAGCAGGAACACGAACAGCAGGCCGCTGAAGAAGCCGAAGCCGTAGGTCATGGCGGCGAAGATCAGCAGGAAACAGGAGTCGGTGGCCAGCAGCACGGTGTGGTCCGGCATCGCGCCGGCCGCTATGGAGTTGAGCACCCACCAGTTCATCACCCAGTTGAAGGCGAAAGCCGTGAACAGCGTGCCGCCGTAGAGGTTCTTGTTGGCCAGGCTCATCACGCCGGCCAGGAACTGGCAGCCGCCGCCGAACAGCAGGCACATCACCGCCGCGGTGCGGAACGCGGCCGGCGAGAGCGCCGCGCCGAAGGCTATCGGCGTCAGCGCCGCGCAGCCTATGGCCAGGCCTATCAGGCCCAGCGGCGTCGGCTCGGCGAAGATCCCCGCGGCGTGCTGGTCGTTGCTCATGTTCCCTCCGTCAGAAGCCCGCGTACTTGCGCGCGCTCACGAGCCGCGCGAAGTAGTAGGGGTTGGTAATGGAATCTATATGGACGCCGTTCGTGAACGACGCGTGCACGAAGAAGCCCTTGCCCACGTAGACGCCCACGTGGTCCACCCGCGCCGTGCCGGGGTGCTTCATCGCGAAGAAGACCAGGTCGCCGGGGCGCACGTCGGAGGGGGCCAGCCGCAGCGTGCGCGCGTACTGCTCGGCCGAGACGCGCGGCAGGTCGAGCCCGGCGCGCTCGTAGACCAGCTTGGCGAAGGCCGAGCAGTCCATGCCGGTCTCCGGGTGCATGCCGCCCCACAGGTAGGGCGTGTTCAGGTAGGTCATCGTCTCGCGCACCACCCGCTCGCGGGCCTCGGCCACGGTGACGGCGGCGGCCCGGCCCGGCAGGAGGGCCGTGGTCAGCAGCAGGGCGGCGAGGGCGGTCTTTGCGGTCATCACGGATTAAGTGTATTATATAAAAGGGTTACCGATGATAAGAAAGACGATATTCACTTTTTTCGCGCTTGCCTGCCTTGCGCCGGCCGCCTCCGCGGCCTCGCTGCCGGACCTTCACGACCAGGCCGCCTGGAGCGAGAAGGAGAAGCGCGAGTTCCTCGGCTTCCTCAAGTCGGGCCAGCCGGCCCCCGTCAACGGCGGCCAGGTCAAGGCCGTGCCCGGCGGCGGCGGGACCTACGCCGCGCCCCGCAAGGCCCGCTACGCCTCGCTCGCCCTCGAGACCGACACGATGGTCCTCGACGAAGGCGGCGGCCGCACCGTCACCGAGACCACCACGATCGGCCCCAAACTGCTGGTCGGCGGCCACCTGTTCTCGTGGGTCCGCTATTACGCCGGCCTCAAGTACAACCGCATAGGCCAGCAGCGGACGGACGGCACGCGCGCGCACCTCTCGCATTTCGAGGTGCCCGCCGGCATCGAGTTCGCGCTGATCCCGCTGGGCACGCCGCAGACGCGCTACGTGCTGCTGCGCGCCGGCCTCTCCGAGCACTATTTCTCCGGCCCCGGCACCAAGGCCGACTACAAGGCGCCGCTGCTGGGCTGGCGGCCCGCCTGGAACCTCGGGCTGGGCTACGAGTGGCAGTTCGATAATTCCAACTGGCGCTTCCACACGCTGGCCGAGGGCTACCGCTCCTTCGGCGGGGGAGGCCGCACGCTTTTCTACGGGGCGGGCCTGACGGCCGGCTTCGTCTATACCTTCTGAGGAGAACGTCATGAAGAAACTTGTCCTGGCAGTCTCGCTGGCGGCCCTCGCCGCCTGCGGCAAACCGGCCGACAGGCCGAAGACCGCCAAAGTGGGCGCGCCCGCGCCCGAGCTGAACCTGACCGAGGTCGTGCGCGGCGGCCTGAAGGCCCCGGTGAAATGGGCGGACCTCAAGGGCAAGGCCGTAGTGCTGGAGTTCTGGGGCACCGGCTGCGAGCCCTGCGTGGAGAACATCCCGCACTTGAACGAGCTGGCCCTCAAGTTCAAGGACAAGCCGGTGGTCTTCCTGTCGGCGGCCGTGGACAAGCGCGCGGCCGTCGAGGACTTCCTCAAGGACCACGAGATGGACAGCGTCGTGATCTCCGACACCCCGATGGAACTGTTCCGCGCCTTCAAGGGGCACGGCATCCCGCACACCGTGCTGGTGGACCCGAAGGGCGTGGTCGCCGCCTTCTCCTACCCGTCCATGGTCACCGAGAAGACCGTCGAGGACCTGCTCGCCGGCAGGCGCGTAGGCGGCATCGAGCGGTCCGGGGAGGACGAGGAGGAGAGCGGCACGGGGGCCGAGGCTTCCGGGAAGGAGTCCGCCGACGACGCGCTGGCCTATTTCTCCATCGGCGAACCGGGCAAGAAGATGAAGCTCAGCTACGGCGGCGAGGACTTCTCCGCGGACGGGGTCTCGCTGGACTACATCATCGGTACCGCGCTGCGCGCCGAGCACGGCGTGGAGTACGAGAACGTGCCGGACAGCGTTAAATCCGCCAAGTTCCGGGTCGAGGCCAAGGTGGCCCGCGTGGCCGGGGCCGACACCGTGCGCCGGCTGGAGGAGCTGTTCGTCTCCGGCGTGAACGGCGCGCTGCCGGTGAAGATCTCGCTGGTGAAGCGCACCAGGAAGGTCTACCTGCTGGAGAAGGACGGCGCCCCGAAGCCCGGCCTCAAGGTATCCTCCGGCAAGGCCGGCGGCCGCAGCGGCACCAGCGGCCGGGACGAGGCTTCCGTGGACGTGAAGTCCGGGGACATGGCGACGCTGGCCGAGGTTCTGGAGGACTGGCTCGGGGAGCCCGTGCTCGACGAGACCGGCCTGAAGGGCCGTTACGATTACAAGCTCGAGGTGAAGGGCCTCAAGCCCGCCTCCGTCAGCGCGGCGCTCTCCGCCGGGCTGGGCCTTAAACTGGTGGAAGCCCGCCGCGAAGTGGGCATAGCCCTGGTGAAGGGCTTGGAGGCTAATAAAGGCTGACGCCAGCGCGCGGTCTCTCCAGTCCTAATTGTGGTAGAATATTGGCGGCTCTTATATGTCGTTCGGCGGGCCGCACCGAAATGGGCACATCTGCGTTCAAGATCTTAAGGCGGCTCTCTTTCCCGCTGTTGGCTTCAGGCCTGGCCTTGACCGGCGCGGTCTCGCCGGCCCCGGCCGCGGATATTTCCACGCACAGCTTCGCGGGCTGCAACTTCCCAGGCACGGGCCAGACGGTCTGCTACAACGCCAGCGCGCAGTCCGCCTGCCCCGTCAGCGGCTTCCCCGGGCAGGACGCGGAAACCGCCACCACAGCCTCCCGGCGCCGGTTCACCGTCTACAACCCGGTAGGGATCTCTTCCGTGACCGTGGACAATCTTACCGGGCTGATGTGGGTGTCCAATCTGAGAACCGATTCCGGTCTGAACTATACCGCGACCTGGCGCGGGGCTATTGCGGCCTGTGAAAACCTGGATTACGCCGGTTATACCGACTGGCGGCTGCCTAATGTGCGCGAAGCCCTGAGCATGCTGGATTTAGGTACCACTACTTATCTCGATCCCGAAGCCTTCCCTGGCTCCAGCCCAAGCGGTTACCATTGGACCTCTACGACGCACCCTACCGTGACCAGCCGTGCCAGGTACATAGCGACCTCTCCCGGCGTACCGGTGGTGGGGGGGGCCAGCAAGGGCTCGTACTACTATGCATTCCGGTGCGTACGGGGAGGCCCGTGATCCATGCCCAAGACCATCATGACGGCTGAACACGGACAGTTTCCCTGCGGCGGCCGCGGGCGCGGACTCGCCTTCTTTGCGGCGCTCCTGCTGCCGTTCCTGGCCGCCGGCCCGGCCTCTTCGCAATCCACGCACTCGTTCAATTCCGGCATGGACTGCAACGGCGTCTGGAAGCTGCCGGACACGGGGCAGACGAGCTGTTATGATGATAACACCGGGCTCCCGATCGCCTGCCCGGCTCCGGACGCGGTCCTGGCCCAGGACGGATCTTATTCGTCCCCCGTGAACCAGCCGAGCTATACGCTTAACGGCGACGGGACCGTGACCGACAACGTGACGGGGCTCATGTGGGTCAGCGACGCCGGCACCACCAGCTATTCCTGGGCCGCTGCGCTGGCCTATTGTTCCGGGACCGCCTCCGGGAACTTGAACTACGGCTCCGGCTACGCCGGCTACACGGACTGGCGCGTGCCGAACGTGCTCGAGGGGGAAAGCCTGCTGAGGTACGTGCCCGGAGCGGCCCCGTTCATAGATACCACGGCTTTCCCCAATACACAGGCCACCAACAAATACTACTGGACCTCTACCACGGTGGCGGCGACGCCTGCCAACGCCTGGGTCGTGGAGTTCAAAATCGGCAGCATCCTCGAGAGCGCGGGAAAGACCGCCTCCCATTACGTGCGCTGCGTACGCGGAGGGAGAAGATAAGCCGATCCCGCGGCGAAAAAAATACCGCCGGACCCCCGGCGGTATTTTTTTGTGCGGCGGGCGGCCGCGGTCAGTGGATGCCGTGCATCCACTTGCGGATCTTCGGGGTGAGCAGCAGCAGCAGCGCCGCCGCGCCCGCGGCGGTGGCCGTCGGGATCATGAAGAACTGCACGTGGTTGATGGCGTCGTAGTTGCCGGCGAAAGCGCCGCCCACGAAGCCGGCCGCCACGCTGGAGAGGAACCAGACGCCCATCATCAGCGAGCCGAACTGCACCGGCGCCAGCTTGGTGACGAGCGACAGGCCGACGGGGGACAGGCACAGCTCGCCCAGCGTGTGGAAGAAATAAGCGCCGACCAGCCACAGCATGCTGACCGGCCCGCTCTGCTGGTAGGCGGCCGCGGCCGCTATCAGGATCACGAAGCCGATCGCGAGCAGGCCCAGGCCCATCGCGAACTTGACCGGGCTGGACGGCTCGCGGTTCTTGTCGGCCATCTTGATCCACATGCTGGAGAAGAACGGCGCCAGCAGCACGATGAACAGCGGGTTCAGCGACTGGAAGTAGCCCGCCGGCATCTGCCAGTGCCAGCCGAACAGGCTGATCCAGCGGTTGGTCTCGCGGTCGGCGAACAGCGTCAGCGAGGAACCGGCCTGCTCGAAGGCGGACCAGAAGAAGATGGAGAAGAACACCATGATGAAGATCACGGCGAGGCGCTGCTTCTCGACGTGCGTCAGCGTGGATTTCTCGGACTTGGAGGCGTAGGCGTAGGTCAGCCAGATCAGTACGCCCAGGGCCGCTATGCCGTAGGCCCAGCGGGGGACCATGCCCTTGATGTCGAGGCCGTTCATCTGCAGGGCGCTCGCCACCAGGAAGATCACGGTCGCGGCGACCAGCGTCACCGGCACCCAGTAGTCGGTGCGCGGCGCGGCCGGCTTCATGCAGTGGTCGCCGAGCAGCGCCTTCTGGCCCCACAGGTACATCGCCAGGCCTATCACCATGCCGACGCCGGCGGCGCCGAACCCCCAGTGCCAGCCGATCTTCTCGCCGAGCGTGCTGCAGATCAGCGGCGAGAAGAAGGCGCCTACGTTGATGCCCATGTAGAAGATCGTGAAGCCGCCGTCGCGCCGCGGGTCGTTCTCCTCGTAGAGCGAGCCGACCACGGTGGAGATATTGGGCTTGAAGAAGCCGTTGCCCATGATCAGCAGGATCATCGCGCCGAAGAAGAAAGGCAGCGGCGGGAAGGCCATCGCGAAGTGGCCCAGCGCCATCAGCAGGCCGCCGATGACGATGGCCCTGCGCTGGCCGAGGTAACGGTCCGAGATGTAGCCGCCGAGCAGCGGCGTCAGGTAGACCAGGCCGGTATACCAGCCGTAGACCTGGCCGGCCTTCTCGGTGCTGAAGAAAAGCGCCTTGACCATGTACAGCGTGAGCAGCGCGCGCATGCCGTAGTAGGAGAAGCGCTCCCACATCTCGACGAAGAAGAGTAGGAAGAGGCCCTTCGGCTGGTTGTGATGTATGCTCATCTCGGCTCCTTGCTCGGGTTAATGTCGCTATGAATTATATATAAAAAAACGGGGCGGGTTTCGGGCCCGCCCCGCTTACGGCCGCGCCGCGCGCCGCTCAGAGGGGGGCGGGGGCCTTGGCCGCGGCGGTCTCGCCGCCGGGCAGCTTCCACGGCTCGCCTTTAGGCGCGCCGCGCACCAGCACGCGCACGCCGTGCGCCGGCACTTCCACGCTGGCGCGCTTGCCGGAGACGGTCACGGTCTGCCCGGTCCACAGCTCGGTGTAGTCCCCGGCCGGCACGCTGGGCGTGAGCGCCGCGGAGGAGCCGGCCTTGTTCAGGAACACGTAGGCCGTCTGCCCGGCGTACTCGCGCTTGAAGGCCAGCTGGTCCTGCGCGGCGTAGATCGTGGTCTGCCGGCCGCGCTGCAGCGCGGGGCTCGCGCGCCTGACGGCGTTGAGCTTGCGCAGCAGGGCGTAGACCGGGTCCTTCTCGGATTTCTTTATGCCGTCGGCGCCGAGGTACTTGCGGTTGTCGGGGTCGTTGCCGCCCACCATCTCGGCCTCGGTGCCGTAGTAGACGCACGGGATGCCGCGCGCGGTGAAGTAGAAGTTCAGCGCGTCGAAGTACTGCTCGGTCGTGGCGGCGCTGCCGTCCCAGCCGGGCCCGTTGAAGCGCGGCTTGTCGTGGTTGTCCAGGAAGGTCACCAGGTAGCTGGCGTCCTTGTACTTGCCGTCGTTCTTGAGCAGCTCGGCGGCCTTGCGGTAGTCGCCGCCCTTGAAGACCTGCTCCAGCTGGCCCCACGTGCCCATCGACGAGGAGGGCATGTCGACGACGCTCATGCCCGCGTTCATCGGGTCGCCGGGCGCGAGGTTGGTGTAGCTGGCCAGCCAGTTGTAGTCGCCGTTGGTCCAGACCTCGCCGAACATGAAGAAGTCCTTCTTGTGCGCGTGCAGCCCGGCGGTGAAGTCCTTCCAGAACTCGGGCTTCATCCAGGCCACCGTGTCTATGCGGAAGGCGTCCACGCCCAGGTCCTGGTACTTGGTGTAGATGTCGAGGAACCACTTGGTGACCGCGGGGTTGGAGTCGTTGAGGTCCAGCAGGTCGGCGATGGCCGGCCCGGTGTGGTTGAACCAGCCGTCCTTGTCGTTATAGTAGTCGAACTCCCTGCCGGCGCCGTAGAGCGTGCCGCGCTTGCCGTACCACTTCACCGCCTGGGAGACGTAGCCGCCGTGGCCGTGGTTGCAGACCACGTCCTGGATCACCTTGATCCCCTTGGCGTGGGCGGCGTCTATCAGGTCCTTGTACGTCGCGCCCTTGGACTCCAGGTGCGGGTCTATCTTGGAGAAGTCCCACGCCCAGTAGCCGTGGTAGCCGGCGGCGTCGTAGCCGCCGTCCTGGCTCTGGTAGCGCCCGGGCGGCTGCATCACCGGCGGCGTGATCCAGATGGCGGTGAAGCCCATGTTCTTTATATGGTCGAGGTTGGCGATGAGGCCCTTGAAGTCGCCGCCCTGGTAATACTTGAGGTTGCCGGGCTGGTACTCGTCGCCGTAGATATTGTTGTTGTCCGGGTCCCCGTCGACGTAACGGTCGGTCAGCAGGAAGTAGATGGTCTCGTCGCGGAAGTCCGCGCCGGCGGACTTTTCCGCGGTTTTCACGTCGGAGACGGCGGCCGGCGCGCTCTTGCCGGGCTCGGGCGCCTCCGCGCCGAGCTTGCCCGCCTCGGCGGAAGCCGCCGCCGCGTCCAGCGCCGGCAGCGTGAAGGCCTCGGCGCGGCAGGCCAGGGACATCGCCAATATCAGTAGAATTCGCATGGGCTCCTCGCTATCTCCAGATGGTCGTATTGTATCAATCTTGCGCCGGTTTTGGAACCGCTTTTTTGGGCCGCCGCGCGGTGGTAAAGGCGCCCCGGCCGGACCGCGCGAAAATGGCCTGACAGAGCCCTTTTCGGGTTTTTCTAATAATTGATAATTATATTTATAATTATATATATTATTCCTAACAAAATCCAGCCCGCAGCCGGGCCCGCCGCCGCCACCCGAAAATAGGGACAGCGCCCTATTATCGGCTGAGGCCGCAAGGGCGCCTGCGGACAAAAATAGGGACAGACATCGATTTGGCCGCGGGCCGCGCGTCCCTGGAGCGCCGGGGAAGAAGAAGTGTCTGTTCCTTATTTTCTTCCGCCTTTAAATAGGGCGCTGTCCCCATTTTACGGCGGTGGAATTTTTTTTGAAAAATATGTTGACAGGATTTTTTATTTTGTGCTATACTAATCTTGTTGTCGCAGAGCGCTCCTCGAAAGAGCGGCGGATACTGAAGCAACTACTCTGATCTTTTAAAGTTTAAAACAACAGTGCAAACCGCGGAGAAAAACAATTTCTCCGACGTGAAAAAAAGTAGTTGACAAGGTTCGCAGTTTTGTGATAACATTTAAACACGGTCGCGAACAACAGCCGCAGCCGTAACGAAACCCTCACCCGTGAAGTGGTGAAACGCTGAACGGGGCTAAGGGATTCGCTCTCTAAAAAAATCGCGAAGCAGAAGTTGAGAACGCAAGTTCTCGACGAGAAAAAAATAGTTGACAAGCTTCCGCGAGTTTTGATAAGATTTCTCAAGTGGTCGCGAACACAAGCCGCGGCCGCGACAAAAGACCTTCAAACCTGTGGAGTGGTATCCACGAAACGGGAATAAGGTTCGCTCTCTAAAAAATTATGTATGAATGGGCACCCTGAACGTGCGAAACAGGGGAGCTGAAAAGAGGCCCGGCCTCAAAACCGGTCTGAACTTCTCAGTGAACCTGCGGAACATGTTGATGGTGTAAACGAAAGCGCAATTACCTTAAGGTGTGATAACCAAGTAGGTTATAACTAAAGTAATAAGAGCTAATTAGAACGCTCCGTAAATGCTAACTGCCGACGGCGAAGTTTGCTGTTAACAGTTACGGATTTTTGGAGAGTTTGA
>JAJZOZ010000224.1 GCA_021811405.1 bacterium | reverse complement strand
TCCTCTTCGCCGCCAGGAACACGTCGCTCTTGGAGTAGTCCAGCCGTTCCCCCGGCTCCTTGTACGCGGAGAACCGCGCGAGCTCCGCGCCGGAAGCGGACAGCAGCGCCAGCTCGGAATAGACGAAAGGGTTCTGCTTGACGCGCTCGGCCAGCTCCTTCTTTACGGCCTGCGCCCCGGCGGGGACCGCCGGGCCGGCGAGGCGGTTGAGGCTGTAGTTGAGGTTCAGGACGTCCGAGATCAGCGAGGCGGCGGTGGCGGTGCGCAGCTCCAGGTAGGACACGGTGTCGCGCTGCTGTATCTCCTTCTCCCCGTAGATGAAGTGGCGGCTGAGGAGCAGGAACGGGAACAGGAACAGCAGCGCCACCGAAGCTATGAACTTGTGCTTTGCCGACATTCTCACTTTTTCCTCCCGCCGCCCTTGCCGCGCGCCGGCAGCGAGGCCGCCCATTTTCCGGCGGCCTCCTCCACCCACTCCATGGTCTCCTGCAGGCCCAGCCCGGCCAGCGCGCACAGCGCCCAGAGCGGCTGCAGATAATAACTGAACTCTATACCGCCGGAGGACGGCACCTCTTTTATCGCTGCCAGCGGCAGCACCGGCAGCAGCACCGCCGCCGCCAGGAAGAGCAGCCCGTCCTTCTTGCGCACGAAAGCGGCGTATACCCCCAGGAAGACCAGCACCAGCAGCCATTTATAGTAGAGGGTCCTGGGCAGTTCGTAGGAGAGCCCCCTGCCCAGCCCGCGGAAAGAGTCGGCCAGCGGGCCCAGCGGGCCGTTCCTGAAAATGAACGAGGGTACCGGCAGCGGCCCCTGTTCGCGCCTCGCTCCCGGGGCGTAGCCGAAGCGGTCCACGTTGTCCCAGCGCCTGAGGCTTATCTCCTGGGAATGCAGGAAGCGGCCGTAAGCGGCCTTCTGCCAGCCCAGGTACGGCAGGGTCAGCGCCAGCGCCAGCCCCAGGGACAGGCCTGCGCGCTTCAGGTCCAGTTCTCCGCGCTTCACCGCCCAGGCGAGCCCGGCGACGGCCAGGATGACCCAGGCGGAATCCAGCCTGCTGAGGCAGGCCAGCCCGCCGAAGAGCCCCGCCAGCGCGTCGCCGAGGCGCCCGCCCTCGGGGCTGTCGAAATAGTGCCAGAAGAGCAGCAGGAAGAAAAGGGAGTAGAGGTGCGAGTCCCCCTGCATGGCATAGTAGCCCATGTACGGGTTCCCCGCCAGGAAAAGCGCGGCCATCGCCGAGGCCGTCTCGCCGAAGCGCCTTTTCAGCGTGAAGAGCGTGAGCAGGAACACGGCCGCGAAGACCGCCAGCCCCTCTATCCTTACCACGCGGTCGGGGTCGGTCCCGGTCAGCATGCCGGCCTTCAGGGCCGCCACCGGCACCGGCTCCGAGAGGCCGGAATCGAAGAAGAAGGAGGAGTCCACCGCCATCAGCGAGCGGGAGGCCGCCTCGCGCAGAGGCACCTGCCCGAAGACCTTCCATGAGGCCGACATGTTCATCCCGAGAGCGACGAAAGCGAGGCTCAGCGTGAAGCCGCGGAAAGCCCGCTGCATGTCGATCTTGGTAAGCGCGCCGTACAGGTCCATCGTTGGGAGCCTTCCCCTGAAGTATTGTAGTATATTAGCTGTCGTTTTGAATCCTAACCAAACTACCGAGGCCCGGCAGCCGGCCGGGAAGGTCCGGGCAGGTCACCGCATGAGAGAGATCACGCTTGAATTCAAGAAGATAGTGGGCGAAGGCAAGGCGCTGGGACGCAGCGAAGGCAAGGTCGTCTTCTGCTACGGGGTGCTGCCGGGAGAGACCGCCAGGGTAAGGACCACCTTCGAGAAGAGGAATTTCGCGGAAGCCGAGCTGCTGGAGATAATCGCCCCCTCGCCGAACCGCGTGGCGCCGAGGGAGGACCATTACCTGAGCTGTTCCCCCTGGCAGGTCATGGACTACCCGTTCCAGTGCGAGACCAAGAAGGCGCTTATCGAGGACCTGCTCTACCAGACCACGAAGGAGACCATCCGGCTGGACAAGTTCTACGGCGCGGAAAGAACGTACGGCTACAGGACCAAGATAGAGTACAGCTTCACCGGGGAGCCGGGCAGCCTGTCCTTCGCCTTCCACAAGCGCGGCAACTACCGCGAGAAGTACCTGCTGCCGGAGGGCTGCGCGCTGATCAGCCAGGAGACGAATGCCGCCGCCGTGAAGATACTTGGGATGCTGAACGCCCTGAAGCTTTCCACCGCGGACCTCAAGACGCTGATAATCCGCGAAGCCAAGAACCCCGGCTCGCGCGTGGCCGCCCTGTTCCTGAAAAGGGAGGATATACAGCTCCCGGACATGAAGGTGGACGGTCTCAACGGCTTCCTGGCGATATATTCCAACCCGGTCAGCTCCGTCAGCCAGGTGGACGGCATCATGAAGTCCTGGGGCGACGACTTCGTGACCGAGGAGATACTAGGAGGGAAGTTCTCCTACGGTTTCGACTGCTTCTTCCAGAACAATATCGAGCTGTTCACCGAGGCGCTCAAGGAGATCAGGGCCGCCGCCTTCAAATGCGGCAAACTGGTGGACCTCTACTCCGGCGTGGGCGTGATAGGCCTTACGCTCAGGGACCTCGCGGACAAGGTGCTGGCCGTGGAAGCCTCCGAAAGCTCCTCCCGCTACGCTGCGCTCAACGCCGAGGTCAACGGAGCGCGCAACTTCGAAATGGTCTGTTCGCTCTCCGAGAAGACCAAGGAAGACCTCTTCGACGGGACCGACATCCTGGTGCTGGACCCGCCGCGCGCGGGCCTGCACAACAAGGTGATAAAGCGCATCATGGAGATACTGCCCAAGAGGATAATATACCTCTCCTGCAACCCGATAACCCAGGGCAGGGACGCCGCGTTCTTCCTGGAGAAGTACAAGCTGGTC
>JAJZOZ010000223.1 GCA_021811405.1 bacterium | reverse complement strand
ACGCGCGACCCCAGGAACCCCGCGCCCCCGGTGACGGTTATCCTTTTTTCCGTCAGCCCCTGCATCCGTTACTTCGCGGTGACCGACAGCGAGGTCTTGACCGCGTCGGTCACGGCCTTGATCTGCTCGTCCGTCAGCTCGGGGTACATCGGCAGCGAGAAGACGGTGTCCATCACGGCGTCGCAGACGGGGAGGTCGCCCTTCTTGCCGCCGAGGTGCTTGTAGGCTTCCTGCAGGTGCAGGGCTATCGGGTAGTAGATCTGGTTGGCTATGCCGACCTCGGTCAGGTACTTCTGCGCGTTGTCGCGCTTGGCCTTGCTGTCGAAGCGGATCGTGTAGTAGTTGAAGGAGTGCCTGGCGTTGGCCGGCACCACCGGGGTCACGCAGACGCCCTTGAGCTGCTCGGCGTACTTCGCGGCGACCTTGGCGCGCATCTCGGTCCACTTCTCCACGTGCCGGAGGCGTATCGAGAGGATGGCGGCCTGCACGGTGTCGAGGCGGCTGTTGAAGCCCTCCATCTCGTGATGGTAGCGCACCTTGCTGCCGTGGTTGCGCAGCTGGATCAGCGTCGCGTGGATGTTCTCGTCGTTGGTCAGCACGGCGCCGCCGTCGCCGAAAGCGCCGAGGTTCTTCGCGGGGAAGAAGCTGAAAGTGCCGCAGTGGCCCATCGTGCCGAGGTACTTCCAGTCCTTGCCGCCCAGCTTGTACTTGCCGGTGAAGGCCTGCGCTGTGTCTTCGACCACTATCAGGTTATGCTTCTTCGCCAGGGCCATGATCGCGTCCATGTCGCACGGCATGCCGTACAGGTGCACCGGCACGATGGCGCGGGTCTTTTTCGTGATCTTCTTCTCGACGGACTTCGGGTCCAGGTTGAAGGTGACGGGGTCTATGTCGGCGAATACCGGGACCGCGCCTACCTGGGAGATGGTTTCGGAGGTGGCGATGAAGGTGAACGGCGAGGTGATGACCTCGTCGCCCTTCCTGATGCCGCTGGCTATGTAGGCCATGCGCAGGGCGTCGGTGCCGTTGGCCACGCCGACGCAGTACTTCGCGCCGTTATGGGCGGCGAAGTCCTTCTCGAACTTGGCGACGTCCTCGCCCAGTATGAAATGGGCCTTGTTGAAAACGTTCTTAACTGCCGCCTCTATCTCGTCCTTTATCGGGGGATAGCCGGCCAGCATATCTACCATGGGTACTTTCATGATTCCCTCCTGTGACCGCAATGATATCATTATAATAAAATAAAACCTTCCGCCAAAGGGCGGGAGGCGCCGCCCGATTTGTTATAATCTATCCTTAATGAGGACCACCATAGTCATCCCGTCCTATAACGAGATGAAGACGCTGCCCGCCGTGCTGAAGGCGGTGGCGGCCGTCCCGCTGGACAAGGAGGTCATAGTGGTGGACGACGGGTCGAGGGACGGCACCCGCGAATGGCTGGAGAAGGCCATAGCCGCGCGCGAGTTCCCGTGCGACCTGAAGCTGATAAAGCACGAGGTGAACAAGGGCAAGGGGGGCGCGCTGATCACCGGCTTCGGCGCCGCCGCCGGCGACATCGTGATAGTGCAGGACGCCGACCTCGAATACGACCCTTCCCAGATCCCGGACATCGTGAGGCCCATCATGGAGGGCCGCGCCGACGCGGTCTTCGGCTCGCGGATGCTGACCGCGAGGACCTACACCTACAGCACGGTCTACCTCGCCGGCAACAAGTTCCTGACCTTCCTGGTGGCCCTGCTGTTCGGGATGCGGGTGACGGATTCCTACACCTGCTACAAGGCCTTCCGCACGCCGCTGCTCAGGAAGATGCGGATAGTCTCCACCGGCTTCGAGATAGAAGCGGAGCTCTCCTGCAAGACGGCCTTCTTCGGGCTGCGCTTCCTGGAGCTGCCCATAAAGTACACCTCGCGCTCCAGGCAGGAGGGCAAGAAGATCAACTACAAGGACGCCGTCAAGGGCGTGCTTAAGATCCTGAAGCTGCGGCTGACCCTGCGGTCCGCCGATTTCAACTGATGCGCGCACTTATCATAGGCGCTTCCGGACAGGTGGGCGGGGCCCTCTCCTCCCTCTGCGTGAGGCGCAGGATTGAGGTGTACGGCACCTCACGCGCCGGCCAGGGCTTCCTGTACCTCGACCTCGGCTCGCCGGAAAGCGTGAAGGACGCCTTCGCGAAGGCCAGGCCGGACCTGGTGCTGCTGGCCTCCGCGTTCACCAACGTGGACGGCTGCGAGCGCGAGCCGGAGCGGGCCCGCCGGATAAACGCCGAAGGCCCGGCGCTGGTGGCGGAGGAATGCCGCAAGACCGGCTCTAAGCTGGTCTATTTCTCGACCGAGTACGTTTTCGACGGGAAGGACGGGCCGTATGCCGAAGAGGCCCCGGTAAATCCGGTGAGCGTTTACGGGCGTACCAAGCTGGAAGGGGAGAAGGCCTGCCTCGCGCTGCCCGGCGCGCTGGCCGTCCGCACCACGGTGGTGTTCAGCCACGACCCGGATTCCAAGAATTTCATTATGCAGTTGATTAGCAGCCACCGCGCCGGCGCCAGGATGCGGGTGCCGTCCGACCAGTATTCAAATCCTACGTACGCGCCGGAGCTGGCGGCCGCGGTGCTCGACCTCGTAGAAAAAGGGGCCTCGGGCGTCTACAACGTGGTCGGCCCCGACCGGCTTAACCGCTACGAGTTCGCGCTGAAGGCCTGCGGGGCCTTCGGCTTCGACCCGGCCTTCCTCGAGCCCAAGCTCACCTCTGAGCTGGGCCAGCTGGCGCCCAGGCCGCTCAGCGCCGGGCTCAGGAGCGACAAGCTGGCCGGCACGCTGGGCCGCCGGCTGCCGCCGGTGGAGGAGAGCCTGCGGAAGATAGCCGTCCTGCTGAAACAGTATGAATGACCTGCTGGAGAATTC
>JAJZOZ010000222.1 GCA_021811405.1 bacterium | reverse complement strand
GTGGGTCCAGCTGGCAGTCTTCATCCGGCGGACCGCAGGCGTGTTCATATAGTGACGCCTGAGGGGCTGGCTTAAACTTCGGGAATTCCGCAGGCAGGCCCAGGTGGGTTAAGCCGCAGCGCGCCGCACAGCACGTACAGGAACGCCACCGGGTAGCTCCAGACGCCGTAATCCTTGAGAACCAGCTTGTAGATCATGTAGGCCGGGGCTATGCCGAACGAGATCCAGTCCGACAGGGAGTCTATCTCCACGCCGAAAGAGCTCTCGCCGTGCACCAGCCGGGCCACGCGCCCGTCGAGCATGTCCATAACGTAGGAGAGCATGATGAACCAGGCCGCCTGCACGAACTTGGACTCGGAGGCCAGCAGTATCGCGAAAAAGCCGAAGGCCATGTTGGCGATAGTGAAGATAGACGGCAGCACGATCGCGCCGGTCTTCTTGAGTTTGGCTATGTCTATGCGCTTTTTTTCCTGTATCTCTTCCATCTTCCGGTCCTTTTACCAGACGGCCAGCACGGTCTCGGCGCCCTGCACCTTGTCGCCGGGCTTCACGAGGACCCTGGCTGACTCGGGCAGGTAGACGGCGACCTGCGAGCCGAAATAGATCATTCCTACGCGCTGGCCTATCTTCACGTCCTCGCCCACATTGACGTAGCAGGCGATGCGGCGGGCTATCGCTCCGGTTATCTGCTCGATGGCGATCTTGCGGCCGTACTCGCCGGTGATGCCGATCAGGTTGCGCTCGTTGTCGGCGGCCTCGGGGGCGTAGGCCACGGCGAACTTGCCCTTGGTGTACTGCACCTTGTCCACCTTGCCCTCCATCGGCGCGCGCTGCACGTGCACGTTCATCACCGACAGGAAGATGCGCACCACGGTGATGCCGGGCGTACCCTCGTTCTTGATGGTCATCACGGTGCCGTCGGCCGGGCAGGCTATCTCGCCGGGGGCGAAAACCTTGTCGCGCTCCGGGTCCCGGAAGAAATAGGCCGAGAAAGCCGCGAAGGCCAGGCCGAGGAAGAGCACCGGGATGCCGGCCCACCTGGACCAGACTATGATCACCCCGCCGATGGCCGCGGCTATTATGCCGCCGACGATCAGTTTAATCCCTATAGGCGCGAATCCCATGTTATCCTCCAGTAAAAGCTTTTCTCTCGATGCAAATCTTTTCGTGGGCTTGGTGGGAATCGAACCCACACGGCCTTGCGGCCAACGGATTTTAAGTCCGTCGCGTCTGCCGTTCCGCCACAAGCCCTCGGCAACGCTATTATTCTACAAAGTTTAGCGGCTTTCCTTGCGCAACTCCGCGTCCGCCAGGCGCTGGAAACCTTCGCAGGTCAGCGTCTTTATCCCCTCCGCCGCGGCGCGGTCCCGCAGCCCGTTGTCCGAGGTCACTATCACGGCGCGGATCCCCTCGTTCTGCATGAAATAGCCGCGTTCCACCAGCATATCGTCGGCCGGCATATCGTCGCAGTAGTGGACGGTGACGGACGGGCCGGCCTGGGCGCCCTTACGGTAAGGTCCGTCGAACACCACGCGGAAGCACGAGGCCCGCAGCGCCTCGGTGCGGGCCACGTCGCTCAGCCAGCGCACGAACTCCCGCTCCAGCTCAGCGGGGGAGGAGCCGCCCGCGCTCTCCCAGAAGCGCATGGAAAAATTGGAGCCGTCTATCAGGTAGACGGTAGGTTTGGTGGAAAGGCGCTTCACCGGGACACCTCCACCACGGCTATCCTGCGCTTCAGCAGGTCCAGCCTCAGCCCCAGCCGGCGCTGCAGCTGCCGGTCCAGCGTTCCCGGGTCGGCGGAGGCAAGCTCGAAATCGTATTCGTACGGTCCCGCGGCCCCGGTCTCGTCGAGCACCGGCCGCCCCAGCGCCTCGCGCAGCCGCGAGACCAGCGGCGCGAAAGAGGCCCCTCGCACCTCCAGCACCGCGCCCTTCATGTCGGCGCCGCCGTAATCGCGCCGGGGTCTGACGTTGGAAGGTCCGCCGGGGGCTTTCCGCAGCACGTAGACCTCGGCCTCGCGTTCCAGCCTGGCGGCCTTGAGCCCGAGCGCCGATTCCAGCCCTTTCAGGAAGAACTCCTTCCGGAAGGCCGCCCTGCTTTCCGGCAGGCGCAGGCGGATATCGTACGTGGCCGCCATGTCCGCCGACGCGCCGGGCTTGACGTCGAAGCGGTCCACCTTGCCGAAGACCCACTCCAGCGCGTACTCCAGCGGCATGCCCGTGGCCTCAAGGGACGCCGGTCCGTACTGCGCGGTCCCGGACGCGGAAGCCGCCGGCGCTATGTAGAACTCGCCCAGCGCCTGCGCCGTGGAAACGGCTGGCGCGGCCGAGGCCGCCGGGACATAGCGCCCGGCGAGCAGTTCCATTATCATGTCGGCGGTAAGTTCACCCGGCCTGGGAAAGGCGGCCACGACGCCGTCGGGCCCCACCAGCACGGTGTGGGGCCGGCCGAAAACCCGGAAAGCCTTGAAAACGTCCGCGCCGGCCTCGGGTGCGACCCAGCCCGACATCGGATGCCCTTTCAGGAAGGCCCGCACGTCCGCTTCGCTCTCGTCGGTGACGTGGATGAACACCACCGGGCGCCCGGCGAAACGTTCCGCCAGCCGGTTGAAACCGGGGATGGCGTCCACGCACGGATCGCACCAGGTGGCCCAGAACTCCAGCACGACGGCCTTGCCGCGCAGGTCCTCCCAGCCGGAGAGCGACTTGACCGGCGCGTTCAGGAGCTTGGGCAGGGAAATATCGGGCGCGGGAAAGCCGGCCTTCGCCAGGGCGGGACGCTCCTGGGGCCTGCCCGAGCAGGCCGCGCCCAGCAGCAGCGCCAGGAACAGGGCCTTCTTCATGTTATTCCTTGTCCTGAGCCTTTATGCCTATGGCCAGGCCTTCGGAGGTGGGGATGACCG
>JAJZOZ010000059.1 GCA_021811405.1 bacterium | reverse complement strand
CCTTGAATAATTCAGTCGGATTACTTCAGGGCCCCGCAGAGTTCCTTGACCGCGGAGGCGGACTTCATAAGGGCGGCCTTCTCGTCCTCGTTGAGCTTGAGCTTCAGCACCTCTACGATGCCGGAGGCTCCCAGCTTTACCGGGACGCCTACGAAGATGCCGCTGATGCCGTATTCGCCGTCGAGATAGGCGGCGCAGGGCACCACCTTGTTCTTGTCCAGCATGATCGCCTCGACCATCTCCACCGCGGCGGCCGCGGGGGCGTAGTAGGCGCTGCCGGTCTTCAGCAGCTTCACTATCTCGGCGCCGCCGTTGCAGGTGCGGGTGTTGATGGCGTCGATCTTCTCCCTGGGGAGCAGCTCGGTTATCGGGATGCCCGCCACGGTTGAGAACCTCGGGAGGGGCACCATCGTGTCGCCGTGGCCGCCCAGCACCATCGCGTGCACGTTCTCGGTGGAGACCTTCAGCTCCGCCGCGATGAAGGCGCGCATGCGGGAAGAGTCCAGGATGCCGGCCATGCCGATCACCCTGTTCTTCGGGAACTTCGAGGTCTGCAGCGCCACCTGGCACATCGCGTCCAGCGGGTTGCTGACGATGATCAGTATCGAGCCGGGGGAGTACTTAGCCACCTGCTCGGTCACGCTCTTCACGATGGCCGCGTTCGTGTTCAGGAGGTCGTCGCGGCTCATGCCGGGCTTGCGGGGCAGGCCGGCGGTTATCACGACGATGTCGGAACCGGCTGTAGCCTCGTAGCTGGTGACGCCGGTGATCTTGGCGTCGTAGCCGTAGATCGGCGCCGTCTCCATGATGTCCAGCGACTTGCCGGCGGGCATGTTCTCCGTCTGGGGGATGTCCACCAGGACTATGTCCGCGATGTCCTTCTCCGCCAGCGCCCTGACCACAGATTCGCCCACGTGGCCGGCGCCGACGACTGTAACCTTACCTCTCTTCATGGAACCTCCTAACTCCGTGTAGTAACAAATTTCAATTATAGTATCATACTTGCGTAAGCAAGAAGTATGACAAAAGACATCCCCCCGCTTGACTTAGGTCAAGCGATGGCGCCCGGCGGGGAGCCGGGCGCCCCGTTCCGTCAGACCGCCGCCGCCGCCCGCGGCTTTTCGGCGTGGGCCTTGGCCTTCTCCTGCGCGTCCACCACCGCTATCGCCGAGATATTGACTATGTCCGCGACCTCGGCCGCGCGCTGCAGCACGTGCACCGGCTGGCTGAGCCCCATCAGGATGGGGCCTATGGCCGTGGCGCCGCCCAGCCTGCTCATCAGCTTGTAGGCTATGTTGCCCGCCTCGAGGTTGGGGAAGATCAGGACGTTGGCGCCGCCCTTCAGAGAGCTGAAGGGATAGGTGGTCTCGATTATCTCCGGGACCACGGCCGTGTCCGCCTGCATCTCGCCGTCTATCATCAGCCCTGGCGCCTTGGCCTTCACTATCTCCACCGCGCGGCTGACCTTGCTCACCAGCGGGTGGGCGGTGCTGCCGAAGTTGGAGAAGGAGAGCATCGCCACGCGCGGCTCGATGTCGAAGCGCCTGGCGGTAGCGGCCGCCATCAGCGCGATCTCGGCCAGGTCCTCGGCGCTGGGGTCTATGTTCACGGTCGTGTCCGCGAGGAAATAGACCTCCTTCTTCATCACCAGCATGTAGAGGCCGGCCACCTTGTTGAGGCCCTCCTGCATCTTGATGACGCGCAGCGCCGGGCGGATGGTCTGCGGGTAATGGTCGGTCAGGCCCGAGACCAGCGCGTCGGCGTCGCCCATGTGCACCATCATGGCGCCCAGGGCGTTCCTGTTGCCGGTCATGATCTCCTCGGACCGGTGCTGGGTGGCGCCCTTGCGCGCCCTCATCCTGAAGTACTCGGCCACGTAGGCGGCCCGCTTCGGGAAGGTCCACGGGTCCACTATGGTCACGCCGTCCAGGGAAAGGGCCTGCGCGGCGGCCAGGGCGCGGATCTTGGTCTCGATGCCCAGCAGTATCGGCTTCGCTATCCCTTCCTCCACCAGCTCCTGCGCGGCGCGGAGGATCTTCTCCTCCTCGCCCTCGGGAAAGACTATGCGCTTGGGCTCGCGCTGGGCCTTGGCTATCACGGTACGGATTATCTCGCGGGCGCGGCCGAGGCGCTTCTCGAGCTGCAGCTTGTACTCCTCCAGGTTGACCGGGCGCTGCGCCACGCCGGTCTTCATCGCCGCCTCGGCCACGGCGGAGGCCTCCCAGATCAGCACGCGGGAGTCGAAAGGCTTGGGGATGATGTACTCGCGCCCGAACTGGAGCTTCTGGCCGCCGTAGACCTTGCGGACCGAGTCCGGCACGTCCTCCTTGGCGAGCTTCGCCAGCGCGTAGGTGGCGGCCAGCTTCATCTCGTCGTTGATCTGCGTCGCGCGCACGTCCAGCGCCCCGCGGAAGATGAACGGGAAGCCGAGCACGTTGTTGATCTGGTTGGGATAGTCGGAGCGGCCGGTGGCCATGATCAGGTCGCTGCGGGTGGCCACGGCGAGCTCGTACTTGATCTCCGGGTTCGGGTTGGCCATCGCGAACACTATCGGGTCCCGGGCCATGGACTTCAGCATCTCGGGAGTGACCACGTCGGCCACCGACAGGCCTATGAAGACGTCGGCCCCCTTCATCGCCTCGGCCAGCGTGCGCAGCGGCGTGTCGACGGCGAACTTCTCCTTGTACTTGTTCATGCCGGCGGTGCGGCCCTTGTAAAGCACGCCCTTGGTGTCGCACATGAGGATGTTCTCGCGCTTCACGCCGAGGCGCACGTAGTGGTCGGCGCAGGAGAAGCCGGCGGCGCCGGCCCCGTTGACCACCAGGCGCGCCTTGGAGATGTCCTTGCCCACCACCTCCAGCGCGTTTATCAGGCCCGCGCCGGAGATGATGGCGGTGCCGTGCTGGTCGTCGTGGAAGACCGGGATCTTCATGGTCTTCTTCAGCGTCTCCTCGATCTCGAAGCACTCCGGGGCCTTGATGTCCTCGAGGTTGATGCCGCCGAAAGTGGGCTCCATCAGCTGGCAGGCCCGGATGATCTCCTCGGGTTTTTCGCTGGCCAGTTCCAGGTCGAAGACGTCGATGTCGGCGAAGCGCTTGAACAGGATGCCCTTCCCCTCCATCACCGGCTTGCCGGCCGCGGCGCCGATGTTGCCCAGGCCCAGCACCGCGGTGCCGTTGGAGATCACGGCCACCAGGTTGCCCTTGGAGGTGTACTTGTAGACGTCCTCGGGGCGCTTCTCTATCTCCAGGCACGGGTCGGCCACGCCGGGGGTGTAGGCCAGGCTGAGGTCCCGCTGCGTGAAGCAGGGCTTGGTGGAAACGACCTCTATCTTCCCGTGAACGGGAGAGGAGTGATAATCCAGGGCTTCTTTCTTAGAGATGTTCATGGTCTTGCGCGCCCGGCCCGGCGGCAGCGGCGTGGCGCGGTCTCCTTTGTTATTTGGATTTTAGGGAATTCTGGCGACGTCATAGAGTTATGCGCACCCGGAGAACTACCCTTTTAGCCTAACAAATTTTAAGGTGCTTTGACAGCGAGCATGGTCAAGCCGGGGACTGCCTTCAGGCAAGGCCGCGGGGGTTGACTTGTCCTGTTTTTATATTATAATTCCTTCGGGGGTGCGCGGTTCGCCGCGCGATTTTCCCGGCTTGAGGCCCGGGAGCATGGAGAAGGGGACTATCATGACCGACAAAGAACTGCTGTTCAGGCCCTGGGCCGAGCTCAAGGAGCTGCAGAACCGGAAGCTGCGCGACTTCGTCACGAAGAAACTGTACCCGTTCAGCCCTTACTACCGGGAGATGTTCGACCGCAACGGGATAAAGCCGGACAGCATCCGGACCGCGGAGGACCTGCGCCGGATACCGTTCACGACCAAGGCAGACCTGGTCAAGATGTCCACGGAGGGCAAGACCCGCGACCTGATACTGCAGCCCAGCGAGGAGCTGATCAAGAAATTCCTGCCGAAGGGCGAGCTGCTGAAGGTGGCCGCCACCAAGCTCTTCAGGGGCGCCGACTACCTGAAGAAGAGCCTGGAGAGGGAGTACAGGCCCATCTTCCTGACCAGCACCGCCGGCACCACCACCGGCACGCCGATGCCGTTCCTCTACACCCGCTACGACCTGGAGAACCTGAAGTTCTACGGCCAGCGCATCGTGGACATCTTCGGCATGAAGACCGACGAGACGGCCGTGAACCTGTTCCCCTACGCGCCGCATCTGGCCTTCTGGCAGGTCTTCTTCGCCGGCACCGAGGCCGGCGTGCTGATCCTCAGCACCGGCGGAGGCAAGACGATGGGCACCGAGGGCAACCTGAAGGCCATCGCCAAGATCAAGCCCAGGCTGCTGGCCGGCGTTCCCAGCTACGTGTACCACCTGCTGAAGGAGGCCCGCGCGCAGAACATGGACCTCAGCTTCGTGAAGAAGGTGGTCCTGGGAGCCGCGCGCGCCCCGGTCGGCTTCAAGCGCAAGCTGGCCGCGCTGCTGACGGAGATGGGCGCCTCCAACGTCAGCGTCTTCGGCACCTACGGTTTCACCGAGGCCCGCACGGCCTGGCCGGAATGTCCGACCGATATCGACGTGATGAGCGGCTACCACACCTACCCGGACAGGGAGATCTTCGAGGTGATCAACCCGGAGACCGGCCAGCCGGTGGGCGAGGGCGAGGACGGCGAGGTGGTCTATTCCACGATCGACAGCCGCGGCTCGGCCCTGCTGCGCTACCGCACCGGCGACTACGTGAAGGGCGGCATCACCTACGAACCCTGCCCGCACTGCGGCCGCACGGTGCCGCGCATCTCGAGCGACCTGGTGCGCGCCTCCAACGTGAAGGACCTGCAGATCTCAAAGGTCAAGGGCACGCTGGTCAACTTCAACAGGCTGGAGTTCCTCCTCGACGGCAACAGCCACGTGGACGAGTGGCAGATCGAGATAGCCAAGAAGGACAACGACCCGTACGAGGTGGACGAGATCTCGCTGTACGTCAGCCTGCTGAAGGACGCCGACCCGGAGGAGTTCAAGCGGCAGATCAATAAGCAGGTGCTGGCCGATACCGAGCTCACCTTCAACAAGGTGGAGGTGGTAAGCCACAAGGAGATCCAGAAGCGCATCGAGATAGAGACTTCGGTGAAGGCGCGCAAGATAGTGGACAGGCGGCAGGCGGCATAGCGCGCAGGGGAGAGACCATGGACAGGATAGCTATAGTCGACGGAGTGCGGACGCCGTTCGCGAAGGCCTGGACGGCGTTCGAGGACGAGCCGGCCCAGAAGCTGGGCGCGGCCTGCGCGCGCGAGCTGCTGGAGCGCACCGGCCTGGACCCGGAACTGGTGGACGAGGTCATCTTCGGCTGCGTGGCGCAGCCGATGGAGGCGGCCAACCTGGCCAGGGTGGTCGCCCTCTACGCGGGGGTCCCCGAACGCAAGCGCGCCTACACCATCAGCCGCAACTGCGCCTCCGGCCTGGAATCCGTCACCAGCGCGCTGGAGAAGATCACCACCGGCTTCGACGAGATAGTCATAGCCGGCGGCGCCGAGTCCATGTCCAACATCCCTCTCACCGTCGGCAAGCCGCTGACGAAGATACTGACGCGCCTCTCCAAGGCCAAGACCTTCGGCCAGAAGCTGGGCCTGCTGGCGTCCATAAAGCCCTCCTACCTGAAGCCGGTCATCAGCCTCGCGCAGGGCCTTACGGACCCTTTCTGCGGCCTGAACATGGGCTCTACCGCCGAGCTCCTGTCCAAGGAACTGGGCATCAGCCGCCGCGAGCAGGACGAGTTCGCCCTCGAGAGCCACCGCAAGGCCGTCGCGGGGAAGCTGAAGCTGCGCGAGGAGATCGTCCCCTACATCACCGGGCGCAAGTTCGAGACGGTGCTGGAGGACGACAACGGCCCGCGGGAGAACCTGCAGCTGGAGTCGCTGGCCAAGATGAAGCCCTTCTTCGACCGGGTGGCCGGCAGCGTTACTATAGGCAACTCCTGCCAGGTCACAGACGGCGCGTGCGCGCTGCTGGTGATGAAGGAGAGCCGCGCCAGGGCCCTGGGCTACGAGCCGCTCGGCTATATCCGCTCCTACGCCTACGAGGGCCTGGACCCGTCGCGCATGGGCCTGGGGCCCGCCTATGCCATCCCCGTCGCGCTCAAGAAGGCCGGCCTGGGGCTGAAGGATATGGGCCTGATAGAGATAAACGAGGCCTTCGCGGCCCAGGTGCTGGCTTGCCTCAGGATGCTGGCCTCGCGGAAGTTCGCGAACGAGGTGCTTTCACAGCCGGAGGCCGTCGGCGAGGTGGACCCGGCGAAGCTCAACGTCAACGGCAGCGGCATCTCGGTGGGGCATCCCGTCGGTGCCACCGGTTCGAGGCTGATACTCACGCTGCTCAAGGAGCTGAAGCGGCGCGGGCTGCAGTTCGGTGTGGCCTCCCTCTGCGTGGGCGGCGGCCTGGGCGGGGCCGTCGTGCTGGAACGCTAGGCCAAGGAGATCGTTATGGGCTCACTCAACCTGAAGACCGGGAACGGGATAGCGGTGATCGAGTTCGACCAGCCGGGCGCCAAGGTCAACACGCTGGACGCCTCCGTCATGCGGGAGTTCTCCTCGCTGCTCGACGAGGTCTCGGCTAAGGCCGGCGGAGAGATAAAGGCGCTCGTGATAGCCAGCGCCAAGGAAGGCGTCTTCATCGCCGGCGCCGACATCAAGGCCATAGCGAACCTCAGGACCGAAGAGGAGGCCCTCGCCGTGGCGGCCGAAGGCCAGAAGATACTGGACAAGCTGGAGGCCCTGCCGGTACCGACGGTGGCCGCGATAAACGGCGCCTGCCTCGGCGGCGGCTTCGAGCTGGCCCTCGCTTGCAAGTACCGCGTGGCCGGCTCCGGCCCGAAGGTCAAGATAGGACTGCCCGAGGTGAACCTGGGAATACTTCCCGGCTGGGGCGGGACCCAGAGACTCCCCCGCCTGGCGGGCCTGTCCTCGGCGGTGGACATGATCCTGGCCGGCAAGATCATCTCCGGCAAGGACGCGCTGAAGCGCGGCATAGTGGACAGGCTCTGGCCCGAGCCGCTGCTCCGCGCCGAGGCCGCGGCTTTTGCCGCTTCCCTCCCCGCGGGCCCCCGCCAGGCCCCCCCGAGGAAGACCGCGCTGATGCAGTCCTTCCTCGACGGTACGGCCCCGGGAAGGGCCCTGCTGTTCAGCCAGACCCGCAAGAAGGTGCTGGAGAAGACCAAGGGCTTCTACCCCGCGCCGCTTAAGGCGCTGCGCGTGATACAGGAGACTTTCGGCGGCGACCTGGCCGCGGGGCTCGAGAAGGAGCGCCAGGCGCTGGCCGAGCTTGCCGTCACCGGCGTCTCGCGCAACCTCGTGAAGCTCTTCTTCCTGACCGAGAAGTTCAAGAAGCTGGACTGGGCCTCTGGAGCGGCCCCGGGGAAAGTGCGCAAATGCGCCGTCTCGGGCGCCGGCATCATGGGCGGGGGCATAGCCCAGGTGGCCAGCTCGAAGGACATCCCGGTGCGCGTCAAGGACATCAGCTTCCCGGCCCTGCAGCAGGCCCTGAAGACCGCCGACGGCATCTACCGCTCCGCGCTGAAGCGCAGGAAGCTCAACAAGTACCAGGCGGCCCACAGGATGGCCCTGATATCCCCCACGCTGACCTACGACGGCTTCAAGAACTCGGACATCGTAGTGGAAGCGGTGGTAGAGGACATCGGGATAAAGCGCAAGGTCTTCGCCGAGCTGGAGGCCAATACCGCCCCCGGCACCGTGCTCGTTTCCAACACCTCATCGCTGACCATCGCCGACATCGGCGCGGAGATGAAGGACAGGACGCGCCTGGCCGGCATGCACTTCTTCAACCCCGTGCACCGCATGCCGCTGGTGGAGGTAATCAGGACCGCGGAGACCAGCCCGAAGACGCTGGCCACCGTGGTGGCCTTCGCCAGGGAGCTGGGCAAGACGGTGGTGGTGGTAAAGGACTCCCCCGGCTTCCTGGTCAACCGCATCCTGGTGCCCTACCTCAACGAGGCCGCCTTCCTGGTGCAGGAAGGCATGGCCATCGAGCGGGTGGACGGGGCCGCCCGCGGCTTCGGCATGCCGATGGGCCCGGTAGAGCTGATCGACGAGGTAGGCATCGACGTGGGAGCGAAGGTGGCCAAGATCTTCCACGAAGCCTTCGGCGAAAGGATGAGCGTCAGCGCGGTGCTGGAGGCCGCCAAGGCCGGCGGCCTGCTCGGCAAGAAGAAGGGCCTGGGCTTCTACCGCTACTCCGACGGCCGCAAAGGCGCCGTCAACGAGGAGATTTACAAGCTCATACCGGAACGCGGCCAGCGCTTCATAGAGGCAGGGGACGCCGTCAAGCGCATGATCTACGGCATGGTCAACGAGGCCGCCCGCTGCCTGGACGAGGGCATCGTGGACGACCCCGAGGCCATAGACCTGGCGATGATAATGGGCACCGGCTTCCCGCCGTTCCGCGGCGGCCTGTGGCGCTACGCCGAGGAGACCGGCCTCGCCGCCATCGCCGACGAGCTGGAACGCCTGGCAAAAGAATTCGACGCTCCGCGGCTGGCTCCCTGCGACTACCTGAAAAAGAAAGCCCGGGGATAGCTCCCCGGGCTTCCGCGCCGCTCCCCGCTATGATCAGGCGAAGATGAACTTCTCCGCCTCTATCGCGGCGTCCGCCAGCTGCCTCTTGGCCTTCAGCAGCCCTTCCGCCCTGTAAGCGCAGTGCTTCCCGATGGCCGCCAGCAGCTGGTCCAGGTCCTTGCCGTCCCTGATATAGGCCGCCGAGCGGCGCGCCGCCGAGGAAGCCTTTTCCGCCGAGGCGAAAGCGAACACCTTGACCGCGGCCTGCGCGCAGGTCTTCCTGTCGCCGCTGAGCTTAGGCAGGATCTTCTCGGCGCGCAGCACGGCGCTCTCGAGGGCGAAGATGTTGACGGCGATGTCGGCCAGCGCAATCAGCACCTCCTGCTCGTCCTTGATGGAGAACAGGAACTTGCGCATCGCGCCGCCGGTCAGCGCCAGGAAGACGTTCTTCATCCCGGCCAGCAGGGCCTTCTCCGCCCCGAAAGGCCCGGAACCGGGAGCCGCCGGCTCGCCCTTCAGCGCGTCGACCGCGGCGGAGACGCTCTCCTTCAGCGGGATGTCGCCCTTGTGGCCGCGGCCCATCACGGTGCCGCTGACCAGCATCCGGTTGATCTCGTTCGTGCCCTCGAAGATGCGGTTGATGCGCTCGTCGCGGTAGTAGCGCTCGGCGGGGTAGTCCTGTATGTAACCGTAGCCGCCGTACAGCTGCAGCACGTCGCTGACCACGCCGGCCAGCACCTCGCTGCAGAACACCTTGGAGATCGCGCACTCTATCGCGTATTCCTCTATCCCCTTCTGGTAGAGCTTGTAGTAGTCAGGCGAGCTCCGGTCCACGGTCTCCACCCGCGCGTCTATCATGCCGGCGAGCCGGTATACCAGGGCCTCCGAGGCGAAGATAGCGGCCGTCATGTCGGCGATCTTCTCCTTTATAGCGCCGAAGCCGCTGATCACCTTGCCGAACTGCTTGCGCTGGTTGGCGTACTTGATGCCGTCGGCCAGCGCCACCTTGGCCGCGCCGGTCACGCCGGCGCCCAGCTTCAGGCGGCCTATGTTCAGCACGTTGAAGGCTATCTTGTGGCCCTTGCCCTCCTCGCCGAGCAGGTTGCCGGCGGGCACCTTAACGTTCTGCATGATGACCTGCGTGGTGGAGGAGCCCTTTATGCCCATCTTCTTCTCCTCGTGGCCGAAGCTCAGGCCGGGGGTATCGCGCTCTACGAGGAACGCACTCAGCTCCTTGCCGGTCTTGGCGAAGATGGTGTAGATGTTGGCGAAGCCGCCGTTGGAGATGAACTGCTTCGTGCCGTTAAGCACGTAGAACTTCTTGTCGGGAGTGAGCTCGGCGGTGGACTTGGCGCCCAGCGCGTCGCTGCCGGAGCCCGGCTCGGTAAGGCAGTAGGCCGCTATCCACTCGCCGCTCATGATCTTCGGCAGGTACTTCTCCTTGAGCTCCCTGGTGCCGTAGTAGACCAGCGGCAGGGTGCCTATGCCGGTATGCGCCGAGAAGGTGACCGAAAAGGAGCCGGCCTGGGAGATCTTCTCGGTCATCAGCATGTTGGTGACCTTGTCCAGCTCCAGACCGCCGTATTCCTTAGGCGCGTCCAGCATCAGCAGGCCCAGCTCGCCGCACTTCTTCATCAGCGCGATGTTGAGCTCGAACTTCTGCTGCTCTATCTCGTCGAGGTGCGGCAGCACCTCCTTGACCACGAACTCCTCGGTGGTCCCGCCTATCTGCTTCTGCTCGTCGCTGAAGTCCTCGGGCGTGAACACCTCCTCGCCCGTGGCTCCCAGCAGAGATTCCGCGCCTTTCAAGAGTTTCATGTCTGTTCCCCTTTTTACTGGTCTCGCCCGCCGCCGGCGGGCCGCTAGATCTTGAAGAAGTCCTTTATCCGGGAGAGCAGGTCGCGCTCGTCCACCGCCAGGCCGCGGGCCGCCTCTTCTCCGGCCAGCCTTTCCCTGACCGCGTCCAGCTCCGTGCGCCGCTTGGCCAGCGTGGCGGCGATCATCTCGGCCATCTCCGGCCGGCCGGCCAGCACGTCGCGGAAGGAGTCCCGGTCCAGACGGTAACAGCGCGTCTCGGCCGCCGCCACCACGGTGGCGGCCCGCGGCTCGCCGGTGAGCAGGCCCATCTCGCCCAGGAAATCCCCCGGCCCCAGAACCTTAACGGTCCTGTAGGCGCCGCCTTCGGAATAGACCCGCACCTCGGCGGAGCCCCGGTGGATGATGTAGAGCCAGTAGGCCCTGTCCCCCTGGCGGGTCATCTGCTCGCCGGTCTGGAACGGGGTAGGCCTGAGCCTGGCCGCCAGCAGCGCTTTCTCCTCCGGGTTCAGCGCCTTGAAGAGGTAGACCCCTTCGAGCGCGGCCAGCCGTCGGGCCTGCTCCTCGCGGGCGCTCTTCTCGGCCACTTCCTTCGCGGCTTCGCTCACTATGATGGCCCTGGAGGGAACGGAGATCTTTATGCCGGCGCGCGTCAGCGCGTAATAGATCCTCGCTCTCACCGCCGCGTCCACGCCCCCGGGGGCGTTGAAGTCGGTGAGGAAATACCTGGCCTCGTAGACGGCGGAATTGGGCTGGAAGTCCTTTATCACGCAGTCGGGAAGCGGGGCGGAAGCGACGCCCGCGGGCGGGTCTTCGCGCAGGGCGCCGGCCACCGCGGCTATCACCTCTCCCGGCGCCGAATCGTAGTAGACCGGGAAGGAGACCGCGCGGAAGCGCTTGCCGGCGGCGGCCCGGCCCAGCACCGTGACCGGGCTCTTCATGATCAGGATGTTCGGCACTATCTTCACGTCGCCTACCAGCGTCTCGAGCGTGGTCTGGCGCCAGCGTATCTCGCGAACCACGCCCTCGTGCTCCTCCACCCGTATCCAGTCCCCGGGCTGAAAGGAGCTCTCGAGCTGCAGCACCATGCCGCCGATTATATTGCCCAGCGTGTCCTGCAGCGAGAACGCCACCACGCCGGTGACCACGGCCGAGGTGGCCAGCACACCGCTGAGGTCCGCGCCGGAGGCCGACACCACCGCCAGGCCGCCAAGCAGGTAGGCCGCCGCCAGTATCAGGTCCTCCACGAACTTGGAGACCCCGGTCCCGAGCCGCGGCAGGGCCAGCGAGAAGCCGAACACCCCCGCCACGTTTATCGCCGCCACAACGCCCAGCAGCCTGGCTATCAGCTCGGTCAGTTTGGGGAGCCCGCCGGCCGCCGGCCCGCCCATCAGCCTCACGACGAGCAGCCCGGCTATGGAGAACAGGGCCATCAGCGCCGCCCCGCCAAGCCTCTTACGGCCGCCGGGAACCGCGCGGGCCAGCGCCAGCACCGAAAGCAGCACCGCGGCGTAGAAGCCGATTATCCAGGGACCGAAGATGGCGGAGATGTTCTGCATGATCGTATTCTAGAAAATCCCTCAGGCGAGGCGAAGCGAAAATAGCGCGGCCAGCAGCAGCTGCGCCGCCAGGGCCAGCGCGCTGGCGGCCTTAAGCAGCAGTTCCTTCCTGACGGCCGAGCGGGCTAAAAGCGATATCTGCCAGACGATATCCTCGTAATAGGGCGTCGCCGTCACGCCGCCGCCGAGATACTTGTCCAGCGCAATGACCAGTTCCATCTGGGGGTACTTGGCCAGGTCGCGGGCGGTCACCAGCGAATCCGAAGGCCGGGGGCGGCCGGACGTGCCGGGCCTGGCCGCGGCGGAATCCAGGAACGGGGAGACGGCGAGCAGGCAGAGCGGCAGCACCGCGCACAGCGCCGTCATGGCCGCGCAGGAGAGCGCCCCGCAGACGAAATCCACCCGCAGCAGCGCTATCTCCATCAGCGCGAAGACGGCCAGCGCGCCCAGCTTGACGTCGGACCTGGCGGCGGCGCGGCGCATGTTGCCGTGCATTATCCAGAGCCTGCGCTCAGGCTCTGGATTCAGATGAGATGAGACGCTCATATCCCCCCCTCGCTTTCTCCGCCTCCGGCATAGGCTTTATTATAAACAATCTGGGCGCGTGTTGACTTGTCTTCCCGTAATTTAAGAGCATATCCGGACTATGACTGGCATCTTGAACAAGAAAGAGGCCTACCGGAAGGCGGTCTCGGAGATACGGGCCGTGACGGACGGCGAGAAGGACCTCACAGCCAACCTGGCCAACATCTCCGCGGTGCTGAAGTGGGCTTTACCTTATTATTCCTGGGCGGGCTTCTACATCCTCAAGGACGGCGAGCTGGTGCTGGGCCCTTTCCAGGGCAAGCCGGCCTGCATAAGGATAAAGCCGGGGAGAGGCGTCTGCGGCCGCTGCGCCACCGAGAAGGAAAGCATCATAGTGGACGACGTGCGCGAGTTCCCGGGCCACATCGCCTGCGATCCTGACTCCAGGTCCGAGATCGTGGTCCCGGTGCTCCGCAGCGGCGAGCTGAAAGCCGTGCTGGACGTGGACAGCGCGGCCGCATGCTCCTTCGACGAGGAGGACCGCCGCGGCCTCGAGGAAGCGGCCGCTATCGCCGCCTCCCTCTTCTGATCCCTAGCCGGCTCCCAGCTTCCGCAGCAGCTCCGGCAGGCCGCGCACCAGCTGGCCGTGGCCGGAGTGCGCGTAAAGCCCTATCTGCGCTATAAGCGAATAGGCCGCGCCGATCTGGGTGACGGCCCAGCCGGCCAGCGTGAACTGGCTGAGACTGAATATCCCTATACCGAACTGCGAGATCACCAGCACTCCGGAGGCGAACTGCCCGACCGCTATTATGCCGCGGGCGGGCACGGGCATCCGGTTCGGCCTGTACTTGAAAGAAATATGCAGCAGCGGCAGGCCCGCTATCTCGAAAGCGGACTTGTACTCGAAACCCCAGCCGTCCCATTTCTCGCGCGCCGGGTAAGGCGCGCCGCAGCCGGGGCAGGCCAGCGCGTCCTCGGATATCTCTCTGCCGCAGGTTCGACAGGGTTTCATCGGTTAATTTCTACAAAAACCCGAGGGCCTGCGCAAGCGCCGTCGTGGAAAAACGAAAGCCCCGCGATGAGACGGGGCTTCCATTCACTTATACGCCACTCTTAGTCGGTTGACGTCAGAAGCTCGTAGGTCTCGCCGCCGACGCTCTTGTGATGGCCGCCGCCCTGATGGCCGCCGCCGTTGAAGCCGCCATGACCCGGGTTAACGGGATGGGACGGCTGCACAGGATGCGGATTCACGGGGTGCACAGGGGGATGCACCGGCGGCTGAGGGTGCACAGGGGGATGCGGATGCACCGGGGGATGCACCGGGGGATGCACCGGCGGCTGAGGGTGCACAGGGGGCTGCGGATGCACCGGGGGATACACCGGCGGCTGAGGGTGCACGGGGGGCTGCGGATGCACCGGCGGATACGGCGGGTGCACCGGGGGATACGGAGGATTCACCGGCGGGTACGGAGGATAAGCCGGCGGGTACGGAGGATAAGCCGGCGGGTACGGAGGATAAGCCGGCGGGTACGGAGGATACGCCGGCGGATGTACCGGGTGATGATGCCACGGACCGGTATGAACCGGGTAGGGATGATAGGGCTGCCAGACCGGCAGGACCACGGGATGCCAGGGCTCGACCTGGTTCTTGTCCGCGTTGACGGCCATAGAGAAGGCCATCAGGCAGGCCGCGTCGGCCTGGGAGAACAGGTTGGTGTCCAGCTGGCCGTACATGCGGTAGCGGCCGAGGTTCAGGTCGTAGCCGGGACCGGTCGCGCGCATATCGCCGGAGGGGTCCACGTCCACGCGGGCGCTGAGAGTGTCGCCCAGCGGAGTAGGCATGTAGCCGTCCGCGTCGTAGCGGCCGCCGAAGAAGCTGTGCTTGAAGGTCAGGTTGACCTCATCGCCGCGCAGCACGTAATCGTTGCCGCCGGTCCTGTATACATTCAGCACCACGCTCTCGCCCTCGAGCATTATCCTGGCGGTATAGTTGCCGTAGGCGTTGCGTTCGAGGTTGACGAGGAAGTTGTTGTTCAGGTCGAGGAACTCGCGCACGCGGCCGTTGACGCTGACCGGAGCGTCGAAGACGTAGTCGACGTCCCTGAACACCGATCTGTCCGTCTGGCCGACGGCGACGGGCAAGGACAGCTGGATATTGTCGGCGGGATTCGCCTTGATATCCTGAACTATGCTCTTAACGTCCACCCCCTGGTCGAAGGCGACGTCGGCCGCGCCGGCTTTCGCCGAGAGCGAAAGGAGAGCGGCAACCGCAGCTGCTGCGTATTTCATCTGTTCCTCCAGAATTTCCGGCTTATACGCAATTTATACAAAAGTCCTCAAAAACCCCAAAAGAAGCAAAGGACCCAGGGACGGGAAGACTTTGGGCCCAAGCGCCTCTGGGCCTTTCGGGAAATGCGCCGCGGCGGCGTTTAGTAATGAGGCTAATCATTTTGTATTATAAATTGAGTTTTCTAAAGATGCCCCGGAGGATAAAGAATGAAGGACCTTAACTGGAGACTGATGCTGCTGGGCGGCCTGCTTTGCGCCGTGGCCGCGGCCGCTACGCCTTACGTCACGCTGAAGCTCGGCCAGAGCGTGGACCTGACGATGGGCGGCATGTTCCTCGCCGCCTACGTGCTGGGCCGCAGCATGGAAGGCCAGAAGCTCGCCATAGAGCTCAACATCATACAGACCATGATAGGCGTGGTCTCCAGCATAGCCTTCATGGTGGTCATCCTCGCAGCGTTCTACTACATTCAGAACGTCTTCGGCCGCGACATCGGCTTCAACCTGACCACCTGGCAGATGTTCATCTGGCTGCTGGTCTCCGCCAACCTCGGCGTGTTCATGGGGATATTCCCGCGCGGCTCCATCCTGAGGGACAGGTCCCTCCCCTGGCCCACCAGCAAGGCCACTCTCGCCGTCGCGCAGACCCTGACCGACCCCAAGGCCACCGTCACCACCAAGCACCGCCGCGACGTGCTGATGGTCAGCACCGGCGTAGCGGGGTTCCTGACCTTCCTGCGCGACAGCATGGGCGTGCTCCCCTCCGTGGTCGGCAACGCCGCCCTTAACATCTCTATAGGCTTCGAGTTCGCCGCCTTCGGCATCGGCATGCTGGTGCCGCTCTCGGTAGGTCTCTCCGGCCTGCTCGGCACCTGGATAGTGAGCGCCTTCGGCGAGAAGGTAGCCGCGTACGCGGCCCTCTCCGGAGTGAAAGGCGAGCAGTTCACCACCTGCCTGTCCACGCTCAACTCGCTGGGCGGCCTGGACGGCGCGCAGAAGGCGCAGGCCATGGATTTCCTCAACGCCACGTGCGGCAAGGCCGCCGAGTTCGCCACCGCCGGCTCGCACTTCAAGTACGTGGTGCAGTGGATGATGTGGCCCGCCACGGCCCTGATGATAGCCGCCGCGCTCACCAGCGTGCTGATACCGATCTTCAAGCACTTCATGAACGAGCGCGAGGTCAAGTACGAGAAGCACGCCGAGAAGTCCCTCGCCGACGAGGAGATACCTCTCTGGTGGACGGCCACCGGCATAGGCGTCTGCGTGGCGCTGACGGTCTGGCTGACCAGCGCCTGGTTCAACATGCACTGGGCCGAGGTGGCCCTCGCCGTGGCGATACAGCCCGTCCTGATCGTGGCCGGCCTGCGCGTGCTCGGTATCACCGGCTCCGGCCCGGTCTCGCTGATGGCCAACGCCACCCAGTTCCTGTTCGGACTCATCTGGC
>JAJZOZ010000221.1 GCA_021811405.1 bacterium | reverse complement strand
TGATAATAGCCGGCGGCGCCGAGAGCATGACCAACGCGCCGTACCTGCTGAAGAAGGCGCGCGGCGGCTACAAGATGGGCCACGGAGAGCTGACGGACTCGATGATAGGCGACGGCCTCTGGGACGTCTTCAACGACTACCACATGGGTATGACGGCCGAGAACCTGGCCGCCAAGTACGGCATCACGCGCGAGGAACAGGATAAGTTCGCGGCGGAGTCGCAGAACAAGGCCGAGAAAGCCATGAAGGAGAACCGCTTCAAGGACGAGATAGCGCCGATAGCCATCCCGCAGCGCAAGGGCGAGATCGTGGTCTTCGAGCGCGACGAGTACCCTAAGGCGGGAGTGACGCCGGCCTCGCTGGGCAAGCTGCGGCCGGCCTTCAAGAAGGACGGCACCGTCACCGCCGGCAACGCCTCCGGCATCAACGACGGGGCGGCCTGCGTGCTGGTGGCCTCCGCCGAGGCCGTGAAGAAGCATAACCTCAAGCCGATGGCGAGGATCGTCTCCTACGCCTGGGCCGGCGTGGACCCGGCCATCATGGGCATCGGCCCGGCCGAAGCCGTGCGCAAGGCGCTGAAGAAGGCCGGCTGGGAGCTGAAGGACGCAGAGCTGATAGAGGCCAACGAGGCCTTCGCGGCCCAGGCGCTTTCGGTGGCCAAAGAGCTCGGCTTCAACAACGACATCGTGAACGTCAACGGCGGCGCGATAGCGCTGGGGCACCCGGTGGGAGCCTCGGGCGCGCGCGTGCTGGTGACGCTGCTGCACGAGATGAAGAAGCGCGGCGTGAAGAAGGGCCTCGCGACCCTCTGCATCGGCGGCGGCATGGGCATAGCGATGTGCGTCGAGCGCCAGTAGGCCGTACGGCGGTCTGGGAAAAGCCCGGGGAAGGCCCCGGGCTTTTTTTGTTCCCGCTGCCGGCAGGGCAATTTACCATATAACTATTGTTCTCCTTAAGCCGGCGCCGGATCTGAGCGCGCCGCGGCGGAGAGCGCGGCGCGTTTGCGGAGAGTCCGGGATCAGGCCCGGGCTCTCCGCTTTATCTTCCCGCCTCCGCGCGGAGGCGGTCTGACCGGCACTGTTGTCATTTCCTGCGCTGAGAAAGTGCAATGACGCGGCAAGGCATAAAACAATCTCCGGACTGACGGGCAGGGCTATCGGGGATATTTAGTATCTCCTAAACTACTATACATGAAGACCCCGCGCATGAGCCAGGCCGAGAAGCTGGCAAAAACACTGAAGCACATCTCCCACCCGCTGAGACTGCTGATGATCTGCATGCTCTCCGAGGGCGAGAAAAGCGCCGGCGATATCGTCGCCCGGCTTGGCACGACCAAAGGGAACATCTCCCAGCACCTGCGCATCCTGTCCGATAACGGGGTTATATCCCACAGGAAGGATGCCAACAGGGTGATATACCGCATCGTGGACGCGAAGATAGCGAAGCTCCTCGAAGCCATGCGGAGCCTGTATTGCCCCGGGGGCCGATAGCCGGGGAGCCCGGCGCCGCCGATCTAGGATGATATTAAGGAGGCAGTAAATGAAACCAACAGTAAGACTTCTCGGAACGGCTGCGGCCATGATGTGGCTTGCTGCGGCGGGTTACGCCACCAACGGCGACAACCTGATAGGCGTGGGCCCGGTGTCGCGGGCGATGGGCGGTACGGGCATAGCGGCCCCGCAGGACGCGATCAGCGCGATATTCTCCAACCCGGCGGCGCTCTCCCGGATCGAGGGTTCGCAGTTCAACTTCGCCGGTACCGACTTCAGCCCCAAGGTGAAGGCGACCGTGCTCGCCCCTTCCGGCGGAGGCATGCCCGGCAACTGGAAGGCTGACAGCCAGGACGCCGTGTACGCCGTGCCGGCTATAGGGGTTGCCACTCCTATGAACGGCAATATGAACTTCGGCATAGCCGCCTACGGGGTCTCCGGAATGGGCGTGGATTACCGCAACAAGGACCCGATGAAGACCAATACCAAGGTCTCCGTGATGAAGTTCGTCCCGGCCGTTTCCTATAAGAGCGGGGCTTTCTCATACGGGCTGGGCATGGACATAGACTACCAGGCCGCGGACTTCGGCTCCGGGCTCTCCCATAACTACGCCGTGGGCGCCAGGGTCGGCGCCGGCTACGAGGCGGGGGCCTGGAGCTTAGGCGCCGTCTACGTCAGCCCGCAGAGCGTGGAGCATAAGCGCATCTATGACTTCGACGGGACCGGCGCCGGCGGGGCCTTCAACGGCTTCGACACGCTCAAGCTGGAGAACCCGGCCCAGTACGGCTTCGGCGCGGCTTACAGGGGCATCGATAAGTGGCTGTTCTCGGCCGACGTGAAGTATATCGACTGGGCTAACGCCAAGGGCTACAAGGACTTCGACTGGGGATCCCAGACCGTGTTCGGGCTGGGAGTCCAGAACAAGGCCACCGACAAGCTGACGCTGCGCGCCGGCTGGAACTACGGCAGGAACCCGGTGAAGAAGCACTCCGCCTTCAACGCGATGACCGGCATGACCAGCGTGCAGGGCAAGAGCATGAGCACGTTCGGCTACGAGTATTTCCGGGTCATAGGCTTCCCCGGCATCGTGGAGAACCACCTGAGCGTGGGCTGCGGCTACGAGTTCTCGCCAAAGTTCGCGCTGAACCTGGGCTACACCAAGGCGCTGGCTAAGACGATCAGCGAGACCGACAGTTCCGGCTCCATTACCCTGAAGTCGGAACTGTCCGAGGACGCTCTGGACCTGGGGCTGACCTTCAGGTTCTGAAAAACGGGTAGGGTGAGGGGCGGGCGCGGCTCAGGCCGCCCCCTCTGTTTTGCGGAATTCTTGACAAAAAACAACGCGCTGATTGACCGGCGCCGGTTCCGGAGTATTTTAGTATTTCCTAAAATACTTACATGAAACCACCGCGCCACGCCGAAGCCGGGAGGCTCGCCAGGA
>JAJZOZ010000220.1 GCA_021811405.1 bacterium | reverse complement strand
CCAGTACGAAGCCGCCCAGCATGAGGCCCGAGAGGGCCATGATTGCCTTCCTGCCTATCGACGTTGTAATGAAGCGTTTTAAGAAGGTTATGTCCATATTTGCGGTGAATGCTCCAGTTTGTTGGGGGATAGCGACCTAATAATAATAAAATAATTACCGTGACTGAGGCAAGCGCGGACCTCTGCCGCGGCCGGACGCCTCTTGCGCGCCGGCACGGTATATTTAATAGAATGTTACCTTAATGAAGACTTTGCCGGGGGCCGAAGCCGGCCGCCGGCGTATTCCCGTGCGTAGCGAAGGGGAGGCGGTAATGATCCGTACGATAATCTCTGCCGTTCTGCTGGCGTCGGCCTCGAGCGTCCGCGCCTACGAGAAGATCGAGTTCCAGAGCATGGTCCAGAGCCCGGCCTTGCAGCGGCCTTCGGCCGTGGCGGTGGCCCCGGGAAAGATATTCGTGGCCGACTCGAAGGCCAACGCGGTCTTCGTCTTCGACGCCGAAGGCAAGCAGCTCGGGAAGATGGAGGGCGGCCTCAAGTCTCCCGAGGCCGTCGCTTTCGGGGACGGGCGCCTCTACGTGGCGGACACGGGCAACTCGCGCGTCGCGGTCTTCGACGCGGAGGGCAAGCTGCTGTGGACCTTCTCCAGCGGCGGCAGCGACCCGGGGCAGCTGAAGTCCCCGGAGGGCATCGCCTACGGACCGGACGACAGGGTCTACGTTTCCAACACCGGGAACTCCCGCGTCGAGGTGTTCAACGCCGACGGCATCTACCTCTACGGCTTCCCCGTGGCGAAGCAGGACGGGACCGCCAGGCTCCAGCCCGCCAAGCTCTCCCTTAACAGGTCCGGCGACATCCTGGTCTCCGACCCGGACAAAGGCGTGCTGCAGCGCTACGACCGCTCCGGCAAGCTGCTGAAAGAGTACGGCATGCCCAACAACGGGGCCGCTTTCGACCGCTACGGCTTCGCGTACGCGATAAACGCGAAGGACGGCAAGGTGATGGAGCTGTCGGAGACCGGCGAGAAGGTAGGCACTTTCGGTACCCGCGGCAAGGGCAAGAGCGAGTTCCGCAACCTCTGCGACATAGCCATCGACAGGAACGGGACGCTGTACCTCTGCGATTCCGACAACAGGAAGGTGGTCCTGATAAAGGTGGAGACCGCCTACAAGGGCCCGAGGCTCAAGGAGGCCGCGATACTCGACCGGTTCACGGCCAAGGGCCCTTCCGCCAAGTTCCCGTACGAGGCCGACGTGTTCACCGCCGTGCCGGGCGGCAAGGTGATAGCCTGGATGCCTAAAGCCAGGGAGCTGGACCTCTTCGACGGGGAGACCAGGAAGACGCTGGTGCGCGAGGGCAAGCTGCAGGGGCAGCTGCGCTCGCCGCGCGGCATCTTCGTCGGCAAGGGCGGCAAGATCTACGTGGCCGACACCGGCAACGACAGGGTGGAGATCCTCAACGCGGACGGGACCTACGACAATATGTTCGGCGAGAGCGGCTCCGGCGAGGGCGAGTTCCGCTCGCCGAGCTCGATAGCGGTGAATTCCGTCGGAAACATCTACGTGGCCGACACGAAGAACAGGATGATCAAGGCCTTCAGCGGCGACGGCATGTTCATGTTCGCCAAAGGGCCCCAGCTCGGGAACGTCGCGCTGGAGAGCCCGGTCTCGGTGGTCTGCGACGAGAACAAGAACCTGTACGTGCTGGACTCGAAGCTGAAGAAGGTGATAGTGCTGGACTCGATGGGCAAGTTCGTCAAACTGTGGGACGATTCGGGCAGCCTGCAGGACCCGGCCTCGCTCGCCTACGACGGCAAAGGCTTCTTCTACATCCTGGACAAAGGCGCCTTCAACGTGAAGATCTTCGACGCGAACGGCAAGTTCACCGCCAGCTTCTTCGCCCGCGGGCGCGGGGAGCGGGAACTCTGGGAGCCGGAGGCGATGTCTTTCGCCGACGACAGGATCTACGTCTCGGACCCGGCGATGTCGCGCGTGCTGGCTTTCGACATCAGTTATCTGCCTGAGGAGCCCACGGCGCTCTCCGGAAAGGCGGAGGATAAGGACGTGAAGCTCTCCTGGAAGGCAAAGGCCAACGCCTGGACCAAGGGCTTCAAGGTATACCGCGCGGTCGGGGCGGGCGGCGACACCGAGGAGATAGGGGCCGCGCAGGACATGTCCTTCGAGGATTCCTCCCTTACCCCTGACACCACCTACTACTATTACGCCGCGGCGCTCTCGGTCAGCGGCGTGCAGGGCGGCCTGTCGGCCCCCGCCGAGGTCTACTACAAGGGGCCGAAGGCGCCGGAGCCGGCAGCCGCGCCCCCGGCCGCGGCCAACAAGAACGTGGCGCCCATGGAGATAGTGCCGACGGCGCTCAACTTCATCTTCTCGGCCAACTACAAGTACTACCAGAAGAACCCGGTCGGCAAGGTGACCGTGAAGAACAACACCGACACCGACTTCTCCAACGTGAAGCTCTCCTTCAATTTCAAGGACTTCATGGATTTCCCCAGCGACACGGTGGTCCCCGAAGTGAAGGCGCATTCGCAGGCGGAGGTGCCGCTGTCGGCGACGCTGAACAACCGCATCCTCGGCATAGTCGAGGATACGCCGATACAGTGCCAGCTGACGCTGACCTATTACCAGGACGGCGCCGAGAAGACCTTCACGCTGAACCAGCCGGTCAAGGTGCTCTCCAAGAACGCGATAGTCTGGGACAACCCGGCGCGCCTGGCCAACTTCATCACGGTGAAGGACGGGCCGGTGATGTCCTTCCGCGCTTCCGCGCTGCGCGACAAGAAGGAGCTGGCCGACGGGCAGGACATCAACGACTCGCTGCTCGACGCGCTGCTGGTCTGGGAGACGGTGGGGGAGATGGGGGTCACCTACATGGCCGACCCGGTCAGCCCCTATTCCTCGGTCAAGTCCACCTCGACTCCC
>JAJZOZ010000058.1 GCA_021811405.1 bacterium | reverse complement strand
GTTCGTCTCGCTGCGCGGGCGCAATACCGTCCTCGCCGGGATAGACCTCGAGATCAAGGAGGGCGAACTGTTCGTGCTGCTGGGGCCGTCCGGCTGCGGCAAGTCCACGCTGCTCAACCTGATCGCGGGCCTCGAAAAGCCCACCGACGGGGAACTGCGCTTCGGGCCCAGGCTGGTGGCCTCCGGGCGGCCGGCGGATTTCGTGGGGCCGCGCGAGCGCAACGTCGCGATGGTCTTCCAGAGCTACGCTCTCTACCCCCACCTGACGGTGCGCGCCAACATCGCCTTTCCGCTGCGCATCGCCGGCGTTCAGGCCTCCGAGATCGCCGCGCGCGTGGAGAAGGCCGCCGCGACCCTAGGCATAACGCGCCTGCTGGACGCCAAGCCCGGCGAGCTCTCCGGCGGCGAGCGCCAGCGCACGGCCATCGCGCGCGCGATAGTCCGGCGGCCGGACGTGCTGCTCTTCGACGAGCCGCTCTCGAACCTCGACGCGCAGCTGCGCCTCGCCACCCGCGTGGAGCTCAAGAAACTGCAGCGCGAGCTCGGCGTCACCTCCATCTACGTCACGCACGACCAGGTGGAGGCCATGACGCTGGGCGACCGGGTGGCCGTCATCAAGGACGGCAGGGTGCAGCAGCTCGACACGCCGATGGGCCTTTACGAACGACCGGCCAACCGCTTCGTGGCGCAGTTCATAGGCTTCCCCCAGATGAACATCCTGCCCTGCGAGATCTCGGCCTCTCCCGGCGGGCTCAGCGCGGCCGTGCCGGGGTTCCCCTCCCCGCTGGCGCTGCCGTCCGCGGCCGCCGCGCGCCCAGGGCCGGCCTCGCTCGGAGTCCGGCCTTCGGACATCGAGGTGCTCTCGGCCCCGGCCGAGGGCGCCGCGCCGGCGCGCGTGGACGCCGTCGAGCCGCTGGGCCGCGACATCCTGCTCAACCTCTCCTTCGGCGGTACCGAGATCTCCGCGCTGGGCGCCCCCGGCGCCCCCGCGGAAGGCGCCCAGGCCTACCTGCGTTTCGACAGCTCGCGCCTGCACGTCTTCCAGGATACGGCCGCGTAACATAGCCGCAATAGTTTCCGGCCCGGGGCGGCGTAGACTATATATGACGGATTTCAAGGGGCGCGCCCTGAGGGCGGCCCCGGGAGGTGATTATGAAGACCGCGTTATTCTTCCTGGCGCTGCTCGCCGCGGCGCCTGCCTTCCCCGCCGAGATGCTCAGCGTGTCGGCGAAGCAGGTGAACGTCCGCAGCGGCCCGGGCCCGGGTTACGACGTGGTCTGGCGCGCCGCCAGGTACTACCCGCTGCGCATCCTGGACAGTTCCGGCAGCTGGATCATGGTCAGCGATCACGAGAACGAGGAGGGCTGGATCAACCGGTCCCTGCTCGCCGCCGTGCCGGCCGTGGTGGTGGTCTCGGAGAAGGCCAACGTGCGCGAAGGTCCCGGGACGGACTACGACGTCGCCTGGGTGGTGGACAAGGAATGCTCTCTCCGGGTGCTGGAGAGTTCCGGCGGCTGGTACAAGGTCACGGACGGCCGGGACCTGACCGGCTGGATCAGCCGGAGCGTGACCTGGGGTTTCGGGCCCGAAGCCGAACTGGAGCCGCGGGCGGCCCTCTGAGTTCCCATGCCGCGCGGCGCGAAGGCCCCCGGACCGCCGGGGGCCTTCCGCTTTCTACAGGTGGATGAAGTCCTGCCTGCCGCTCTGCAGGTAGAGCGCCAGCAGCAGATAGTCGCGCAGGTGGCGCGTCAGCAGGAAGTTCTCCCTGACGTGCTCGCGGCCGTTCTCGCCGAGCTTCTTGGCGAAGGCCGGTTCGTGCAGCAGGCGCTTCATCCAGTAAGCGGTGCCGTCGATGGTGCGGGTCAGGATGCCGGAGTACTTGTGCGTGATCTGCAGCGGGATGCCGCCCACGGCGCCGGCGATGACCGGCTTGCCCTTCCAGAGAGCCTCCGAGACGGTCAGCCCGAACCCTTCCTTGAGCGACTTCTGGAGGATTATGGCCGACGCGCGCTGGATGGCGTTGATCTCGACGTTGCTGGTCGGGGGCAGGCACAGCACGATGATGTCGGGGTTCCCCTCCGCGGCCGTCCTGGCCTCGGCGAGCACCTGGGCGCCTTCCGGGTCGTCGTCGGCGCTGCCGCCGACGAGCAGCAGCCGCGCGGTGACGTAGGGCTGGATCTTCTTGAAGGCCTCGATCACGCCGAGCGGGTCCTTGAGGCGGTCGAAGCGCGAGACCTGCGTGATGATGGGCTTGTCGGTCGGGATCTGCAGCCGCTCCATGATGCCGGCGACCTCCGCCTCGGAGAGGTCCTTGTTCTTGTCCGCGAGCGGGTCTATCGAAGGCGGCACCTGGAACTGCTTGACCGGCAGGGCCTGGGAGAAAGCGGGCGCGGAGATGACGGCCGCGTCGTAGCGCGAGACGTAGCCTTTAAGGAACTCCCAGACGTCGTCCTGGCGGTTGGACATGTCGATGTGGCAGCGCCAGACCCATTTGGCGGCGGCCGGCTTGCGCTCGATGAGGCCGGCCGGCTGCGGGTCGTGGATGAAGGCTATGTCGGCGTCCAGGTTCATAGTCTCCATGTTCGTCTTAAGCGTGTCCCGGTAGAGCTGGAAGTCGGCCGGCGTCAGTTCCTGGCGGGCGCCGTGCAGGGCGTTGTGGAACTTCTTCGTGACGGCGTAGAAGTCCTCGCCCCCCTTGATCAGCTCCCAGCGCGGCTTGATGCCGAGCTCGGTCATCATCGGCAGCATGCGGTTGAGGATCTCCGCCACCCCCCCGCCGACGGCGGTGGAATTGACGTTGAGGATAGACTTGCCCGCGAGGCGGGCCGCTATGACCTTGAGCTCCTCGATCGCGGCCTGGCCGGCCGCGGGCGCGTATTCGTCCATCTTAGGCATGGGAGACCTCCTTGGCGGGAGTTTCGATTATCCTGATGATGCGCCGGCGCAGGCCCTCCAGCGTGTAGGAGTAGGGGTCCAGCCGGGAGATCTCCCGGCCTATCCGCTCGTCGCCGAACTCCTTACGGAACCAGTGCGAGAAATCGTCGACGCCGTACGGCGGGCGCAGGCGCGCCTCGAAGACGTGCAGGTAGAGGCTCGACGGGTTGACGTTCTTCAGGCACTCGACGAAAGAGCGGTGATCGTCCGCGGAGCATGGCGTCGGCAGCGAGAAGCGCACGGCGCGCATGAAGTGGAACTCCCGGCCCGGGGCCACCACGCGGTGAGGGCCCGGGTTCCCGGCCATGTGGCGTTCTATCGTTTCCACGAAGGCCTTGCGGATGTCCGCCAGGGAGTTGTAGCGCACGATGTCTATCGCGGTCAGTTCCTCCCCCAGCCGGTCGGCCTGCACGGTATTAGTGACCCAGTAGGCGAAGTCGTTGGCGCCTTCCGGCACGAGGTGGTGGAACTGCTTGATGAACCGGTGCGTGTGGTGGTAGACGGTCTCGTCGTCGGCCTGCCGGATGCCTTCCAGCAGTTCCGGCACGCTGAAGGCCCTGCGCCCGGTGACCTCCGTCAGCGTCAGGCGCGTACGGAACTTGAACGGTTCTTTCGCTTTCATATCAACCTCCCCGCGCCCGCCTTCAGCCGCGGCGCTGCGCGTCCTTTGACTGCTCTATGGAGACGGGGATGACGAAACTGATCTCCGTCCCCTTCCCTACCTCCGATCTTACCTCGATGACCGCGGAATGACGGTCCGCCGCCAGTTTGCAGAAGGCCAGGCCGAGCCCTAGGTTCCGGGGGCTTTTCCCCATGGTGCTGAACTTCTTGAAGATCTCCTGGCGGAAATTCTCCGGGATCCCGGCGCCGTCGTCGCTTACGTAGATGGCGGCCCTCCCGTCGCGCAGTTCGGCCCCCAGCCGGATAGCCCCGCCCTCCGGCGTGTACTGGATGGCGTTGAGCACGAGGTTGCCCACTACGCGGCGCAGGATGTCGCGGTCGGCGAACATCCAGGCGCCGTCCGCCCCGTCCGGCAGGTCGAGGCTCCAGCGTTTCCCGGCGGCGGTCACGGAGGCGGAGTTCTCGGCCGCGCATTCCCGCAGGAAGCCGCCGAGCGGCACCCGTTCCTTCTGGATAACGGAGGCCGGGTCGTTGAGCCGGGAAGTGTTCAGGACGTCGGCGATCATCGTGTTCAGCATCGCGAGCGAGGTCCTGGCGATCTGCCTGAGGCTCGCCAGCTGCTCCGGGGTGAAGCTCCTGGCCTCCTCCTCGGAAAGGAGCAGGTCCAGGGCGGCTTTCAGGGCGGTGGCCGGCTGCTTCAGGTCGTGCACCGTCATCTCGAAGAAGTCGTTCTTCTGAGCCTCGGCCTCCAGGCGGCGCGCCTCCTCCTGCCGGAGCCGGGCGTGCAGGTCCCGGAGCGTCCTGGCGATCGTCCCGGTATCGCCGCCCATCGGCTTGTCGAGCGGCTCCGGGAGTTTCTCGGCCTCCACGCTCTCGGCCAGGGAGAGCAACCAGGCGAGCTCCTGCCCCAGCCGGCGCGAGAAAGCCCACGCCGCCAGGGCGATGAGCCAGGTGAAGAGGACGCTTATCAGGACGCCGCGCCAGACCAGGTCGGCGACGGCCTCGTCCAGGCCCTTCACCGAGATTCCCAGTTGCACGTAGCCCAGCGGCGTGCCGTTGGAGACGATGTCCCGGCTGACGTCTAAGATGTCGTCCCGGGCGTGGAAGACGTCGGGATCGGGCTGCCGGTCCGTGAGCGTTAAGCCGGGCTCGGCCATGCGGTAGACTACCCGGCCCCTGCGGTCTACCACCCGCAGATAGGCGATGTTCTTGAAATGGTCGAAAGCCCCCAGGAGGTCCTTAAGACGGGAGACGTTGCCCGTCTCCAGGTACCCGCCCGAGATCTCGATGATGAAGGAGGAGAGGTAGTCCGTCCTGTCCTGGGTGCGGTCCAGCAGGGTGCGCCGGAAGACGACCGCCCTCTCCGCCACCATCGCCAGCGAAAAGAGCAGCGTGAGACCGGAGAGGATGATCACTATGCGCACCCGGAACTTCACGCCGCCCTCCTCGCCGCCGTTACGAATTTTAGCAGCCGCAGCACCTCGGCCTGGCTCCCGAGGAAGAACTCCGCGGCCGAACGGGCCCTGCGGCCCACCCGTACAGTTATCCCGCGCCCGGAGAGGGCCCTGAACATGTCCTCGTCGGTCAGGTCGTCCCCTGCGGCCAGCACGCAGGACGCCTTCAGCCGGCGGGCGAGCAGCAGCGCGGCGTCCCCCTTGTTGGGGGCGGCCAGCGGCCGCAGCTCGAAGACCTTGTGGCCCCGGCTCCACCGGAAATCCCTGTCGGCAGCCCGCGTGAGCGCGCGCATCCGTCGGAAGAAGCCGGCCCGGTAGTGTGCCTTGAGCGCGCGGTAGTGCACGCTGGCCGAGAAGCCCTTGTCCTCCACCAGCACGCCGGTGCCGGGCGGGAAGCGCTCCAGCAGCTCCGCCGCGACGGCCCCGATCCTGGCCTTCAGCCTGGCCGCGCCCGCGTCGCGCCGGGCGAAGCCCGGCCCTTTCAGCTCTATGCCGTGGTTGCCGCCGTAGTAGAGGCCAGGCAGCCCGACGAGGCGGCGCAGGTCCCCCAGCGCCCGGCCGCTCAGGATGAAGACGTTCACCCCCCGGCGCGAGGCCAGCGCTTTCAGCGCGGCCCGGTACTCGGGGCGCAGGCGCGCCAGCCTCGGCGTCTCGGCCAGCGCGGCCAGCGTGCCGTCGAAGTCCAGCGTCAGCAGCAGGCGCTCGCGCGCGAGGCAGGCGCCGAGCTCCGCCGAATGCTTCCAGAAGGGCTTCACGCTACACCCCCGTGAACTCGTCCATCCTGAGCCGCATCAGCTCCTCGGTCAGGTTGGCCGCCCACTTGTAGATGTTGTTCTCGTGGATCTGCTGGCGCATGCGCGTCATGCGCTCCTCCACCTCCGTCTTCGGCATCACGAGCGCGTAGTAGATGGCGTCGGCCATCTGCTCGATGTCGTAGGGGTTCACGATCAGCGCGTCCTTGAGGTCGCGCGAGGCGCCGGCGAAGCGGCTCAGGATCAGCACGCCGCGGTGGTCGTCGCTCGCCGCGACGAACTCCTTGGCCACCAGGTTCATGCCGTCGTGCAGCGACGTGACGAGGCACGCGTCGGCGATCTTGTAGTATTTCGTGATCTCCCGGTGCTCGTGGTGCTTCTCGAGGAAGACTATCGCCTTCCAGTCCTTGGCCTTGAAGCGCCAGTTGATGCGGTCCACCTCGGCGTGCAGTTCGGCGAGGAAGCGGTGGTACTGCGGGATATGCGTGCGGCTGGGGGCGCCGAGCTGGATGAACGTGAACTTCCGCACGAACTCCGGGTATTTCTCGAGGAAGCGCTCCACGGCCTTTACGCGCTCGAGCATGCCCTTGGTGTAGTCTATGCGGTCCACGCCTATGGCTACCTTCTCGGCCCTGACGCCCAGCTCCTTCAGGATCTTCTCCGGGTCCGGCTTCTCGGGCAGCTTGGCCGTGTCGCGGTCGGGCTGGCTGAAATCCACGCTGATCGGGAAGGGCTTCACCAGCGTTATATGCCCCTCCTTCTGCACCGAGAAGTGTTCCCAGTCTATGCGGGACTCTATCGTGCGGTCCACGGTGTCGAGGAAGTTGTTGCAGTAGAACTGCGTCTGGAAGCCTATCAGGTCGGCGCCGAGCAGGCCCATCACCAGCTCCTTCTGCCACGGGCAGATGCCGAAGGTCTCGGGGTTGGGCCACGGGATGTGCCAGAACACGGCCACGCGCGCGTCGGGGCGGGAGGCCTTGATCATGGCCGGCAGCAGCGTGAAGTGGTAGTCCTGGATCAGGATGGCAGGCTCCTTTATGCCAGCTATCTCCTCGAGCACGGTGTCGCAGAACTTCTTGTTCACGTCGTAGTAGTACTGCCAGTCCTCCTTGCGGAACACCGGGCGGATATGGGCGATATGGCAGAGCGGCCAGATGCCCTCGTTGGAAAAGCCGTAGTAGTAGCCGTCCTCCTCCTCCTTGGAGAGCGGCACGCGCCGCAGCGTGTAGGCCGGCTCCTCCGGCGGCACCTTGATGCGGTTCCTGTCGTCGGTCACCTCGAAGTCGGCCTCGCCGCTGCCGTGGGCTATCCAGGTGCCGCCCGCGGCCTTGAGGATCGGGTCCAGCGCCGTCACCAGGCCGCCGGCCGGGACTATCGCCCGGATGTCCTTGCCCTCCCTTAGGTGCATGTAGGGTTCGCGGTTGGAGACGACGAACAGCGGGCGCCCGTCCATCTTCATCTTTATAAGTTCTTTCAGCCGCTCGGGGGTCCACAGGGATTCCCCCTCCTGCCTCAGCCGGGCCTCTTTCTGGGCCGCGCTCCTTGCGGCCTGCAGGTTCTTGGCCAGCGTCGTGGCTTCCTTCGCTATGGGGGCGAAGAGGTCGCCCTTGAGAGGCGGCAGGCTGGCGTGAGCCTCGCCTATGCGGAGTTTCTTCATCCAGTCCGCCAGCTGGGCTAGAGGGTCCACGAAGTTCCAGCGGATGACCAGCAGCGTGACCAGGGTTATCAGTATGGTCTGCACCAGCACGCGCAGCAGCGTGCGCTTCCAGATGCCGTAAAGGTCGTAGGCCACGTAGGAGACGTCGGTGAACAGCAGCACTTTGGCCGGCTTGCCGCCTACCGTCCCGGCGGAGGCTGAATAGACCAGCATCTCCCGCTTGTCGTCCTTGTAGATCTCGGAGGAGCTGCCGCGCCCCTGCAGCTGCTGCTGCAGCGCGTCGGCGTTGATCGCGATGAAGGGCTTGATAGCTGAGGAGCCCGCCAGCAGCGAACCGTCCGGGGAATAGATGGCCACGCCTTCGATCTGCTTCTGGTACTGGAACTTGTCGGCCAGCTTCTGCAGGGCCTGCGTGTTGCCGGTCTCGAGGTGCCCCCGCACGCTCTCCTTGAAAGTCTCGGCGAGCAGGGCGGAGTTGTCCCTGGCCCCGTTGTAGAGCTTGTCGCGTTCCTGGCGCACGTTGAACCAGGCGGAAACGAGCGCGACGCCCACCACCGCCAGGATCAGCGAGAAGATCAGCCTCAGCGTTATGCGCATGCGGCCTCCTTTTTAGTGAGATTTAGAACTGTACCGGTCGAAAACCGCGGACCGCCTCCGGTATTGACCGGAATGGCGGCCCGACCATTCCCAACCTCCGGGATCGCTCCCGGACCCGTACCTATTCTAGCATTTCGGCGCGGCGGCGTGAACCCCGTTTTATGTATAATTTTCCGGACCATGAACACCGACATCGTGATAATAGCGGTCAGCTCCATAATCCTGGTCTCCTATTTTTTCGATATGTTCTCCGGGCGGACCCGCCTGCCGTCGGTGGTGCTGCTGATCCTCTCGGGGCTGGGCCTGCGCCTGGCCTCCGACTGGACCGGCTACGATATCCCCTATATCGGCTACGTGCTGGCGCCGCTGGGCACCGTCGGCCTGGTGCTGATAGTGCTGGAAGCGGGCCTGGACCTGGAACTGAGGACCGACAAAGCGGCGCTGGTGCGCCGGAGCCTGGCCTCGGCCGCGTCCGGCCTGCTGCTGTGCCTGCTGGGCATAGGCGGCGCCTATATGCTGCTTTTCGGCGTACCGCCGCGCACGGCGCTGATCAACGCTCTGCCGTTCTCCATCGTCAGCAGCGCGATAGCCATACCCGGCGCGAGGCTCCTCTCCGAGGCCCGGCGCGAGTTCGTGACCTACGAGAGCTCCTTCTCGGACATCCTCGGGATCCTCGCCTTCAACTTCCTGGCGCAGAACGCGGCGTTCGGGCCCGGGGCGCTCTTCTCCTTCGTCCTAGAGGTGCTGGTCACGCTGCTGCTCTCGGTGGCTTTCTCGCTGGGCCTTACCGCGCTGGTCGAGCGCGTCAGCCACCCCGTAAAGCACCTGCCGGTCTTCGCCATCCTGCTGCTCGTCTATTCCACGGCCAAGCTGATGCATTATTCCCCGCTGCTCCTGGTGCTGGTCTTCGGGCTCTTCCTCAACAACATCACGCTGTTCATCCGCGGCAACATGCGGCTTTATTTCAGTCTGGACAAGATAGGCGAGGAGGTGCGGCAGTTCAAGAGCGTGATCTCCGAGACCACCTTCGTTATAAAGACCTTTTTCTTCGTTCTGCTGGGCTACAGCGCCGATATCCCCCGGCTGCTGAACCGCGAGGCCCTGGCGGTCTGCCTGCCGGTGCTGCTGTCGGCCTACCTCTCCCGGGCGCTGCCGCTGCGCGCCGTCCTGCCGGCCGGGACCGCCGCGGCGCTCACCTACGTGGCGCCGCGCGGCCTCATCACCATCCTGCTCTTCCTGGGCATCCCGCCGTCGCTGCGCATCGGGCTCATCCCCGACAGCGTGCTGCTCTGGGTCATCCTGATCTCGGCGATGGTCATGACCTGGGGCGTGGTTAAGCACGCCGGCGACGAGGAACCGGCCGCCGCCGCGCGGGCGCCGGCGCCGGCGGAACCGCCGGCCGGGGCGTAGAAAGGCCGGTTCGCCGGGCGTTCCGCCTGGTCAGGACATAACACTATTTCAGGAGTTCTTCCAGGACGAAGGCCCGCGCGTCGCCCCGCCAGGGGCGCAGCAGGGCTTCTGTAAGAGGCAGGTCCGGCTGCACCGGCAGGTCCGGGCCCGGGAAACGGCGGGAGGAGGCCGAGAACCTTATCCCGCTGGCCTCCAGCCTGAATTCCTTCGGAGCCCCGTAATGCCCCGCCGTGCCGCCGGTCGCCTCGCCGGCTATTTTCCCCGCCCCCAGCGCCCGGAAGCCGGCGGCGAAAGCCGCGGCCGCGGGCCCCGACCCCGGGCCGGTCAGCAGCGTCAGGCGGCCCCGCAGCCCGGAGCCGCCGGGGCCCGCCAGCAGGCCTAGCGGGTAGGCCGCCCCCCCGTCGTCGGGCCCGGCGGCGTCGCGCAGGTCCACCACGGCGTAGCGCATCCCCCGGGCCTCCAGCCCGCGAAGGAAGCGGTCCCAGGCGCCCCGTCCGCGCCGCGAGGCGCGCGGGGCCGGCGCGTTGAACCAGGCCACCTTTTTCTGGGAATAGAACTGCTCGCCCGGCGGCGCCGGCCGCCAGGCCAGCCTGCGGAACTCCCAGCCGGTTATCGGGGCGGCCCGCCGCGTGAAGACGCGGCCGTCGCGGGCCTTGAACCGGACTTCCGGCGCGGGCAGGCCGGCCAGCAGCGAAGAGAAGTCCCACCAGGCCGCCTGGCCGCGGCAGAAGAGGTACTCCCTGTAGGGGGCGGTCTCGCCGGAGACGCGGGCCAGCGCCGGGGCTATGAAGGTCCTGAACGGCGCGCCGTTGAGTTCCAGCACTTCAGCGCCGGCCAGGCCGGGGTCCAGGGCGGCGTCCACCACGAACTTCCCGTAGCGCAGGGCCACGCTGAACGGCGGGTATTTCTGCTCCGGGTCCTTCCAGCGGCGCGGCGGGCGCCAGAGCACCGCGGTGCCGGAGTCGCGCAGGGCCGCGGCGCCGCCGGCGAGGGCCCACGCCAGGTCCCGCACGGACACGCGCGAGAACTCGTCGAGGCGGGAGGCGACGGCCGCCGAGGCGGAAGCTTTCAGTACGGCGTAATCCGCCGCGCCCGGGCGCTCCTTCTCCAGGACGGCGAAGAACTGCGCGATGTCCCTCTCCGCCTCCGGCCGGGAGACGCGCTCCTTCTGCAGCTGCGGCGCGTCGAGCAGGGCCCGCCCGCCCAGGAAAGCGAGCGCCAGGAACGCGAGCACCGCCGCCAGGTCCCTGGCGGCGGCGAGCTTCCTGGCGGCGGCGGGCCGGTCCACCGGGGCCTACCTGCCGGCCCGGTAGCGGCGGATCAGCGCGTTGGTGGAGGAGTCGTGCTTAAGCTGCGGCTCGGCGGGGCTCTCGAGTTCCGGCGCGATGCGGCCGGCGAGGACCTTGCCCAGTTCCACGCCCCACTGGTCGAAGGGGCCGATGCGCCAGATCATCCCCTGCGTGAAGACGGAATGCTCGTAAAGCGCGACGAGGCGGCCGAGGGACTTCGGGTTCAGCTCCTCGAGCAGCATCGTGGTGGAAGGGCGGTTCCCCTCGAAGGTCTTGTGCGGCACCAGCCAGTCCTTGACCCCCTCCTTCCCCAGCTCCTCGGCGGTCTTGCCGAAGGCGAGGGCCTCGGCCTGCGCGAAGACGTTGGCCATCAGCAGGTCGTGGTGGCGGCCCAGCCTGCGGCGGGGCCGGCAGAAGGCTATGAAGTCGCACGGGATGAGCTTGGTGCCCTGGTGGATCAGCTGGTAGAAGGAGTGCTGGCCGTTGGTGCCGGGTTCGCCCCAGTAGATAGGGCCGGTCTGGTAGTCCACCGGATGCCCGTCGAGCGTGACGCGCTTGCCGTTGCTCTCCATCGTGAGCTGCTGCAGGTAAGCGGGAAAGCGCCTGAGGTACTGCTCGTAGGGCAGCACCGCCACGGTCTGCGCGCCGAAGAAGTCGTTGTACCACAGGCCGAGCAGGCCCATCAGCGCCGGGAGGTTCTCCTCGAACGGGGCGTTGCGGTAATGCTCGTCCATCTCGTGCGCGCCGGCGAGCATTTCGCGGAAATGCTTCGGGCCGATCGCGATCATCGTCGAGAGGCCTATCGCCGAGAACATCGAATAGCGGCCGCCCACCCAGTCCCAGAAGCCGAACATGTTCGCGGTGTCGATGCCGAACCCGGAGACCTTGGCGGCGTTCGTGGAGACGGCGACGAAGTGCTTAGCCACGGCGGCCTCGTCCTTGAGCGCCTTCAGCGCCCAGTCGCGGGCGGTCCCGGCGTTGGTCATCGTCTCCAGCGTGGTGAACGTCTTCGAGGCCACGATGAAGAGGGTCTCTTCGGGGTGCAGGTCGTGCACCGCCTCGGCGAAATCGGTGCCGTCGATATTGGAGACGAAGCGGAAGGTCAGGGAGCGCTGCGAATAGTCCTTGAGCGCCTCGTAGGCCATGACCGGCCCGAGGTCAGAGCCGCCTATGCCGATGTTGACTATGTTCTTTATAGGCTTGCCTGTGTGGCCCTTCCACTCACCCGAGCGGACCTTTTCGGCGAACTGCTCCATCTTCTCGAGGACCTCGTGCACGCGCGGCACGACGTTCTCCCCGTCCACCACTACCGTGGCGTTCTTCGGCGCGCGCAGCGCGGTATGCAGCACGGCACGGTCCTCGGTGAGGTTGATCCTCTCGCCGGTGAACATATCCTCGATCTTCTCGCGCAGGCCCGAGGCCTCGGCGAGGTCGCAGAGCAGGTTGACGGTCGTCGCGGTGACGCGGTGCTTGGAATAGTCGAAATAGACCCCGGCGGCCTCCGCCGTGAACTTCTCCGCGCGCTTCGGGTCCTGCGCGAAGAGGTCGCGCAGGTGCAGGTCCTTGATCTTGGCGTAATGGGTCTTGAGCGCCTTCCACTCGGCGGTCTCGGTGAGAGGCTTAATTTCGTCGTTCATTTTATTCCCCCTGTAATTTCAAGATAGATATCGCGGCCGGAGCCGGGAACCGCCCGAGAAGCGACTCGGAGGTTTAGCCTCGCCCGCGAGGCTTCCGAGGGCACCCCTCCGGGGTGCCGAGGATGTCCGAGGCCAAAAACATTGTTTTTTGGCCGAGTTCCGCAGGCACCGAGGAAGCCGAAGCGGGCGACGGCGTTAAAAACCTCCGATGGAGCGGAGCGGGCGGTTCCCGGCTCCGGCCCCGCCCGGGCCGGGGCTACCGGTTCAGGACCCGCTTGAACTCGCGGGTCAGCGCCGGGAGTATCTCGTTGACGTCGCCCACTATGCCGTAGGTCGCCACCTTGAAGATGGGCGCGTCGGGGTCCCGGTTGATGGCCACGATGGTCTTCGACGACTGCATGCCGATCAGGTGCTGGATCTGGCCGCTGATGCCGCACGCGATGTAGAGCTTGGGGACCACGGTCTTGCCGGTCTGGCCCACCTGGTGCGAGTACGGGATCCAGTCGGCGTCCACCGCGCTGCGGCTGGCGCCGACGGCGCCGCCTAGGACCTTGGCCAGCTCGCCCAGCTGCGCGAAGTTCTCCTTGGAGCCCATGCCGCGCCCGCCGGCGACGATGATGTCCGCCTCGGAGAGGTTCACCGTCTCGGTGAGCTCGGCCACGACGTCGAGCAGCCTGGTGCGCGACGCGAAGGTTTCCGGCGGGTAGACCTTGGTGACTATCTCGGCCGCGCGGCCGGGCTGCACCGGGGCCTCTTTCATCACCTTGTGGCGCACGGTGGCCATCTGCGGCCGGTGGTTCGGGGCGACGATCGTCGCCATGATGTTGCCGCCGAAGGCGGGGCGCGTCTGCAGCAGCAGGCGCTCCTTGACGTCCACGTCGAGGCCGGTGCAGTCGGCGGTGAGGCCGGCGCCGGTCTTGATGGCCACGCGCGAGATCAGGCTGCGGCCTATCGTGGTGGCGCCGCACAGCAGCGCCTCGGGCTTGTATTCCTCCACCAGCTTGACGAGCACCGCGGTGTAGGGGTCGTCCTGGTAGTCCTTGAGTGCGGGGTCGTCGACCAGGTAGACCCGGTCCGCGCCGCGCTCGCCCAGCTTATGGGCCGCGTCGGCGACGCCGCCGCCGAGCAGCACGGCGCACAGCTTCACGCCCAGCTTGTCGGCGAGCTTGCGGCCTTCGCCGAGCAGTTCGTAGGAGATGGATTGGACCGCGCCCCTCTTCTGTTCGCAGAAGACCCAGACGTCCTTGTAGGCCGAGAGGTCCTTCGCCTCGGCGGCGCCCTTCTCGAGCTCGATCGCGGAGAAGCGGCAGGCGGCCACGCAGGAGCCGCACAGCGTGCACTTGGCCATGTCGATGACGGCCTTGCGGTCGGCCATGTGGATGGCGCCGAACGGGCAGGCCTTGAGGCAGAGCGTGCAGCCGGTGCACTTCTCGAGATGTACTTTTATGGAGGCCATTACAGCACCTCCCCTTTGAGCAGCTCGACGAGCTCCTTGGCGATCTCGGCCGGGGTGCCGGTCATCATCTCGCCGCCCTTCCTCGGCTCCGGGGTGAAGATCTTTACCACGCGCGTGGGCGAGCCGTCCAGGCCCAGCAGGGCCTCGTCGGCCTCCAGGTCGGCGGCGGTCCATTTGGTGATCTTGGCGGACTTGGCGCGCATCATGCCCTTGAGCGAGGGCATGCGCGGCGTGTTGATCTCCTTGACGACGGTGAACAGGCACGGCAGCGGCGTCTCCACGACGTCGTACCCCTCCTCGGTCATGCGCTCCACCTTGGCGAGCTTGTCGTCGATCTCGGCGATCTTCTTGACGTAGGTGACCTGCGGGATGTCGAGGTGGGCGGAGATGCCGGGCCCGACCTGCGCGGTGTCGCCGTCGGAGGCCTGCTTGCCGCAGAGGATGACGTCGAAGGCGTCCAGTTTCTCTATGGCGCAGGCGAGGGTGTAGGAGGTGGCCCAGGTGTCGGAGCCGGCGAACTTGCGGTCGCTGACCAGCACGCCGTCGTCGCAGCCGAGGCCGATGGCCTCTTTCAGGGCGTTCTCGGCCTGGGGCGGGCCCATCGTCACGGCGGTTACCTTGCCGCCGCAGCGTTCCCTGAGGCGCACGGCCTCCTCGATGGCGTAGGCGTCGAACGGGTTGATGACGCTCTTTACGCCCTCGCGGATGAGGGTGTTGGTGACGGGGTCTATCCTGACGTCGGTGGTGTCGGGTACCTGCTTGATGCAGACTATAATGTTCATTCGTTATTGCCTTTTCCTGCAGTAAAGCGTCGTGTGCGCCGCGGCCAGGTACGGGGTATGGGTTCGGAGGGATGTCGCGGAGGTCCGAGCTTGCGTAAGCGCGAGGACCGAGCGATCAAGGCGCGGGCACGGTGTGCCCGACGCCGGCCCGACGGGCCCATACCCCGTGCCGGGCCGCCCGCTTTGGCGCGTTACTTCTTCAGAGTCTCCTTTATCATGTTGGCGGCGATGACGTTGCGCTGGATCTGGTTGGTGCCCTCGTAGATCTGCGTGATCTTGGCGTCGCGCATGTACTTCTCCACGGGGTAGTCGCGCATGTAGCCGTAGCCGCCGAGGATCTGCACCGCGTCCACCGAGACCTTCATCGCCACGTCGCTGGCGAAGAGCTTGGCCATCGCGGATTCCTTGGAGACGGACTTGGCGCCGGAGTCCACCAGGCGGGCGACCGAGTAGGTCAGCGCGCGGGCGGCCTCCACCTGCGTGCCCATGTCGGCCAGCATATGCTGCACGGCCTGGAAGCTGGAGATCGGCGCGCCGAACTGCACGCGCGTGCGGGAATAGTCGAGCGCGTGGTCCAGGGCGCCCTGCGCTATGCCGACGGCCTGCGCCGCCACGCCGGGGCGGGAGGTGTCGAGCGTCTTCATCGCGGCGATGAAGCCCATGCCTTCCCTGGAGATCAGGTTCGCGGCGGGCACCTCGCAGTCGGTGAAGATGACCTCGCGCGTCGCCGAGGCGCGGATGCCCATCTTCTTCTCCTTCTTGCCGAACTCCATGCCTTTCGTGCCCTTCTCCACTATGAAGGCGCTGGCGCCGCGCACGCCCTTGTTCTTGTCGGTAAGGGCGATCACGGTGTAGATGTCGGCCTCGCCGGCGTTGGTGATCCACTGCTTGACGCCGTTGAGGATGTACTTGTCGCCTTCTTTGCGGGCGGTGGTCTTTATCGAGCCCGCGTCGCTGCCGGCCTCGGCCTCGGTCAGGCAGAAAGCGGCCAGTTTGCGGCCGGCGGCTATCTCGGGCAGGTATTTCTTCTTCTGCTCCTCGCTGCCGTGCAGCAGGATAGGCAGCGTGCCGAGCGCGGTGCCGGCGTAGCCCAGCGCGATGCCGCCGCAGGCGCGGGAAAGTTCCTCGGTCACGAGGCACATCTCCATGATGCCGCCGCCCAGGCCCCCGTAGGCCTCCGGCAGGTAGATGCCGAACAGGTCGCTCTCGGCCAGGACCTTCATCACCGGCCAGGCGAATTCCTCGCTTTCGTCGTACTGCGCGGCGACGGGCTTGATCTTCTCCTGGGCTATCTTGCGGGCCAGGTCTCTGATCATGACCTGCTGTTCGCTGAGTAAGTAATCCATGTGGGGCTCCTGTAGAGATATCCGCGCGGCCGCCCGCGCTTGGTCGCGGGGCGCTGCGGTGCGTAAGTAGTATGGTATCAAAAACTAAAAACCGCGTGCAATTTTATATTATATATACGTAACATTCCGGTAACACGCGTCCTCTATAATTTAACCGACGCGTTAACGCTTTTTCGGGAGAGCTCTGCTTATGGACATAATGACTATAGTCGGTTTCATCCTCGGCGCGGCCGTAGTGGCCTGGGGTATCTTCTCTTCCGGCATCGCCGACAAGCTGGCCGACCCCCACGGCATCATCATCGTCCTGGGCGGCACCATCGCCGCCACGGTCATCAACACCTCCTTCAAGCGTTTCATGGCCGGGCTGAAGGCCTTCTTCGAGATCTTCGGCGCGCCGAAGATCCCCTCCGTGGAGGC
>JAJZOZ010000219.1 GCA_021811405.1 bacterium | reverse complement strand
GGCACCACCTCGCCGTCCACGGACTTCAGGCGGTGGTGCGTGATGACCGCGCATTCCTTGGCGAAGCCGGAGGCGTGCTTTTCCTCCTTGGTCAGGAAGGAGAGGGGGATGAAGAGGGGGAAGTAGGCGTTCTCGTGGCCGGTGGCCTTGAAGCGGTCGTCCAGTTCGCGCTGCATCTTCTCCCAGATGGCGTAGCCGTGAGGGCGGATGACCATGCAGCCGCGCACCGGGCTGTGCTCGGCGAGCGCGGCCTGCTTTATGACGTCGAGGTACCACTGCGCGTAGTCCGCTGCGCGCGGGGTGACCGCGGAGGAGGCGTTCTTCTGCTGGTTGGCTGGTTTGTTCATTTCGTGTTCCTGATCTTGCGTATCACTTCGTTGACCCACTCGTTCTCCTTGACGACCTTGATCTGCTTGCCCTTCTCTATCCAGACGCCGCGGCCTTTGCCGCCGGCGACGCCGAAATCTGCGGAGCGGGCCTCGCCGGGCCCGTTCACCACGCAGCCCATCACCGCGATCTTCATGCCTTCCGATTTCTTCAGCAGGGCCGGGTCGGAGTAGATGCGCTCCTCGAGCTGGTGGATGACCTTCCCCACGTTGACCTGGCAGCGGCCGCAGGTGGGGCAGGAGATCAGGTCCGGTCCGTAATGGCGCAGGCCCAGGGCCTTGAGGATCTCGTAGGCGGCCCGCACCTGCATTACCGGGTCCTCGGTCAGGGAGACCCGGATCGTGTCGCCTATGCCCTGCGTGAGCAGCATCCCTATGCCCAGGGAGGACTTGACCGTGCCGGCGAGGAAACTGCCCGCCTCCGTCACGCCGAGGTGGAGCGGGATGTCGGACCTGGAGGCGAAGAGCGAGTTGGCCATCAGCGTCCGCTCGATGTCGTCGGCCTTCAGAGACACCACGATATCGCGGAAGCCCAGGTCCTCCAGGATGCGGGCTTCGTCGAGCGCCTCCTTTACCATCTGCCTGGCCCAGTCGTAGGGCTTCCAGGCCGGCTTCGGGTTCTCCCGCAGGGCCTTCAGCGAGCCGGCGTTGACGCCGATGCGTATGGGGATGCCGGCGGACTTGCAGGCCTTCACGACCTCCCGGACCTTGTCCTTCTCCCCGATATTGCCGGGGTTGATGCGCACCTTGTCCACTCCCTGCTTCACGGCCTCCACGGCCAGGCGCCAGTCGAAATGTATGTCGGCCACCAGCGGTATCGAGATCGCCCGCCTGATGCGCCCGAGCGCCTTCGCGGCCTCCATGTCCGGCACGGCGACCCGGATTATCTCGCAGCCGGCACCCTCGAGGGCGCGGACCTGGTCCACGGTGGCCTTCACGTCCCGGGTGTCGGTATTGCACATGGACTGCACCGAGACCGGGCTGGAGCCGCCCACCGTGAAGCGCCCCACCTTTACCTTGCGCGTCCTGCGCGGTTTGGGACAGGAACAAGACATTTTATTTCTCCTGCTCCTGCACGGCCGCGGCCTTCTTGGCCGAGTGCGAGGAGACGATGCGCATGATGTCGTTATAGGTGGCGAACAGCAGGATGGCGAACAGCATCGCCATGCCGGCCGCGTTGATGTACTTCATGAGGCCGGCGGTCAGCTTGCGCCTGGAAACTCCCTCGAAGAGATAGAGCAGGGCCCACCCGCCGTCCAGCAGCGGTATCGGCAGCAGATTGAAGAAGCCCACCGCCACCGAGATCAGGCCTATCAGGAAGAAGAAGTCGGCGGCTCCGCTGTGCGCGGCCTTGCTGACTATGTTGACTATGCCTATCGGCCCGGCGAGGTCCGGCTTCTCGCGTTTGTGGATATTCGAAGCCAGCGTTTTCACGGTGAAGGCCGTCCAGTACCAGCACTGGTAGGCCCCCATCCGGAGCCCCTTCAGCAGCGGCACCCGCTGGTAATCCACTCCGGGGGCTATGCCTATCACTCCGTTGCTGCCGGCGCCCGAGGCCAGCCTGGTCTTCAGCTTCACCTCGGCCGAAGCGCCTTCGCGCTCGTAGACCAGAGCTATCTCCTTTTCCGGCCTGGAGTGTATGGCGTCGGCCATCTGCTCCCACGTGGCGACCGCTTTGCCGTCCACGCTGACTATCTTGTCGCCGGGCTTGAGCCCGGCCGCGTCGGCGGGATAACCCTGCGTGACGTCGCCCACCACCGCGGAGTCCGAAGGCCTGGGAGCGCCCATCACCAGTATTACCCCTGAGAAAAGGGCGAAAGCGAGCAGGTAGTTCATCACCGGCCCGGCGAACACCACCCCCAGGCGGGTATACCAGGGCTTGGCGAAGTATTCGTACGGGGCGCGCGCCGCCGGCTCGGCGGGGCGTGCCGGCTCCTCCGGCTTGCCGTCCTCCGCGGTCTCCTCCAGGTTCTCTCCCGCCGGCTTGACGTAGCCGCCCAGCGGCACGAGGCGCACCGAGTAGCGGGTATCTCCGCGGGTGAAGCCGGCCAGCTCGCGGCCGAAGCCGAACGAGAACTCCTCCACGCGTATGCCGACGAGCTTGCAGACCATGAAATGGCCGAACTCGTGAAGGAAGATAACCAGCCCGAAAGTGAAAAGGACCGCCAGTATCGATATGATCATCTGCACCTCTTTCCTATCGCGTCCGCCGCCGAGGCGGCCTTCTGGCGGGCCCAGGCGTCGGCTTCCACCGCGGCTGAAAGCGTCAGTCGGCCTTCGTCGCCGCGGCAGGCGGCCAGCACCTTCTCTAGCACCGCCGGGATCCCGGTAAAGCCGAGACGCCCCGAGATGAAACGCTCCACCGCGACCTCGTTGGCCGCGCTCAGCACCGCGGGGCGCGTGCCCCCGCGCCGGGCGGCCGCCAGAGCCAGCTCCAGGCAGGGAAAGCGCCGGAAGTCCGGCCGGAAGAAGTCCAGCCGCGCCAGCTTGAAGAAATCCAGGGGCTCGGCCAGCGACGGGGCGCGGTCCGGCCAGGTGAGGGCGTACTGTATAGGCAGTTTCATGTCGGGCCAGGAAAGCTGGGCCAGCACCGACCCGTCCTTGAACTCCACTCCGGAATGGACCACGGACTGGGGATGGACCAGCACCTCTATCTTCGAGACGGGC
>JAJZOZ010000218.1 GCA_021811405.1 bacterium | reverse complement strand
CCGGATGGGTGTCCCAAGACTTGCGGCGTAACCTCAACTTTCCAAACCGCCGGATGCGGACCCGCACGTCCGGTGGTGTGGGAGGGGTTCGGCGGCAAACTTGCCGCCGCCCCTATCCCGATTCTCCGGAAGGACGCTCCGGACGATGGGGGCGATTTCTGCTAGAATAACAGCTGCCGGACGGGTTCCGGCTAAGATGAAAATTCTTTTCCTGAGCGAATCCACCGCCTCCACCGGAGGCACGAAGCAACTGCTGCTGCTGGGCGCGGAGCTGGCGGCGAGGGGTCACTCCCTGGCCGTGGCCTGCCGTCCTTCCAGCATCCTGAACGGGGCAGCCGCGCGCGGCGGGATGCGCGTCTTCAACCTGAACTTCCGGTCCGACGCCGACATAGCCTCCGGGGCCAGGCTGGCCGCGCTCTGCCGGAGGGAGCGCTTCGACATACTGCAGACCTTCCACCCGCGCGCCCACGCCGCCGCTCTGATGGCCAAGTACTTCGGCGCGCCGGGAAAGCTGGTTGTCCGGCGGGGCGTTATCTTCCCGATCCCGGGCAATCCCTTCAGCAGGTTCAAGTACGCGTCCGCCCGGATCTCCTGCCTCGTGGCGGTCAACGACACGGTCAGGGACGAGTTCCTCAAAGCCGGCGTCGAGCCCGCCAGGACCGCCGTGATACCCCCGGGCATAGACCAGGAGCGCTGGCGCGGCGCGGCGGAAGGGCGCAGGGCGCTGCCGTGGGCCCCGCCGTTCAGGATAGCCGTCGTCGGCCACTACTCCCATTTCAAAGGCCACGACCTGCTGATAAAGGCAGCGCCGGCGGTGCTTAAAGAATTCCCCGGCACGCAATTCGTGATGATCGGCCGCGGCGCAGCCGAGCTGAAGGCCATGGCGGACGCCGCCGGCCTCTCCGGCTCGGTTTCGGCGCTGGGCCCCCGGGACGACGTCCCCGCCCTGATGGCGGGTCTGCACATAGTGGCGGCCCCTTCCAGGCAGGAGGGCATCCCGAACGCGCTGATAGAGGCGCAGGCCTCCGGAGTGCCCGTAGTGGGGGCCGAGGTGGGAGGCATCCCGGCGGTGATAGAGCACGGCCGCACCGGCCTGCTCTTCCCGAAGGACGACGCCGGCGCCCTGGCGGCGGCGCTGCTGTCCCTGCTGCGCGACCCCGGGCTCGCGGCCCGCCTCTCGGCGGCCGGCCCTCCGAACGTCAGCGGGAAGTTCTCGATAAAGGCCGCGGCGGAGCGCTTCGAGCGGGTCTACCGCGCCGCGCTGGAGGCGGCATGAAAGGCGCCGCCGTGCCGGTGCTGATGTACCACCATATCTCGCCGGACCGCGAGGTCACCCCGGAGCAGTTCGAGGGCCAGCTGCGCTTGCTCAGGGACAAAGGCTACTACACGCCGGACCTGGCCGGCGCGCGGGCCCTCCTCTCCGGTGAGGCGGGGGCGCGCGGCAAGCCGGTGCTGCTCACCTTCGACGACGGCTACGCCGACAACTGGATCTGCGCCTGGCCCCTGCTTAAAAAATACGGCTTCAGGGCGGTGATCTTCGTAACCACGTCCCGGCTGACGGAAGGCCCGGCCAGGCCCACGCTGGCGGACGGCGCCGTCCCGCCCGGGACGCTGAAGGACGAAAGGGGCCCCGCGGGTTTCCTTACCTGGTCAGAGCTGAAGGCCATGACCTCCTCCGGGGTCTTCGAGGCCGGCTCGCACACCCACACGCACCGGGATTTCGTGAAGCGCTCCGCCTACAAGGACCTGGACGCCGAGCTGGGAACCTCCGCAAGCCTCATCGAACGCCATACCGGCGCGAGGCCCGTCTCCATAGGCTGGCCCTGGGGGCATCACGAGAAGAGCTGGGAAGGGGCCGTGCGCCGGGCCGGCTACACGATGGCCTTCACCACGGTCACCGGCGTCAACCGCCCGGGGTGCGACCTGCTCTATCTGAAGCGCATAAAAGTAAGCCGCGGCGGTCTTTCCTGGTTCCGCAGCCGGCTGCTGCTGCACGGCCTCCCGCTGGTCTCCGACCTGTACGGGAAGCTCTACGGATTGGACAGGAAACTGAAACGGCGCCGGGCCTGACGGGCCTTAAGGAGGAAGCATGCAGAACTTCACTTTCGCGAACCCGACGAAGATAATATTCGGCAAGGCCGTGGTGGCCAAGCTGGGCCCGGCGGCGGCCGAGGCCGGGAAGAAAGCCCTGCTGGTCTACGGCGGCGGCAGCATAAAGAAGAACGGCGTCTACGACGTCCTGACCGGGGCTCTGCGCAAGAACGGCGTGGGAATAATCGAGCACCCCGGCGTGAAGCCGAACCCGGTGCTCTCGCACGTACGGGAGGGGATAGCGAAAGCCAGGAAGGGGGGCTGCGACCTGGTGGTGGCGGCCGGCGGCGGCTCGGTGATAGACGAGGCGAAGGCCATCGCCGCCGGCGCCCTGTTCTCCGGGGACGTCTGGGACTTCTTCTGCGGCAAGGCCCAGGTCCGGGAGGCGCTGCCGCTGTTCACGGCCCTGACGCTGCCGGCCACCGGCTCCGAGATGAACTGCGGCTGCGTGGTGACCAACGAGGGGACGGCGCAGAAGTTCTCCGCGCAGGGACCGGCGATGTACCCGCGCGTATCGGCGCTGGACCCGGAGACCACGCTGACGCTGCCGCGCGAACAGGTGGCCAACGGGGCGGTGGACTCGCTGGCCCATATAATAGAGGGCTATTTCACGGCCTCCGACACCGACGCGGCCGTCACCGACGAGATCGTGCACGCGCTGGCCCGCTCAGTCGTTTCCTCCACTCTGCGCATCCTCGAGGACCCGGCGGACTACAACGCCAGGGCCTCCATGATGTGGTCCGCGACGCTGGCCCTCAACGGCCTGGCCTCCTGCGGCTACGGCCGCATGAACTTCATCAACCACGCCATCGAGCATTCCCTCAGCGCCATCTACGACATCGCGCACGGCGCCGGGCTGGCCATAGTGATGCCGGCCTGGTTCCGCCACCACCTGGAGACGGACGGGCCCGCCCGCCTGGAGAGCTTCGGGCGCGCCGTCTTCGGCGTGAAGAGCGCCGACCG
>JAJZOZ010000217.1 GCA_021811405.1 bacterium | reverse complement strand
CAGCGTGCCGACCCCGTTGGCCGCCAGGAAGGACTCCGCGGCCAGCAGCGAGGTCACGCGCAGCTTCTCGTCGCCGAAGGCCTTGCCGGCCAGCCAGCCGGCGCCGGCTATGGCCAGGTCGTAGCCGCCGTTGCCCAGCTTCTCCGCCTGTTTGGAGATATCGTCCAGGGTGGAGGTTCGGTTCTTCCGGAAAGCGTGCCGGATCTGGCCGTCCAGCGAGTAGAGCAGCAGGCCGGCGCCGACCACTCCCGCCACGGGGAGCAGGTCCGCCTTCTCCAGCCGCGCCGGGGCCGAGGCCAGGCGGCCCAGGTCCCGCACCGCGCCCGTGACCGGGTTCACCTGTGCCGCGGCCGGGCTTAACATGCCCGCGGCAAGCGTCCAGAATAGAGAGTATCGGAGCGTCTTTTTCACTTTTCCTCCATAGCGCCGTCCCGCGCCTTTATTTCCGGCGGCGCGGCGCGGACCGGCAGTTCGAACCAGAAGCGGGTTCCCTTGGCTTCCCCGCAGTCCACCATCAGCTTGCTGTCATGCAGTTCCAGCAGTTCCCGCGTAAGGCTAAGCCCCAGCCCGAAGCCGTCCGCGGCCCGCCTGCCGGTCTCGCCCCTGTAGAAAGCGTCCGTTATCCTTTCCCGTTCTTCCGGCGGTATTCCCATACCGGTATCTTCGACCGAGATGCGGGCCTTCCCCGGGGTCTCCGGTGAAAGCCCGGCGCGCACCGTGATGGAGCCGCCCGCCGGGGTGTATTTCACCGCGTTGCCGAGCAGGTTGCTGATCACTAAAGACATTAGTTCACGGTCCGCCTCCACCGTCAGCGGTCCGTCAGGAGTTTCAAGTGAAAAGGAAAGCCCTTTCTCCTCCATAAGGCCCGCTACCGCGCCCAGCGGGCCGGCGGTCAGTCCGCTCACGGTAGAAGGCGTCATCTCCGGAGTGAAACGCCCCCCGCGCAGCCTGGCCTCGTTCAGGATGTTCTTGACGTAAAGCCTCAGGTTCGCGTAGGCGGCGTCCATGGCCCCGTAGAGCTTCTTTTTGAGCGGGTCGCGGGCCGCGCCGGCGTCGCCCTCACGCAGCAGGTAAAGCCCGGCGGAGAGGCCCGTGAGGGCGTTGTTGAACTCGTGGCTGACGGTGTGCAGCATCATGGACTTCACTTCCGAAGCGGCCCTGGCCTTCTGCGCAGCGCCGCGCAGCCGGTCCACCAGCAGCACCACCGCGCAGAAGAAAGCCAGCTTTACCAGCGCGTTCCAGAGCAGCACGTGCCAGTGTCCGTAGAAATCCGCGCCTTCGTCGGCCAGCCAGACGCCTATGGCCGCGGCCGCCGCAGAGGCCCCCCAGCGCCTGCCGGCGAACCAGGTAAGCACGAAGAGCGGCAGGAAATAGAACGCCTCCAGCGCCACTTCGTCGGGAGCCGCATGGTCCGTAAGTGCCACCAGCGAGAAAAGCGCCGCGCCGGAGGCTATCGCTCTCCGGCGGGTCGCTGTCAGCAGTTGCGCCATCCTCTTGAACATAGGGATCAGGGGCTAGAACTTCATCGAGGCCAGCAGGCCGTAATGGTACGGCCGTAACGTTACTTTGGGCTCCTTGGGCGCCGGCGCGCCCGCTTTCACCGGCGCCTCCCTGTCCTTGGAGGCCACCCAGGTGCCTACCGCCCAGCCGATGGCGCCGCCGAGTATCACTTCCGAAAGGTAATGCTTGCGGTCGTAGAGGCGGGAGTTCGCCACGGCTATGGCCCCGCCGTAAACTATCGGCAGATGCCAGTAGCCGAAGGTGTCCCGCAGGTCCACGTCGAGCACCGAAGCCAGCGCGAAGGCCGCGGCCGTGTGCCCGGACGGGAAGGAATAACGGTGCCAGGTGAAAGGCTTGAAACGGCTGGGCGATTCCCCGCTGGAGGGCAGCGCGCGGCCGGTGAGGTAGTTTATCGTCGGGTTTATCATCAGCGCCGCTATCATGCTGGCCTCGGTGGCGTCGGCCGCGATCTTGCGCAGCTTCATGCTGCCCAGCGCGTAGCCTGTGACCCACAGTCCGGAAATTACCGGCACCTGATACTTGGAATCTCCGAAGTGCGTCACGGCCATGCTGATGTTACGGAGGTATTCCTGCCTGTGCGTGTCGTAATAATCGGCCACGCTGTCATCCACGAACAGCGAGCCGCCGGTAGCCGCCACCACGCTTCCGGCCAGCAGCCACTGGCCCTTGCTCCAGGAGCCGGGTTTGCTCGGCAGTTCCTTGATGTCCCCGAAGATCCTCTTGCCGTAGCCTACCGGGTCCGGCAGCGGCCGCTCGCCTGAGACGGCGGGGGCGGCGGCCGCCGCCAGGACGCACGCGGCGGGCAGGCCCGCGCGGGCGGCGCCGATGAGAAGTCTTTTCACGGTGCGAAGCATATTCCCTCCATCGACGGCCGCTTGTACCGCGACTGCTCCCTGTCCCTAATCCTCTTCTTTCTCCTCTGTTCCCGCGCTCTCTTTCTCCTCAGGCTTGCCGTTCCCCTCGACGGCCTTCTCCGGCTTTTTTTGCGGCGCGTTTCCCGGAGTTACGGCCTTGGCCGTCGCTGGCGGTACCGCCTTGCCGGGCGCAGGCGCGGCCTGCGCAGCCTTCGCTGGCTCGTTCTTCGCCGCCTCGTCCTTCGCGGCCTCGGCTTTCTCGTCGGCGGCGGACTCCATTTCGTCGCGGACTACCGCCCCGGTGCGCGCGTCCACCCAGATCTCCCTTATGCCCGCCGGGGTCTGCAGGTCGAAGGACCAGACCTCTTTGCCTTCTTCCTTTTCCAGTTCGGAGCTCTTCACCGAAATCCCGGTAACCTTGTTCAGCGCGGTCTCCAGCGCCTGCTCGCGGCTTATGGCCTCGCCGGCGCCGGCGCATAAGGCCGGCGCGCCCAGCAGTATCGCGTAAGCGGCTATAACGGCGGTCTTCATTCCATCCTCCTGTGTCCGCAAAATATGACTTTAAGAGTATATCCTCCGGCCCTTGCCCCAGCCTTTCGCGGACATTACATCCTTGTAATCTTCGCGGCCGTCCGGCGGCGGGCTTCGGCGGCGCTTTCCAGCCAGAGCGCCAGCACGAGCAGGCGGAAGTAGAACACCGGGTTG
>JAJZOZ010000216.1 GCA_021811405.1 bacterium | reverse complement strand
TGGACCCGGACGTCGAGATGATAGCGCGCAGGTACTTCTCGTTCCTGGCGCGCTGCCGGGCGAAGGTCTCGGTGGTCACCGGCGACGCGCGGGTGAACCTGGCCAAGGCCCCTCCCGGCTACTACGACATCCTCTACCTGGACGCGTTCACCGGCGGCGCGGTGCCCTTCCACCTGCTGACCAGGGAAGCGCTGGAGCTCTACAAGGCGAAGCTGAAACCGGGCGGCCTGATGGTCTTCCACGTCTCGGCCAACTTCCTGGACATCTCCCCGGTGATAGCCCTGTCGGCCGGGGCGGCCGGCCTGAAAAGTCTTTACAAGGAGATCTCCTACGACCCCTCGGACCCGGCGCGCCTGAGCTCGGAATGGCTGGCCGTGACGGACAACCCGGCCTGCCTGAAGACGCTGGAGTCCCGCGGCTGGACCGCGGCCGCGGCGCCGACCGGCTGGCGGGTCTGGACGGATGAGTACCGCGACGTCCTGAAGGCGCTCAAGCTCTGACCCCGGCCCGCTGCGGCCGTAATCCCCCATATTTAGTAGAATAATAATATTGGCGGGCCGCACGGCCGGACCCCGTTATCTGCTTTCTGAGGAAACTTATGGCTGACAAAGAGAAAAAACTGCGTTTCGGCGTAGTCGGCGCCGGCAAGCTGGGCGGCTTCCACACCCGCACCCTTTCCACGATGCCGGAGGTGGAGCTGGTGGGCGTCTCGGACCCCAACCTGCTCCGGGCCCAGGTGCTGGCCTGGCGCCACAACTGCGTGGCCTACAAGACCGTGGAGGAACTGCTCAACCAGGTGGACGCGCTGGTGATAGCCGCCCCCACCGAGTACCACGCCGAGCTGGGCGTGAAGGCCCTTTCGGCCGGCGTGCACGTGCTGATGGAGAAGCCGATAACGAATTCCGAGGAGGGCGCCCGCAGGCTGCTGGAGCTCTCCGAGAAGAACAAGGTCGTGCTGCAGGTGGGCCACAGCGAGCGCTTCAACGCGGCCGTAGTCGAGACGATGAAGCACGTCAAGAACCCGCGCTACGTGACGATAGAGCGCCTCGGGCCCTACGATCCCCGCGTGGCCGCCACCGGCGTCACGCTGGACCTGATGATCCACGACCTCGACATAATACTCACGATGATAGACTCCGAGATCGAGTCCTTCGAGGCCATCGGCGCCAGCATGCTGTCCAACCACGAGGACATCTCCAACGTGCGCCTGAAGTTCAGGAACGGCTGCGTGGCCGACATCACCGCCAGCCGCGCCACGATGGAGGCCTCCCGCCGCATGCGCATCTACCAGCAGGACGCCTACATCTCGGTGGACTACGTCAGCTCCAGGCTCAAGATCTACACCAAGAAGAACCCGGTGATAAAATCCCTGCGGGACATCGAGATCACCTACCCGAAGTTCGCCCCGAAGCAGCCGATACGCGAGGAGCTGTACCATTTCATAGACTGCATCAAGACCTCCAAGACCCCTACGCCCAGCGGCGAGAAGGGCCTGAAGGCGCTGCGCCTGGCGCTCGACATCACCGACAAGATGCGCCGTTTCGAGGTCTCCGGCTCCAAGACCGAGCAGTCCCCCGAGTCCATCTCCGGTACGCTCGCCGACATAGGCAAGGTCACGAAGGTCCTGGTGGAGGAAGGCCTCAAGAACGCCGGGATAGACAAGCATTGAACCGGAGCGCTGATCCTACATGGCCAAGATAGCCCCCTCGAACAAGAACATCCTGGTAGTGGCCGGAGATCCCTCCGGCGACCTGCACGCGGCCAACCTGATCCGCGCCCTGCAGGCCAGGGACCCCGAGATAACCGTCACCGGCATAGGCGGCGTGCGGATGCAGGAGGTCTCCACCCACTTCATCTACAACCTGGTCTCCGTGGGCGCGGTCGGCTTCTCCGAGCCGTTCAAGCATTTCTTCCTGTGGCTCAAGCTGATAAAGCTGGTCAGGCGCTACATGGAGGAACGGCGCCCCGCCTGCGTGATAGCCGTGGACTTCTACGGCTTCAACCACCAGGTGCTGGGACTGGCCGCCCACCGCAAGATCCCCGCGTTCTACTACATCAGCCCGCAGGTCTGGGCCAGCCGCGCCGGCCGCGCCGCCAAGATAGCCAAGCTCACGAAGGAGATCTTCGTGATCTTCCCGTTCGAGGAGGAGCTCTACAGGAAGGTCGGCGGCAACGCCTCGTTCGTAGGCCACCCGCTGCTGGACATCATGCCGGAGCCGGAGAAGCGCGAGGGCCTCTCCCCGGACGGGGAGCTGCGCATCGGCATACTGCCGGGCTCGCGCAAGACAGAGATCTACCGCCACCTGCCGCTGTTCGTGAAGGCGTTCTACCGCATCAAGGAGCAGCACCCGAAGGCCCGCGCCTACCTGTTCGCCGTGCCGGAATTCCCGGACGAGGCGCTGGTGCCGGCGCTGGAAGAGGCCGAGAAGTACTGGTCCAAGGACGTGGAGATAGTGCGCGAGAAGGACTACCGCGAGCGTGCGAAGCTCGACTTCGCCTTCACCTGCTCCGGCACCGCCACGCTCGAGAACGCGCTGCTCGGCGTGCCGATGGCCGTCGCCTACAAGATGCAGAAGCTCACCTACGAGGTGGCCAAACTCGTCGTCAAGACGCCTTATATCTCGCTGGTCAACATCCTGCTGAAGCGCCCGGCCGTCAAGGAGCTGATACAGGACAAGGCCACGGTGGACAACCTCGCGCAGGAGGCTTTCGCCTACATCAACAACCCGCCGCGTATGCAGGCGGCCCGCAGGGAGCTGATAGCGATGCGCTCCCTGCTGGGAGAGCGCGGGGCCGCCGGGCGCGCGGCCGACAAGATCCTGGCCCACCTTTCATGACGCAGACCCAGGACCCCTCCAGGAAGATCACCGGCGAGCAGTTCAAGAAGCTCTCCCGGGCGCTGTTCGCCTACCTGAAGCCGTACAAGCGCCGCCTGCTGCAGGCGGCCGCCTCGATGATAGTGCTGGCGCTGATCAAGAACCTGATCATCTACGTCTCCGGCCCGGTGATAAAAGGCGTCTTCATGGACAGGAACGAGCACCTGCTCAGGCTCGTCGTGACGGGCCTGCCGGTGCTGTTCGTGCTGCGCATGC
>JAJZOZ010000215.1 GCA_021811405.1 bacterium | reverse complement strand
ATAGATGTCGGACGGCAGCTCGATGACCGGGTAGACGGAGATGAAGACCGAGATCCCCACGCCCAGCAGCAGGCCCAGGCTTATGCCGGTCAGGGCTATCAGGTTCCCCTCCCAGAGGAACACCTTCCTGACGAAGGACGGTCCCGCCCCCATGGCGCGCAGGATGCCTATATCCCGCAGCTTCTCCACGCTCATCATCAGCAGGTTGGAGGCTATGTTGAAGGTGGCCACCAGGATGATCAGCGCCAGGACCAGCGCCATCACGAACTTCTCCAGCTTCAGCGCCGAAAAAAGCGTGCGGTTCATGTCGGCGTAGGTCTTGACGCTGTAGGCGAAGCCGAGCGTCTTGCGCAGCGCGGCCGCGGCGGCCGGCGCGTCATTGATATCCTTCAGCCTGACCCCTACGCCGTTGGCGCCTCCGGGCACTCCGAAGAAATCCCCGGCCGCGGCGATGCCGCAGTAGGCCATGGTGTTGTCGAACTCGAAATAGCCCGTGCGGATGAGCCCGGCGACGCGGAACTTCTTCATCTTCGGCAGCAGGCCCATGCCCGCCGTCGCCGCCCCCTGGGGAGAGACCAGCACCACGTCGTCGCCGGTCCAGAGCCCGAGATGCCTGGCCAGCTCCTCGCCCAGCACCAGGGCCGGGGGAGCGTCCTTGGCCGGGGAGGAGAGCGCGTCCCAGGAGCCGCGCGTCAGCGAGGAGCGGAGGCTGTTCACCTTGAACTCGGCCTCCGGGGAAAAGCCCTTGACCACCACGCCGGTGGAGCGGCCGTCGAAGGTCAGTATGCCCTGCCCGAGCACGAACGGGGACTCCGCCGCGGCGTGTCCCTCTTTCGACAGCACCGCCCTGACTATGTCGAGGTCCCGCGGCTTCATGCCGCCGTAGATGGTGATATGCGCCTGGGCGTCGATGATCTTCTGCTTGATGTCGGACTGGAAGCCGTCCATGATGGCCAGCGTCACGATAAGGGCGGCCACGCCGAGCGCCACGCCGGCCACCCCGATGATCGTGGTGATCATCGCGAAAAGGCCCTTCCTCTTGGCCAGCAGATACCGGCGGGCTATGAAGAATTCCGTGGACATAACTGGGGCTCGCGCGGGGCTGCCAGGGGACTGCGCCCCGGCGCGGCCTCGGGGGAGCTAGGCTTCCGGCTGGTCCGCGGGGCGGAGCAGCGGGAACAGGATCACCTCGCGGATCGACGGCTTCCCGGTCAGCAGCATCGTTATGCGGTCGATGCCGATCCCGATGCCGCCCATGGGCGGCATGCCGTATTCCATCGCCTCGATGAAATCCTTGTCGAGGATGTCGGCCTCGCCGTTGTTCTCCTCCTGCTGCTGGCGCAGCTGCTCCACCAGGCGGCTCTTCTGGTCCTCCGGGTCGTTCAGCTCGGAGTAGGCGTTGGCTATCTCCTCGGTGCCGGCGAAGAACTCGAAGCGCTCCACCAGGCTCTCGTCGCCGGGCTTGCATTTGGCCAGCGGCGTGATCGCGGTGGGGTGGTCGAAGACGAACGTGGGCTGCTGCAGTTCGCAGAGTATCTTCTCGTCGAGGATCCTGTCGAAGATCTTGGCGGACGTGGTGTCCGGCCCGCAGTCCACGTGGATCTTCTTGGCGAGCGCCACCAGGTTCGGGCGGTTGAAGCGCTTGCCGTCGAGGATGTTGTGGATGTCCTCGCCGGTCTTGGCCTTCCACTCTTCGGGCAGGCTAAGGCGGCGGAACGGCGGCTTCAGGCTTATCTTGTGGCCGTTGTAGTCCACGGTGTCGCTGCCGACTATCTTTATGAAGCGCTCGAACAGCTTCTCCACCAGCTCGGCCATGCCGTGGTAGTCGGAGTAGGCCTTGTAGGCCTCGACCATCGTGAACTCCGGGTTGTGGCGCGTGTCCACGCCCTCGTTGCGGAAGACGCGGCCTATCTCGTAGGCGCCCTGGAAGCCGCCTATCAGCAGCTTCTTGAGCGGCAGCTCCAGCGCGATGCGCATGTACAGCTCGTTCTTGTAGGCGTTATGGAAGGTGATGAACGGGCGGGCGGAAGCGCCGCCGGCCTGGCCGCAGAGCACCGGCGTCTCCACCTCGAGCAGCCCTTCCGAATTCAGGGTCTCGCGCAGCGCGGCGACTATCCGCGAGCGCTTCACGAAGATCTCGCGCACGTCGTCGTTGGAGATAAGGTCCAGGTACCTGTCCCGGTAGCGGGCCTCGGCGTCGGTCAGGCCGTGGAACTTCTCCGGCAGCGGGCGTACGGACTTCGCCAGCACGGTAAGCTTGGAGACCTCGAGCGTCAGTTCGCCGGTCTTGGTGACGAACATCTTGCCCTCGGCCCCGAGGAAGTCTCCGACGTGCATCTGTTTCCTGAAGAGCTCGTAGGCTCCCTCCCCCACCGAGTCCTTCTTCACGTAGATCTGCAGCCTGCCGGTGCCGTCCTTCAGGTGGGCGAAGGTGGCCTTGCCCATCACGCGCATCAGCACCATGCGGCCGGCCACGACGGCGGCCGCCTCGGGGGCCAGCTTGGCCGCCTCGGCCAGCGTGTGCGTGGGCTTGAAGCGGTGCGGGAACGGGTCCACCCCTTTCTCGCGGATGGCCTTTATCTTGCCGTAGTTGTTGGCGATTATCTCTTGGATGCCGGAGTTCGGTGTAGTGTTCATTGTTTTGAGGCTATCGCGTCCTTTACGATCTTTATCAGGTTCTTGGGCTCGAACGGCTTCTCGACGAAGGCGAAGATGTTGGAGGACATCTCGAAAAGGTCCTTCATCTGCCCCTTCGCGGTGAGGATTATTATCGGGATGCGGCTGAGGTCGTCCATCTCCTGCAGTTTGGTCTGCAGGGTATAGCCGTCCATCTCCGGCATCATGATGTCCAGGATCATGGCGTCGGGGATGCCCTTGCCCGGGTCGGTCGACGTGAGCTTGTTGTAGGCCTCGAGGCCGTTATAGGCTTCGAGCACCTCGAGCTTTTCCCGCTCCAGCAGCACTTTTATGAGATATACGACGTCTTTTTCATCGTCGACGACCATCACTTTAGCCATATGTCTCCTAAACTTCCCGGCCGGCCGCCTGGGCTTCCGGATAATATAGTTAATTATTGTACAAGAATCAGGATGGAAAGACAAGATTGGCGGCGCCTCCGGAAAAGAATGTAGAATAT
>JAJZOZ010000057.1 GCA_021811405.1 bacterium | reverse complement strand
GGGCCGCGTGGGAGGTCATGCCGCCGCGGGCGGTCAGGATGGCCTCGGCCGCGCGCATACCCTCGACGTCCTCGGGGTTGGTCTCCTCGCGGACGAGGATGACCTTCTTGCCGTCCTTCTGCCACTTCACGGCGGCGGCGGCGGTGAACACCACCTGGCCCACGGCGCCGCCGGGGCCGGCGGGGAGACCCTTGCCGAGCGGCTTATGCCTGCTCTCGGCCTTCGGGTCGATGATAGGGTGCAGCAGCTCGTCGAGCTGGGCCGGGGTGACGCGCATCACGGCCTCTTCCTTCGTGATCAGGCGCTCCTTCACCATGTCGATGGCCATGCGGACGGCCGCCGGGCCGTTGCGCTTGCCGACGCGGCACTGCAGCATGTACAGCTTGCCGTTCTCGACGGTGAACTCGATGTCGAGCATGTCGCGGTAGTGCTTCTCCAGTTTATTGCGGATGGCGTGCAGTTCCTTGTAGCAGGCGGGGGAGAGCTGCTCCATAGAGGTCAGGTCGCGGCTCTGGTCGGTGCGGCTGGGCTCGTTGATCGGGTGGGGGGTGCGGATGCCGGCCACTACGTCCTCGCCCTGCGCGTTCTCGAGGAACTCGCCGTAGAAGTGGTTGTCGCCGTTGCCGGGGTTGCGGGTGAAGGCCACGCCGGTGGACGAGCTTTCGCCCATGTTGCCGAAAACCATGCTCTGCACGTTGACGGCGGTGCCCCACTCGGCGGGGATCTTCTCTATCTCGCGGTACTTCACGGCCTTGTTGCCCATCCAGGACGCGAACACCGCGCCGATGGAGCCCCACAGCTGGTCCATATGGTTGTCAGGGAACTCGCTGCCCAGCGCTTCCTTGATCCTGGCCTTGAAGAGCACGGCCAGCTCCTTGAGGTCCTCGGCGGTCAGCTCGGTGTCGGCCTTCACGCCGCGCTTCTTCTTCATGTCCTCCATGATGTGCTCGAGCTGCTTGCGGATGCCCTTGTTATCCTCGACCTCTACGCCGGCGGCCTTCTCCATGACGACGTCGGAGTACATCATGATCAGGCGGCGGTAGGAGTCGTATACGAAGCGCGGGTTGTTGGTGCGCTTGATCATGCCCGGGATAGTGCTCTCGGTGAGACCGCAGTTGAGGATGGTCTCCATCATGCCGGGCATCGACTTGCGGGCGCCGGAGCGCACGGAGACGAGCAGCGGGTTCTCCGGGTCGCCGAACTTCTTGCCGGTCAGTTCCTCGACGCGGCGGAGGTTCTTCTCGACGTCCTGCGTAAGGCCCTTCGGGTAGGAGCGCTTGTTGGCCCAGTAATAGGTGCAGATCTCGGTGGTTATGGTGAAACCGGGAGGGACCGGGAGGCGCAGGGCCGGGTGGCCGGCCATCTCGGCGAGATTGGCGCCCTTGCCGCCGAGCAGGTTCTTCATGGACTCCTTGCCGTCGGCCTTGCCGCCGCCGAAGAAGTAGATCATCTTCTTGGAAATTTTCGCTGTCTTGGCTGACTTCGCTTTGGATTTAACGGCCGTTTTAGGCATATTCTTGGCTCCTGGTCGCTGTTCGCTATTCTGCCCGCGGGTGCGGGGGGTGCAAAGCCCCTTTGCGGGGCCTGACTTGATAATACTAAATGGGGGGCAGGGTGGGCAATGGAGGAGGGGGGCAGGCCGCCAGCCATGGCCCGGGAGCGGTTATTTGACGAATCTGCGTTCCAGGTACTCGATACCCATGGGGACCAGGAAGAAGAGCAGCACCAGCACGCAGAAAGAGAAGAGCGGTCCGCCCAGGCGCCGCAGGAACGGGTCCAGGCCCGCGGCCTGGAACACCAGCGCGGCCAGTATGATGCCTATAAAGCGGTTCCGTTTCTTTACGTCCGAAAGCTTCACTTCTTTATGCCCTCCAGGTCCAGCATGAAAGCGTACTCCAGGGCGTCCAGTTTCATGGATTCGAAGCGCCCCGACTTGCCTCCGTGCCCGGTGTCCATGTCGGTCTTCAGCAGCAGCAGATTATGGTCCGTCTTCATCGCCCTGAGCTTGGCGGCCCACTTGGCCGGCTCCCAGTACTGCACCTGGGAATCGTTGAGGCCGGTGGTGATCATCATGTTGGGATAAGCCTGACCGGACACGTTGTCGTAAGGCGAATAGGAGAGGATATAGTCGTAATACTCCTTTACGTTCGGATCGCCCCATTCGTCGTACTCGCCCGTGGTCAGCGGGATGTCCGGGTCCAGCATGGTGGTCACCACGTCCACGAAGGGCACGTCGGCTATTATGCCGCGGTAGAGCCGCGGGGCCATGTTCGCCACCGCCCCCATCAGCAAGCCGCCGGCGGAGCCGCCCTGCGCGTAGACGTGAGCGGGGGAGGTGTATCCGCCGTCTATCAGGTACTTCGTGGCGTCTATGAAGTCGTAGAAGGTGTTCTTCTTCTTCAGCTGGCGTCCTTCCTCGTACCAGCGGCGCCCCATCTCCGAGCCGCCTCGGATGTGCGGTATCGCGCAGATGAAGCCGCGGTCCAGCAGCGAGAGGCGTATAGTGCTGAAATAAGGGTCGGTGCTGTAGCCGTACGAGCCGTAGGAGTAGATGTAGACAGGGTTCTTTCCGCTCTTCAGGTCCAGGCCCTTCCGGTAGACGATGTCCATCGGCACTTTCTCGCCGTCGCGGGCCGTCACCCAGAGGCGCTCCGCCTTGTAGTTGTCCGCGGAGAAGCCGCCCAGCACCTCCTGGCGCTTCATCAGCTTTTTCTCGCCGGTGTTCAGGTCCGCGTCGTAGACCGAGTCCGGGGTAGTGAGCGACTCGTAGGTAAGCCGCAGCGTGCCGGTGTCGTACTCGAAATTGTCGCCGAGGTCCGCCATGTAGGCCGGCTCGTCGAAATCCAGGTAGCGGCCGGCGCCGGTGCCGCGGTTAACGGCCCGGAAGCGGCCTAGGGCGTCCTTGCGCTCCTTCAGCACCAGCCAGTCCCTGAAGACCGAGATGTACTCTATCATCGTGTCCTCGCGGGGGGGAATGAGGTCCCGCCACGACGAGACGGCGGTGGAAGTGGCGGGGCATACCGAAACCCTGAAGTTCCGCGCGCCGCCGCCGTTGTTGCGCACGTAGAACGCGTCCCCGCCGTCTTCGACGTCGTATTCCAGCCTGGGCTGCCTCGGCTGGAAGACCCGCGGCGGGGAGGCCGGGGCGTCAGCGTCAAGCAGCCGGTACTCGGTGGAAAGGGTGGCCTCGGAGCGCACGAAGATGTACCTGTCCGTCAGCGACTTGGAAATGCTGACCTCGAAGGTCTCGTCCGGCTCGAAATAGACCTCCCTGTCCGGTCCGCCGCCCAGCACGTGGGCGAAGACCCGCTCCCACCGCAGCGTCTCCGTGTCCTGCTTCACGTAGAACAGCGTCCTGTTGTCGTTGGCCCATTCCATGTTCCCGGCCGTGCGTTCTATCTTCTCCTGCAGCGTCGCGCCGGTGGCCAGGTCCTTGAAATAGACGTCGAAGAAGCGGCGGCCGCCGGTATCCATCGCGTAGGCTATCATCTTGTGGTCGGGCCGGATGGAGGGGAACCTCACCTGGCAGAAGGCCTTGCCTTTGGCCAGCTCGTTGACGTCCAGGATCACCTCCTCCTCGCCGCCGGGGGAGCCTCTCTTCCTGGCGTAGACGGGATACTCTGCGCCCGACCTGTACGTCTTGTAGTAATAGTAATCGCCGTACTTGAAGGGTACGGTGGAGTCGTCCTGCTTTATCCGGGCCTTCATCTCGGCGAAGAGCTCCTGCTGCAGCTTCTCCGTGTGCTTCATCGCGGCGTCGGCGTAGGCGTTCTCGGCGCGGAGGTATTCCGTGACTTCCGGCTTGCCGCGCTCCTTCAGCCAGTAGTAGTCGTCCATCCGGACCTGGCCGTGCTTCTCCAGCCGGTGCGGCTCCTTCCTGGCGGAAGGCGGCTCGCCGGCCAGCAAGAACGGGTTAGCGGCCATGAAGACCGCCGGCAGCAGGTATTTTTTCATGTTCCTCCGCGCCGCGCACGAAAAGAGGGCTAGATGCCCATCCGGGCGAGTATCATGCAGATCTCGTTGACCACCGAGACGAGCTGGGGGTGGGTCACTTCGAAGCCCTTGACCGCGTAGGAGATCCCGGAGATGGAGAGGTTGCGCAGCTGCACGCTGGCATTCTCCCTGGTCACCTCGTGGGCCGCCGCCTCGGTGAAGTAGCCTATGCTTTTCACCTCGTCGAGGCGGGTCTCGGGGAGTTCGGCCAGCTCGGCCTTGAGCTTTCCGAGCAGGGAGACCAGCTCGTCCTTGTCCGGCGATCTGCCGGCCTGTATCTTGGCGATAGCCGACTCTATCTTCGAGAGTGTGTCTTTTATCACGTTGCCTCCGTTCCCCGGGAACTCAAAAACTATCAAATAGTCCCCGGCGTGTCAATCGCCCGGCCCGCGCTTCCTACCCTCGCCGGCTATATGCTACGCTATTGCCGGTAGGTATCATGGCCATCACCGGACGAGGAAACGCCGAGATAGTCTGCACCGGCTCCGAACTGCTCAGCGGCAGGCTGAACCTGTACGTCCCGCTGTTCCACGAGAGACTGGCCCCGCTCGGCTTCCGGATAACCAGGGAGCAGTCCTCCGGCGACACGCTGGACGGCATCCGCGACGCGCTTTCTTCCGCGATGAAGCGGGCGGACCTGGTCCTCGCCTGCGGCGGCCTCGGCCCGACCTTCGACGACCTCACCCGCCAGGCCGCTGCCGCGGCGCTGGGCAGGAGGCTGGTCTACTCCAAAGGCTGCGAAAGGATCCTTTCCTACAACTACGGCCTCAAGAAGCTTCCGCCCAACTTCCGCAACCAGTGCCTGCTCGTGGAAGGCGCCAAGCCGCTGGAGAACACCGCCGGCACGGCCTTCGGCCAGGTCCTGACACGCGGCCGCAGGATGCTCGTGCTGCTCCCGGGCCCCCGCAGGGAATGGGAGCCGATGTTCCCGAATTTCCTGGACGAGGAGATCGCTTCGTTCTTCCGCTTCCGGCCCGCCAGGCTGGTCAAGCTGCACGCGGCCGGCCTGTGGGAGACGCAGGCCGAGAAGCTGCTGCGCCCGGTGATGGCCCGCTTTCCGGGCCTGGATTTCACGATACTGGCCGGCCCCGGCACCGTGGATTTCCACGTTTCGGGGGACGATTCCGGAGGGGACGTTTCGCGCGCGGAAAAGGCCTGCCGCAAGGCGCTCGGGAGCGCGCTGTACGGTTCCGGCGAGGAGACGCCGGCCTCGGCGGCCGGAGGCCTGCTGCTGGCGGCGGGCAGGACGCTGGCCTGCGCCGAATCCTGCACCGGCGGCCTGGCCTCTAAGCTGATAACCGATATCCCCGGCAGCTCCGCCTGGTTCCTGGGCGGCTGCGTCGCCTATTCCAACAAGGCTAAGACGGAGCTGCTCGGCGTGAAACGCTCGACCCTCTCCCGGCACGGCGCCGTATCTTCCGAGTGCGCGGCCGAGATGGCGGCCGGGGCCCGCAGGCGCTTCGGCGCCGATTACGCCTTCTCGGTTACCGGCATAGCGGGGCCCGACGGCGGGTCCCCGGGCAAGCCGGTAGGGCTGGTCCACTTCGGACTAGCCTGGCCTCGCGGCTGCCGCACGTTCCGGAAGCAGTACCGCGGCGACCGCGGCGTCATCCGCGCCTTCTCCGCGAATTTCATTTTGGACGAGCTCAGGAAAATTATAAAATAGTTCCGTTCGGTCAGGGCACGCCGCAGTTCCAGGAGAGCATATGAAAAAGACCATCCTAGCGATCACCGCCGCCGCCGCGCTCGCCGCCTGCGGCAAGGAGCAGCCCGCCCCGCAGGCGCCCACTACGCCGCCTTCCGCGGGGGCCAACGTGGCCGAGGGCTACGCGAAGAAGGACACCTATTTCCGGCTGCCCGGGGCCTCCGGCGGCGAGATAGACCTCGCGGCCTACTCGGGCAAGCCGGTCCTCGTGATGTTCTTCACCGAGACCTGCCCCTACTGCAGGAAGGCCGGCCCGTTCATCCAGAAGGTCTACACGTCCTACGGACCCAAAGGCCTCGGCGTGGTAGGCATCTGCGTCCAGGACAGCTCCAGGGCGGCGCTCAATTTCGCGAAAGACCTGGGCGTCACTTTCCCGCTGGCCTACAACGGCGGCGAGGTCTCCCGCAAATACAGGACGCAGGGCGTTCCGTACATCTACCTGCTCAACGCCCGGCACGAGATATACGACGTCTGGGAAGGCTACGACGCCCAGTACGATCAGCCTATAATCTCCGCCGTGGAGAAGCTGCTGCCCAAGAAGTAGGGCAAGCCGACAGGCAGGGGGGAACATGTCCGCCGCCATCCAGCAGGGAACCATCCTGGTCCACCGCGTCTTCGACGTGGCGGGGGAGATCTCGCTGCCCCGCGCCGAGCAGCTGCTCAGCGCCGAGGCCAAGGCGCAGCGCCTCAAGTTCGGCACGAACACCCGCCGCGCGGTAATAATGCGGGAGTCCCCGCTGACGGCGGGGCTGGGAGAAGAGACGCTCGACCTCCCGTCCGGCAGCCAGAAAGCCCGCATCTTCGCCCGGGTCTGGAACTACGGCGTCATCTCGGTCACGCTGGAGATAGCCATCCCGCCGGGAACCGCCTGGGAGTCGCTGGTGCGCATGGCCGCCGAGCTGGAGGCCTCCGACGAGGTGGAGCTGCTCGCCGTCTCCAAGAAGGACGCCATCAAGAGAATGATACTCCCGGCGCTGACCGCCCCGGCAGAGTGGGAAGTCTACGAGGACTACATCACCTACCTGATACAGAAGGCCGACGGCTCGGAGAACCCGAAGGAGTTCATCCGGAAAGTGGACGTGGCCGCGCTGATCCTGGCCGAGGACAGGGAGAAGCTGGGGGAGGAGTCCCGGAACTTCATCCTGGAAAGCGCCATCCAGTATTCCTCCTCGGACCTGGCCGTGATAGACTGGAACTCCGCGCTGCTGATAGAGCCCGACGGCGAGAGGGACGTCGCGGACGTGATAGAGTTCTCGCTGACGCACCTGCTGGAGTTCCGGTACTACGACGAGATGCTGGGCAGGAAGCTCGACGAGCTCTACGACACGATGGACCAGAAGCGGGAGAGCGTCGCGAACATCTTCAAGAACGTCTACGCCGACATCGCCGAGGACTCCAGCCGCAAATACATGGAGTTCTCGGAGTTCCTGGGGAGGGTGGAGAACTCGCTGAAGACGGTAGGCGACCCCTACCTGGCGGTAGCGTTCCGGGCCGCGGCCCTGGAATTCCACTTCGACGACTGGAGGAAGAGCATCTCCCGCAAGATGGAGACCCTGGCCCAGATCAGCCAGATCCTGCACGGGGAGGTCAACACCCGCCGCAGTCACTGGCTGGAGATAATAATAATCCTGCTGATCGCGATCGAGCTGATACCCTTCCTGCAGGGTCTTTTCCGCTGAGGGCTCAGGGCTTCTCCAGCCCCGCGATGGCGGCAGCCACCGCGGCCTTAGCCTTACCCGCGATCCCGCCGCTGGCGCGGTACTTTATCTTGAGGAAATTGAGGGGGGTGCCCCTCAGCTTAAGCCTGAAGTCGAGGTGAGGCCCGCTCGCGAGGCCGCTGGCTCCGACGTAGCCTATAACGTCGCCCTGCGACACCCGGGCCCCGGGCCGTATCCCCTTCGCGTAGCGCGAGAGATGCCCGTAGGTGCTCTCGTAGCCGCCGCCGTGCTTCAGAATGATGAGACGGCCGTTCTGCCCTTTCCAGCCGGCGCAGGTCACGCGGCCGTCCGCTATGGCCGACACCGGCGTGCCCGTCGGCGCCGCGTAGTCGATGCCGTAATGCGGGCGGAAGATCTTCAGCACCGGGTGGAAACGGCGGGCCGTAAAGAACGACGAGATGCGCCTGTAATGCAGCGGCGCCCGCAGGAACATGCTGCGCAGGGAATCTCCCTTTTCGTCGTAGTAGCCGTCGCCCCAGGCCGCCGCGTTCTTGTCGCCGCTCTCGCTGCCGTGGTAGTAGGCCGCGGTTATCTTCTGGTATACCACCTTGCCCGACGGGTCCGTCCGGTAATCCCAGGCCAGGGCCCACTTGTCGCCGTCCCGCACCTCGGTCAGGAAGTCCACCGACCAGGAGAAGATGTCCGCGTAGTCCAGGATAACGGCCGCCGGCACGCCGCTGGAGGACATGGATTCCCACAGCGAGGACTTTATCTCCCCGGTGACTATCCGCGAAGAGGCCGTGAGTTCCACCGAGGATACGGAGAGCGAATAGGCCCCGGAGGACGGCAGCAGGGTGTATTCCTGCAGGTCCTTGGTGATCGTGAGCCGGAGCAGGGCGCCCCAGGTGGAAAAGGTCAGCTCGTACGGGTCCTCCGGGCGCAGGCGGCGCAGGTTGAGCCCCTTGGCCAGCGCGCTGGAGACCCTGTAGCGCTCCGCGTCGCCCAGGCCTTCGTCCTTTAGCAGGGAGTCCAGGCTGCCGGAGAAGGTTCCGCTGGATATCCGGACCGGCGGTTCGGCCGGCGCAGAGACGGCGCGCCTGAAAAAATAGGCGCCGGCTGCCAGCAGGAGCGCCGCGGCGCAGGCCGCGGCCCACATACCTTTACCACCAGGAAGTCGCACGTTATTGTCGGTCATGTATCAGCAGTACAGGTAGCTATCCACCAGCCTCCGTATCTCCTCCTCCTTGCCGAACAGGCGCTCGCTCAGGCTGCGGTCGTCGTAGGCCTTCAGGCGCCTGACCGCCCCGTCGATGACCTGCGGGGGGAACACGCCCCGCTCCTCGAAGACGGCGCGCGCCTTCTCCAGCGCTTCCGCGGAGGCCCAGCAGGAGGAGGGCAGCTTAGGGAACTTCTGCTGCAGCCCTTTGTCGGCCTTGCCGTAGATGTTCCTGTCCACGAAGTGCCTGTCCGCGAAGGGCAGCGCGTCCTTCCTCTCGAAACCGCGGCGGGCCGCCACGCAGAGCGCGGCCAGCAGCAGGTGCACGTTGGCGGAGCCGTCGGCCGAGCGGACCTCCACCGTCTGGTTGGATTCGACCGCGGCCGGCGCCGAGCCTGGGTTGGCGTCCTTCACCATCCCGGCCGCGTTCATCCAGCCCAGCGGGATCCGTATCAGCGCGGAGCGGTTACGGTAGGCCCAGCAGACGTTGACCGGCGCCTCCTGGTGCGGCACCAGGCGGAAATAGGAGGTAGGCACGGTGTTGCCGAACGCCGTCATCGGCGCGGCCAGCTCCAGGAAACCGGCTATCATGCGGCGCGCGCGGGAGGACAGCCCGCCCTTCTCCAGCATCACGCTCCTGCCGTTCTTCATCAGGCAGGTATGCACGTGCAGCCCGGAGCCGGCGTGCCCAATGGAGATCTTCGGGGCGAAGGATACCACCACACCGTACTTCATGCCTATGCCGGAGAGTATCCACTTAGCCACGGCCAGCTGGTCGGCCGCCTCCGAAGCCGGGACGGGCAGGAACTCTATCTCCTGCTGGGCCATCTCGGAATCCTCCGCGCGGATGAAGCCCACCTCGGAATGTCCGTACTTCAGGCGCCCGCCGGCCTCGGCTATGGCCGCCATCGCCTCGGTGCGCAGGCCCTCCCACTTGGAGAACGGGTAGGACTCGTGGTAGCCCTTCTGCGTGACGGTCGGGTAAAGCGGGTTCTTCGGGGAGATCACGTAGTATTCCAGCTCGCCGAGGGCGTGGAACTCGCAGCCGGAGACCTTGCGGAACTCGGCCTCGGCCTTGCGCAGTATCCCGGCGGGGGAGCTCTCGAAAGGCTTGCCGTCCGGAGTATAGAAGTGGCACAGGATGTCTATGGCCGGGACCTGCGAGAAAGGGTTCACGAAAGCCGTGCGGTAGCGCGGGACCACGTACAGGTCGCTGGAACCAGCGTCTATGCTCCCGAACAGGCTGGAGCCGTCCACCCGCTCGCCGGCCGAGAGGATGCGGTCCAGATACTTCTCGTCGTTGATGATGAAGTTCAGCGTCTTCAGCCGGCCGTCCCCCGCGGCGTAGCGGAAATTGACCATGCGCACGCCGTTGGCCTTTATATACTTGACCAGGTCGGCGCGGTTGAACTCCCGGGGGTCCTTGTTAAGTGAAGCGGCTATCCTGTTGGCGTGTATCCTGCTCTGCGTCATGGTCCGGCTCCTGATGTCCGCGCTGCGTCTTTTAAAGAATAATAACAAATTTAAAAATCACGTTAAATTTGTGCGGCGGCGCGATTTTTGATATCTTAGTGCGGAATCAGGCGAACGGGGGGAGTACCGACTATCATGAACAGAACGGCGATGGTATTATGGCTGGCCATGACGGCGCCGGCCGCGGCGCAGCAGGGCCAGGGAACTGAATTCCACGCGTCCAACGAAGTCTCCTTCGTGAGCAACGCTATAGAGGGCAGCGGCAAGGCCGCCTCCTCGCTCACGAAAGGCTTCAATTACCTGGACGTCCTGAACGTCTACGGCAACGGCCAGAAAGGCGAATGGACGTACAGCTACACCGCCGGAGGCAAGGCCACGGACGACCTCCGCAACGACGCCAGGCACCTCTCGCTTACCAACCTCCAGGGACGCGCGTCCAACAAAGTGCACACGCTCTCCGTAGGAGACGTCTTCGAGTCCTTCTCGCAGTACGCGCTCGCCACCTCGCTGAAAGGAGCTTCCTACCGCTACGCGAAGCCTGATTCCCGGCTGCCCGAAGTGACCGGCGTTTTCGGCTGGGCGTACCCGCGCTGGGACTCGGTCTGGAAGGACCCCGCCACGCGGACCGTGAACCGCCAGGCGGCCGGCCTGCGCGTCAAGGAGAATTTCAACGGCGACCTCTGGGCCGGCCTGAGCGCGGTCTCGGCCAAGGATACCGGCAGGATAAACTCCACGGACCCGCTCTACGACGCCAGGAACTACACCCTGGACTTCAACTACGTGCCTATGCCCGGCCTGACCGCCGACGGCGAATTCTCCAAGGCCGACTCGAAGCAATCCCCGTCCGCCGGCGCGGCCAAGGTTTCCGCCGACGGCACGGCGGCCCGCTTCGAGCTGGTCGGCGACGCCGATCCCAGCCGCGTCTCGCTGGAATACGAGAACGTCGAGCCGGACTTCTACTCCGCGCTCGGCTCCGCAACGCCGGACCGCCGCAAGGTGAAAGCCAAGTGGCGCTACAAAGCCTCTAAGCAGGTCACCGTGACCTCCGGCCTGCTCTGGTACCGCAACAACCTGGACGGGAACTCCGCCGCCGGCACGGTGCGCAACTGGAAGCCTGAGATATCCGCCGCCGTCAAGAAGCCGTTCGCCGCCCGCCGCTATTCCTACGCGGACCTCTCCTATAAGTTCGACCGCAAGTACGGCGCCGGCTCCAGCGGGGCGGACCACTATATGAACGCGAACTACAGGGACCGCTTCGGCCCGCTGGATTCCGACACCAACCTGGGCTACACCCTCTACAGGACCAAGACGGCGGTGCGCGACGCGAAGGAGCTGAACTTCAACACCTCGCTGAACTCGCGGCACCAGTTCGGTTCCGTGGTCCTGAAGCCCTCCGTCAACCTGGGCACCTGGTATTCGCGCGACGAACTTGCCGACACCACTGACAAGCTGTACGAATACTCGCTCGCTCTCGGCTGCGAAGCCCCGTCGGCCAGCCTGACCGGGGACGTGCGCTTCGGCCAGAACATGCTGCGCAAGGAGGTCGGCGACGACTCCTCCAAGTTCTTCGCCGCGCTCTCCGCTTATTGGCGCCCGAAGCTGCTCGCCTCTCTGAACGAGTCGACGGTATTCCTGCGGGCGGGTTATAACGACTACACCTTCGGCACCGCGTCGCGCAATTTCCGCGAAAAGAGCGTGACCGTGGGCCTGAACACCGCTTTCTAGGACAAGGGGGAAACCTTTTATGAAGAAACTAATACTGTTCGCCGCCGCGCTCCTCGTATCAGCCGGAAGCGTCCACGCGAAGTGGTGGATATTCGGCAAGTCCGGCCAGGACGCGGGGTTCAGATACCTCTACATCAACGGCATCTCCGCGGACGAGACAGGCCCCAGGGTGAAGATCTTCTCCGAGACCCTGCCTCCGGACGGCCAGGTCAGGATAACGGGCCGCGCCAGCGCCGGCAAGGGCGGCGTGGGATCGCTACGCATCTCCCTGGACGACAAAGCCACCTGGCAGGACGTCAAGTTCTCCGACAACGGCTCTTTCGAGTACTCCTTCAAGCCGGAGCCCGGCAAGACCTATACGATGCTCCTGGAGGTAACGGACACGGCAGGCAAGACCAACAAGGTGGACGAGACGCGCAAGGAGATAACCCTCTCCGCCGAGAACATCCAGGCCAAGGTGCGCGAGACGCTGGACGCGATGTTCGACGCCTATAATAAGGAAGAGCTTTCCAGGTTCATGGGCTGCGTCGGAGAGGATTTCGCCGGGGACAAGGACATCCTGGAGCGCGCCGTGAAGCGCGACTTCGACGCCCTCAGCTCCATAAACCTGCGCTACACGGTCAACAACATTGCCGCCGGCGCGCAGGGCAAGGTGTTCGTCTCCGTCACTTACAACCGCATGGTCACCGTCAACAAGACCGGCGCCACCAGCACGGATTCCGGCGCCACCGAGTTCGTCTTCGGGTCCAAAGAGGGGAAGCTGACGCTGTTCAGCATGAAGCAGCCGCTGATGTTCGGCCTCTCCGACGCGGATAACGTGGCCACCGGCACCGTGCTCGGCAATACCGGCACGGCGCTCGTTATAGACGATTCAGGCTCGCTGGGCGGCGCGGGGACCGCGGTGACCATCGCCTGCGCTTCCGGAGAGACCCCGGCCTACGAGTTCGACAACGGCGCCAAGGCCTGCGCGCCGGGTGGCGGGATGAACATCTGGTTCTACGCGGATGCCAACCCCGATCTGATAGGGCTGGTAACCACCCTGGAGAAGACGTTCTCCAGTACGCTGTCCATGCTGAGTTCCGCGGAAGTAAGGAACACGGCCGGCTACACGAGCCAGTCCTCCGTGCCGGACGCCGGAGACGGCAGTTCCTACTGCTTCAACTATGGGACGGACTTCTACTGCGTGGAGATGGTCTCCGGCCCGACCAACGCCGACCGGACGGCCTCGTTCAGGGTAAAGAAGTTCTGACCGCATAAGGGCGCCGGGGAAACCCGGCGCTGCCGTTTCCTGATATCAGGAGGCTTAAAGTGAAGAACATACTGCTATCCACCCTGCTGCTGGCGGGCCCGGCGCTGTCCGCGGCGGCCGGCCCCAAGACCTACGCCGAGGCCCAGAACGACCTGGGCTGGCTCAGCGTGGACGCCGCCGCCTACCGCAAGAACCTGAAGGAAGGCATCCAGCGCCAGGCCACCAACCTGGCCGTCATGAACCAGCTGGAGCTGACCAGGGCTAAAGTGGATGAAATGATACGGCGCGACGACATCACTAAAGCCTGCAAGGTGGCCGAGGTAGGCTTCACGGTCGCCACGCTCGGCGTCGGCGGCGTCGCCGCGGCCGGGGCCAAAAGCCTGATGACCGCCGCGGGCATGAAGGAAGCGGGGAAATACATCGCCCAGAAAGGCGCGGTCGAGATAGCCAAGGAGGCCGCGGGCGTGCCCGGCTACAGCGACGCGGTTAAGGCCGGCATGTTCGTTTTCAACAAGGTGGACGAGAACGAGATCCGCGCCCAGCTCGGCAAGGGCGACATAGACCTGCTGCTCGAGGCGAAGAGGCTCATCGAGAACGACGACGGCCGCACGCTGAAGGAGAAACTCCCGGAGCTGCGCGATATAATGAGCAGGGCCGGATCGCGGCTGGAGGAGACCGGCGCGGCTATAAAAGCCTCCGCCTCGCTGATAGACGACACAGTAGAGAAGGCCAAGGTACTGACCGCCGAGGCGGCGAAACTCAAGGAAGCCGAGGATAAGAAGGAAAAGGAAGAATACGAGAAAGCGCGCCTGAAGCAGGCCTCGGGGCTGCTGAACACCGACGTATCCCGCCCTGCCGACGTTCCTCCGCCGCCTGCCGCCCCGAAAGAGGACGAGGAAGAGCGGCGCCGCAAAATGCAGGACGCTATCACGAAGTATATCCTCTCGCTCGCCAACAAGTATAAGGCGGAGGAAGACGCGGGGATAGAAGCCTGGGGCAGCATGAAGGACTCCAGGAGCGCCGATCCGGGCGGCGCGGACCAGCTGCTGCAGAGCCTCAATTACCTGCAGGAGAACATGGGCGCCGGCGGCGGCTACATGCAGCTGCAAAGCCGCGAGGAATCCGCGAAGGGCACGGCGAAGATGCTGGGGGAATACCTCCGGTCGCTGGACCAGCGCGCCTCCGACGTAAAGGCTTCTGCCGAGCCGCCGCTGGGGCGCATGGCCGGGATAGCCGCGCAGTGGCGCTCCATCCGCGAGAAATACTCGCCGCTGGGCTACCACGTCCCCGAGGAGCCGGAGGTGAAGAAAAGCCGGCTCTGGAGCTACTACGAGGGCGAACTGAACTATATAGAGCGGTACAAGGCCGAGACCGACGGGCTGGAGGGGAAATTCTCGTCCCTGGCTTCGGCCGCCGCAGGGCAGAAGGACGCCGTCTACGCGGCGGCGGCCGCGGCGGCGCAGGCTTACGCGGCGGCGGCGCTGGCGCTCAAGGAAGCGCTGCCTCAGCAGGACCGCCTGCAGGCCGCTATCGAGGAGGTAGGCCGCAAGAACGCGCCGGTACAGGCCCTGCCCTCCGAGTTCGCCGCTGAATTCGGCCACGACGGCAAGCGGGACCTGGCCGACCTGGAGCCGAAGATAGCCGAGGCCAAACGTTCCTACTCCGAGGCGCAGGCCGCGCTGCGCGGCGCCGTCCAGATATATCTTTCGCTCTCCGACAAACTGGAACGGGAACGCGCGCTGTCGCAGGACCCGCTGTGCTACGAGGCCCGCAATATAGCCGCCGGAGCCTCCAACCCTGCGCATAAGGCCGCCATTGCGGCTATCTTCAAGCCGCTGGAGGATTTCAGGCCCGCGCTCGACAAAGTCGGCAACCTGGAGGGGCTGCCGAACCTGCTGCAGCCTTCGGCCGACATAATCTTCGGGGCCGACGACGCGATGCGCTACCTGCGCGACGCGGAGCGGCGCATGCTGGCCGCGGTCGCGGCCGGGGCAGCCGGCCTGAAGAGCGCCTTCGCCGCGCTGGATACGGCGCGGCTGCAGACAGCTTCCGACGAAGAATACAGCCGCGAGTTCGAAAAGATCGGGAAGGTCCAGTCGGACATGCAGGAGAAACTGCAGGGCATACAGGAGGAAGTGAAGACCACCGATTTCTTCACCGCTACCGGGGAGCTAAAGCCGCAGAAGCTGGAGATAAAGAACACCCGGTACGGGCCCGTGGTGGAAGGCAGGAACCCGCCCCTCTTCTTCAACTCGGGCTTCTGGCCGGCCTCCGTCAGCGACAAACTGCCGGCCGTGGACAAGGTCCGCGACGACTTCTGGAACTCCGCCGCGGGCAAGGCGCTGGCCGAGGCCAGGCGCCTGAAAGAACTCCGCGACGCTCAGGACAGTCGCGATCCGGGAGCCGCCTCCGTGAAACGGATGTACGAGGATTTCGCCCGGGCCTATGAAAGCCGCGACGCCGCCCGGACGATGTCCTACATCTCGGAGGACTGGACCGCCGGGGACGGCACCAGCGCGTCAGACCTCGAGGAGCATTTCCGGAACATCTTCCGCGTCTACGACGAGGTCAAGGTAACCATCTCCAATCTGAACGTGGTCAACGATTCCCCGGGACTGTACACGGCCTCCTACAACATAGACATACGCAGCCGCATCTACAAGAAGAACATAAAGCGCGAGGAAACCTCCTCTGTCTATGAAAAGGTTGCCCTGGAGGGCAACACCCCGAGGATATCCCGCACCGAATCCGGCGGGTACTGGGAGATCAAGTAGCGGGCGTCCAAAGCTTTCCGGCTTGCGCCGTGACACGCGGCGCCGGTTCCCGGCCGCACTTCCGCAGTTCCCGCCGGCCCGCGGGATTTATAGGCCGCACATGGCCCGCTGGCGGACAGATAGCGAGCCGCATTTTCCGCTTGTTTTTCAAGCGTTTACCGGGGTCAGCGCAGGCCCCGCCGAGTGCGCCCTCGATTGACTATAGAGGAGGCTAATTAATATAATAGTGCCATAGGAAAACCCTAGAAAATAACGACTAAAGAGAGAGAAAAATGTCATTAACCAAGAACAAGACCAGAGAGATAGTGGAGAAGTTCTCCGCCAAGCCCAACGATACCGGTTCCGCCTCGGTGCAGGTGGCCCTGATAACCGAAAGGATACAGTACCTTTCCAAGCACCTCACCGGCAGCCCCAAGGACCACGCCTCCCAGCGCGGCCTGTCCAAGCTCGTCGCCCAGCGCAAACGCCTTCTGGCCTACCTCGAGTCCAACGACCGCGAGGAGTACAAGAAGGTCATAAAATCCCTGGGACTGAGGAAATAACGATGGAACATAACAACAAACCGCTCCACCTGGACGTCCAGGTGGGGGATAAGACCATTTCCTTCGAGACCGGCTGGCTGGCCAAGCAGGCCGGCGGCGCCGTGACGGTGCGCATAGGCGACACCGTGGTGCTCTCGACCGCCGTCCAGGCCAACAAGCCCAAGGACACGCCCCCGGCCTTCGTGCCGCTCAGCTGCGACTACAAGGAGCGCACCTACGCGGCCGGCAAGATCCCCGGCGGCTTCTTCAAGCGCGAGGGCAAGGCCCGCGAGAAGGAAGTCCTGGCGTCCCGCCTGACCGACCGCTCCGTGCGCCCGCTGTTCCCGGACTACTTCAACACCGAGACGCAGGTCACGAACACCGTGATCTCGTTCGACGGCGAGAACGACGCCGACGTCGTGTCGATCAACTCCGCCTCCGCGGCGCTGATGATCTCCGACATCCCGTGGAACGGCCCCGTCGCGGCCGTGCGCCTCGGCAAGGTGGACGGCAAGTTCGTGATGAACCCCACTAACGAGCAGCGCGAGAACTCCGAGATGGAGCTCGTGATCTGCGGCACCGCCAAGAGCATCCTGATGGTGGAAGGCGGCGCGAAGGAAGTGCCGAACTCCGACCTCGTCGCCGCCCTCGAGGCCGCCATGCCCGAGCTCGGCAAGCTCTGCGACATGCAGATCAAGATGAAGGAGAAGGTCGGCAAGCAGAAGACGCCGGTCGCCACTCCGACGATAAAGCCCGAGCTCAAGGCCGACGTGGACGCGATGGTGCGTTCCGAGATCGACCGCATCCTGCGCTCGAAGCCCGAGAAGCACGCGATGGAGAAGGCCCTCGAGGAGATCCGCGTCAAGGCCTACACCGAGATGGCCAAGAAGTACGCAGACGACGCCACCGCGACCTACCAGGCCAAGACCGTCTTCGAGGACATCCTCTACACCGTCTGGCGCGGCATAACGCTGAGCACGATGGTCCGCACCGACGGACGCAAGACCGACGAAGTGCGCCAGATCACCATCGAGCCCGGCTTCCTGCCCCGCACTCACGGCTCGGCCGTGTTCACGCGCGGCCAGACGCAGGCGCTGGTGACGGTGACCCTCGGCACCTCCGAGGACAAGCAGATGCTCGACGCGCTCGAGGGCAAGACCTTCGACCGCTTCATGCTGCACTACAACTTCCCCAGCTGGAGCACCGGCGAAGTGAAGCCGGACCGCGGTCCCGGCCGCCGCGAGATAGGCCACGGCCACCTCGCCAAGCGCGCGCTGCTGCCGCTGCTCCCGACCGAGGAGCAGTTCCCG
>JAJZOZ010000214.1 GCA_021811405.1 bacterium | reverse complement strand
CACGCCCTCGTTGCCGCCGTCTCCGGAGAGCCAGTAGGCGCCGACCAGGAGGTTCTGCGCCAGCGTGTGGTCGCCCAGGTTGTCCGCCGCCGGCAGGCCCCGCATCTTCGACGCATCGGCGTAAATGACGCCGGTGTCCGTCATCGAGGCCACTATCACCCCGCCGGAGTCCCGCCAGAACTGCGTGTAGCCTCCGCCGCCGCCCTGCACGTCCAGCCGCGTGCCGGCCGCACCCGAGCCGAGTGCGAGGTTGCCGACGTTCAGCATGGAAGCCCCCCCGGCGTTGTTGCCGGCTCCGAGGGTGTCCGCCAGCGTGTCCACCACGTTGCCGCCGCCGCCGGAAGGGAGGTTGCGCATCCCGGAGGCGTCCGCGTAAAGCACGCCCGAATCGGTCATTGAAGCCACCACCACACCGGCGGGGCTTCGCCAGAGCTGCGCTAGTCCGCCCCCGCCCTTGACGTCCAGGCTGGCGCCGGGGGCGACAATGCCTATTCCCACTCCGCCAAGGTTGACCATGCCGGTGCCGCCGGCGTCGTTGTCCACGCCCAGCGTGGCGGACAGGGAATCCACCACGTTGCCGGTCGGTATGTTGGTAAGCTGCGACCCGTCGCCGTAGAACTTGGAGGCGTATACGCCGCCGGCCGCGTAGATGTTGGTGGAAACACGTACGCCGCCGTACGCCGAGGCTGGCGCGGAGGAGATCTCCACGTTGGAGGCCAGGCGCAAGCGCGGCGAGCCGAGGCCGGAAGCTCCCGTCACCGTGGCGCTGGAGTAGACCGTCAGCTGCCCGCCGGCGGTGATCATCCCCGCGTTGACTATGTTCAGGCCGCCGGCGTCGTTGCCGGCGTTCAGCGTGGCAGACAGGGTATCTATGACGTTGCTGCCGAGTTGGTCCGAGGCGCAGACCAGGTTGCCGCTGACGTCCACCGTCAGCTTGGCGGTGCCGGAGCAGGAGAAATTGGTGAACTTCATGCCGCTGGTCGCCGTGTCGGCGTCCGCGTCGTTGACCTCGAACCTGGCCGTGGCCGGGTTGACGCCCACGCCCACGTTCCCGGAAGCGTTCACCGAGACGCCCTCGTTGCCGCCGTCGCCGGAAAGCCAGTAGGTCCCCGCACGGAGGTTCTGCGCCAGCGTGTGGTCGCCCAGGTTGTCCGCCGAGGGCAGCCCCCGCATCTTCGACGCGTCGGCGTAAATGACGCCGGTGTCCGTCATCGAAGCCACTATCACCCCGCCGGAGTCCCGCCAGAACTGCGTGTAGCCTCCGCCGCCGCCCTGCACGTCCAGCCGCGTGCCCGCCGTAGCCGCTCCGATGGCGACGTTGCCCAGGCCGGTGATGCCGAACCCGCCCGCGTCGCGTCCGGAGTTGAGCGTGTCGGTCAGGTTGTCCACCAGGTTGCCGGTGCCGCTGCCGGTCTGGTCGACGCTGCAGACCAGGTTGCCGCTGCCGTCCACGGTCAGCTTGTCGCTGCCGGAGCAGGCGAAGTTCGTGAACTTCATGCCGCTGGTCAGCGTGTTGGCGTCCGCGTCGTTCACCTCGAGGCGGGCGGTGGCCGGATTTACGCCCACGCCCACGTTCCCGGAAGCGTTCACCGAGACGCCCTCGTTGCCGCCGTCTCCGGAGAGCCAGTAGGCGCCGACCAGGAGGTTCTGCGCCAGGGTATGGTCGCCGAGATTGTCCGCCGCCGGCAGGCCCCGCATCTTCGACGCGTCGGCGTAAATGACGCCGGTGTCCGTCATCGAGGCCACTATCACCCCGCCGGAGTTACGCCAGAACTGCGTATAGCCTCCGCCGCCGCCCTGCACGTCCAGCCGCGTGCCCGCCGCAGCCGCACCCAGGGCCAGGTTGCCGACGTTAAGCATGGAGTAGCCGCCCGCGTTATTGCCGGCGCCGAGCGTATCGGACAGGTTGTCCACGAGGTTGCCGGAGGCCGCGCCGATGCCGGTAAGCCCCGAGCCGTCGCCGTAATACTTCGCGCCAGCCGGCAGATATACGTTGGTAGAGACCAGCAGTCCTCCGTACTGGGCGGCGGAACCCGAGGAGAGCGCCACCTCCGGGCTGAACACCACGGCGGAAGCGCCGACCACGGCGAAGCCGGACATGTCCAGCGGCTGGGAGGCCGTATGGTCGCCGAGGTTGTCGGCCGCGTTCACGCCGGTCAGCCCGGAACCGTCGCCGTAATACTTCGCGCCCGGAGGAAGATAGACGTTGGTGGAGATCTGCACTCCGCCGTAGGCGGCCTGGGGCGCGGAGGAGATCTCCACTCCGGGGGCCAGATAGACGCGGGGGAGGCCGGCGCCGAGCGCGCTGGCCACGGTTATGCTCCCGACGTTCACCAGGGCGGTCCCGCCGGCGTTGTTGCCTGCGGCCAAGGTGGCGGCAAGAGTATCGACTACGTTGCCCGAAGGCATATTGCGCAGCATGGCGGCGTCGGCGTAGAGCTGGCCCGTGGCGCTCATGGAAGCGACTATGGTCTCGGAAGAATCGCGCCAGAGCTGCACGTACGCGTCCCCGGGACCGCCCTTCACGTCCAGGCTGAAGGACGGCGTCGAGACGCCCACCCCGGCCCTGCCCGGGAAGGAAGTATATATACCGTTGACGGACACCTCCCAGCCCGGGGCCCCGTACTGTACGGTCCCGTTGGGAAAGACCACCCCGTTGGCCCCGGCGGCCCCGGTTATCTTAAGGCTGCCGTCGTTGACCGTGAAAGTGCCGGTGGACGATTCCGCAGTCAGCGCGTGCATGGAGTAGGCCGAGGAATAGAGCGGCTCAGGAGGCAGCCAGGAGCCTTCCAGCTTCATCTGGACGTAAGGGGCTATGTCCTTCCAGACTATGGACGCGAACTGCGCCTCGTTGGGCGAGCCCAGCGCGTAGCGGAACAGGCCCGTGGAGACCGCGACGTCGGTGGAGCCGGAGGTCCAGTACTCCGTCACGCCGGCCTGGTCGGTTATGCGGAATTCCATCGCGGCCGTGCCGTTGAAAAGGCGGCCGTCCTTTCTCAGCGTGCCCTGGTAGCTGAGCGAGGCCGGCGCGGCGGAATAGGCGGCCCCGGCGGCGGCCAGCGCGGCCGCGGCCGCGCAGCAGATAACGCGTATTCTTTTCACAAGCTCACCTCTTGGCTCTTCCTCCGGACCGGGCCAGGGCCAGGTCCCTG
>JAJZOZ010000056.1 GCA_021811405.1 bacterium | reverse complement strand
GCATACTGCTGATCCTCGGCTCGCTGGCGGCCCTCATCGGGCTGCTGAGCTCGCGCTTCGGCCCCGAGCATTTCGACGGCGGCTGGCTGGGCTATTTCCTGGAGCAGACGCTTTCCCGCATGTTCGGCGGGGTCGGCGCGGCCCTCTTCGCGGCCGTGCTCTTCTTCGCCGGGGTGCAACTGCTCTTCAAAGTCTCCTGGCGCAAGGTCTTCAAGGCCATCGCCTCCACCGCCGCGGACGACTACCGCAACTGGCTCTCCGCCAAGCGGGAGCTGAACGCCAGGCTCAAGATAGCCTCCGACAAGGAGCGCTCCGGGGAGGCTTTCGAGGCCAAGCCCATACCCGAGCCGCCGCCGATGGTCATCAGCCGGGGAGAAAAACAGGAGACGGCGGCCCCAGCCCAGCCCGCTCCGGCTACGGAGCCCAAGGTGGTCCGCGCCGCGGCCGAGACCGCGGCCGCCGCTAAGCCCCAGAAGCCGGCCGCCGCCAAGCCGCAGCAGGCCGCGCCGGACAAGGACAAGCTGACCGACCCCTATTTCAAGGACTTCAAGCTGCCGGAAACCTCCCTGCTGGAGCCGCCGGCCAAGCAGTCCGCCGTCGTAGGCCCCGACGACAACGAGATCAACGCGGCGCGCCTGCAGCTGGAGACCACGTTCAAGAGCTTCGACGTGGACGTCCACGTCTCCGGGGTCTACCCGGGCCCGGTGATAACCCGCTACGAGGTGACGCCCGCGCCCGGAGTTAAGATAAGCTCCATAGTCTCGCTGTCCAACGACGTGGCTCTGGCGATGAAATCCGCCGGCGCCATACGCGTCATAGCCCCGATACCGGGCAAGTCCGCCATCGGTTTCGAGATACCCAACAACACCCGCGCCAAGGTCTGCCTGCGCGAGCTGCTCGAGAGTTCGGAATTCAACGCGGCGCGCTCGCCGCTGACGTTCGCGCTGGGCCGCTACGCCGAGGGCAAAGTGGCGGTGGCCAACCTCGAGAGCATGCCGCACCTGCTGGTGGCCGGCGCCACCGCCAGCGGCAAGAGCGTGTTCATGCAGTCGCTTATCCTGTCGCTGATGTTCCGCAACAAGCCGGACGAGGTCAAGTTCCTCTTCATAGACCCCAAGCGCCTCGAGCTTACTTTCTACGAAGACATTCCTTATCTGTACGACCCCAAGGAGACCCCGGACCGGGTCTCCGTCATCACGGACCCTAAAGACGCCGCCAAGTCCCTGGTAGCGATGACGCGCGTGATGGAAAAGCGCTACAAGAAGTTCGAGAAGGCCCGCGTCAAGAACATCGCCTCCTATAATAAATGGGCTCTCGAGAACGGCCAGCCGCAGGAATACTACATCATCATAGTCATCGACGAGCTGGCCGACCTGATGCTGCAGACCCGCAACGTCGTGGAGGACGCGATACAGCGCCTCGCCCAGATGGCCCGCGCGGTCGGCATCCACCTGGTGCTCGCCACGCAGCGCCCGTCGGTGGACGTCATCACCGGCGTCATCAAGGCGAACCTCCCGTCGCGCGTCGCGCTGCAGGTGACCTCCAAGACCGACTCCCGGGTTATACTCGACAGCCCCGGAGCCGAGGCCCTGATAGGCAAGGGCGACCTGCTCTACCTCGCCATCGACGCCCAGAAGCCGTCCCGCATCCAGGGCGCCTTCGTCGGCGAGGAGGAGATCCGCAAGGTCGCCGATTTCGTGAAGTCCCAGGCCAGGCCCAACTACCAGCCGCTGGCCGAGGACGAGGAAGCCGCCGGGACCGGCAAGGGCAGTTCCTCCGAGGAGATGCTCGCGGCGCTGCGCCTCGTGCTGGAGCGCCGCCGCGTCTCGCAGGACCTGCTGAAGGCGCATTTCGGCTCCTCGGCTCGCGCGACCAATATTTTGAGCATACTGGAGATGAACGGGTTCATCCACAAGCCGGAAGGCTCCAACCGCTGGGAGATATTCTTCGACAAGATAGAAGCCCATCTGAACTCCCACCAGTCCCAGCAGCCCCAGGAAAACGAACCCGCGACGGAGGAGTTCTCGAGAAATGAATAAGACCATCACGGCGGTATTGCTGCTCGCCCTGGCCTCGCCCGCGGCGGCCCAGCAGAAGAAGGCACCCAAGCAAGAGCAGAAGCCTAAGACCGCGGCGCCGGCGCCGGCCAAAAAGCCCGCTCCGGCGGCGGAGGCCCCGGAGACCCCGGAAGAAAAGGCGATACGGGAACTGAAGGCCTGGGACTCCCGGCTCGACTCCCTGGAGGCGGACTTCACCCAGGAGGTTTCCTTCACCGAGGCGGGCCTGAAACAGTCCATCGAGGGCAAGCTGCAGTACGTCAAGCCCAACCTGCTCCGGATAGAGCACATCAAGCCTGCGCGGCAGCTGGTGGTCACCGACAAGGCCGACATCTGGATCTACAAGCCGGAGGACAAGCAGGTCGTAAAGACCGCCTGGGAGGCCTGGAGGAAGACCCAGGACCAGAATTTCTCCGGCATCCTGGACTTCGGCAACTACTCCTCGCTGACCGCCAGGAACGAGACCAAGGTGGAGGGGGGCAAGGGCGGCGCGCCGTTCACGGTGACGTTCACCCCGCGTTCCGGGGCCGCCTACACGCTGAAGCTCACCCTCTCCTCCACCGACTACTTCCCGTCGGGCGCCGAGCTCTCCGTGGACGGCACCGTCATCCGCACCACGCTGACTTCGGTGACGAAGAACGGGGAGATCGACAGGAAGATATTCAAGTTCACCCCTCCGAAAGGCACCGAAACGCTTGAGTTCAAGAACTGAAGGCAGGGACACGGCAGGCAGCATGACACTGGCTAACAGGATAACGATGGGCCGCATGGCCCTGAGCCTGGCGATCTTCGTCCTGATCGTCTTCAAGACGCTCTGGTCCGAAGTGGCGGCCCTGTCGCTGCTCACCGTGGCCAGCATCTCCGACGGCATCGACGGCGCCATCGCCAGGCGCACGCAGACCACCACCCATTTCGGGGCTATAGCGGACCCGTTCGCCGACAAGATACTGGTGATGTCCGTGCTGCTCGCCTTCGGCTCCATCCGGGAGCTCGCGGTGCCGCTCTGGGCCGTCTTCCTGATCCTGCTGCGCGAGCTGACCATCTCCACGCTTCGCGTGCTCGCGGCCCTTCACGGCGAGGTGATGAAGGCCGAGGCCGCCGGCAAGATCAAGACCGCCATCCAGCTGACGGCCTCCTTCACGATAATGACGCTGCTGGTCCTGATCGTCTGGGGCAGGAAGCACCCGCTGCCGGCCCCGCTGGCCGACATCGTGAAGCTGGCCAAGCCTATCACCTGGTGGCTCACCGTGTCCACCGCCTTCTTCACCGTGATCAGCGGGGCCATCTACCTCTACAATCACCGTCTCCTGCTATACAAATCCTGGACGCACAGGACGAAACAGCCCTGATGAGGCTCTCGGACTTCGGCGCCAGGTTCCTCGCCAGCGGCGGCTTCGTCAGCTACATACCCGCCCGGATAACCGGGTTCAAGAAGTTCACCGGCTCAGGCATGGCCGGCTCGCTGCTGGCGCTGGCGCTGGTCCCTTTCCTGCCGGAAGGCCGGCCTTTCGCCCTGTTCTGCCTGGCCTTCCTGCCGTTCTCGATCTGGATAGCTTCCCTGGCCTCGCGCAGCTACGGCACCCACGACGACCCCCGCATAGTGATAGACGAGATCATCGGCTTCTGGACGGCCATCCTCTTCCTGCCGAGGACCCCGTTCCACCTGGCCTCGGCCTTCATCTTTTTCCGGGCCCTCGACACGCTGAAGCCCTGGCCTATAAAGAAGCTGGAGACTACCTGCGGCGGGGGTTTTGGTATAATTGTGGATGACCTGCTGGCCGGCGCGGAAGCCAACCTCCTCGCCCGCCTCGCCGCGATGATATTCCTATGAAATACGCTTCCCTGCTGATTTCCCTGTTCCTCGCCGCTCCCGCGGCCGCGCAGAGCCAGCCCCAGGGAGCCGCCCAGGCCCAGGGCCAGATGCAGGCGGCGCAGCAGGCGGCCCTCCAGGCGGCGCAGCAGGCCCCGCAGACCCAGAACTCCGGGCAGCAGCCGCCTCCGCAGATGCCGCCGCAGCAATCGGCCCCCGCCCAGAGCACGGCGGCCCCGGCCGCCCTGCCGCTGCCGGGCATGACCGCGGCCCCCAGGCAGGGACCCTCCCAGCCGTCCCGTTACGACGAGAGCCGGGCCCCTCTCAGCGGCATAGTCATGATGCCCACGGCGTACCGCGGCAAGGGCCGCAACTCCATAGGCCTCGGCCTGGACTTCAACGCCGCCTATTATATCGGCCGCCTGTACGGCAAGAACACGTTCTCCTGGACCACGGAGAAGAAGAACTACCTGGACCGGGTAGGCCTCTGGCTGCTCTCCGCGGACTCGAAGATGCTGGTGCAGACCGAGGGGAAGTGGCGCCCGGCCATGGCGGCGGGCGTGCAGGGCATACTCAAGTTCCGGGACGGAGCCCAGCCCTCGCTGAACCAGCCTTCGGTCACCACTAAGATAGATTCCAAGAACACCAACACCTACGCCAACGCCTACGTGGCCCTGACGAAGAGGGTGCATCCGAAGCTGCTGGTCAACGCCGGCTATTCCGACGGAGACATGCCCAAGGTCCTCTACGACATGTCGGAGTTCCTCTCCAAGGAGGCCATAAACCTCACCAACGGCCGCCCGTCGTCCGCCGCGGTGGAGGTGCCGACAGGCATGCTGTTCGGCGGGCTCATGTGGATGCCACGGAAGGATTCGCCCATAGGCCTGGAGTTCATGATACCCCAGGGCGCGCCGCAGTCCCCGCGGCTCTTCAACCTCCACCTGGGCACGTTGCTGCACCTGAATTTCGAGCTCTCCTACCTGACCTTCAAGGGAGGCTGGGACCTGCTGGGCATGTTCCAGTTCCGCTACAACTACCTGCCGAAATAGCCCGGACCCGACCGGAAAAGAAAAAGACCGCGGAAGCGGTCTTTTTCTCTCGGCGCCGCCGCGGCTCAGCGGCGGCCTTCTCGTTCCAGCTGCTCCAGGTACTTCCTGGCCTGGGCGTGTCCCGGGTTTATCCGCAGCGCGGCGGCCAGCTCCTCGCGCACGCGGGTCCAGTCCCTGTTCCAGTAGAGGATGGCCAGGTTGTAGCGGGCGTCCGCCAGCCCCGGGTTGCGCGCGGCCGCGGCCAGATAGGCCTTCTCCGCGGCGGCCCTGTCCCCGGTCTTCTCGGCGGCGACGCCGTAGTTCAGCAGCGCGTAGGCGCTGGCGGAGAGCAGGGTCCTTTTCAGGTCCGGAAGGGAACGATACTCCTCCGCCAGGACCAGCAGCCTGTCGTAGACGGCCGCGGAAGCCTGGAAGCAGGACTTGGCCTTCGCCCAGTCGCCCCTGGCGGAGTAATAGAAGCCTTCGTAGAGCGGGGCGTCCGGCAGCTCCGGGTCCAGCAGGGAAGCGAGCCTGAGGGACTCCACGTCGGAGGCCTCCAGGGCGCCGGCCGCGCCGCGCCTGGCGGCGCCGGCCAGCATGGCCTGGGCGTAAGAAACCCCGATGTCCCTGTCGAAGAAATCACGGTAGCGGGTATCCAGCCGCGGCAGGGCGAAGAACTTCCACCTGTCGGGGAGGATGGCCCCCTTGGGGGGGAACAGCAGGTTGACCATGCCCGACGGCGCCGCGGGGATCTCCCCGGGCACTTCCGCGTCCATGGTGGCGTAAACCCCTCCCGGGTTGGCCGCCGCGAAGGCCTGCCAGTCGGCCGGCTGGCCGGAGCCGAGGTTATAGAGGACCAGCCCGGGCGCGTAGCGGCGCTGCTCCTCCCGGTACCACGACGCGCCGCTGAGCCCCTGCGCCGCCACCTTCACGTCGGGCCGCAGGCCTTTCACCTCCTGCAGGTACCAGAGCGAGAACAGCTGCACGTCCTTCTTGGCCACCACCACCGAACCCGGCGGGACCGAACGCAGCACGTCGGAGGCGTAATCCTCCGCGGCGAAGAGCCACCTGCGGAAGGAGCCGTGCGCGCCGGCGCGGAAGACCAGGCCGCAGGCCAGCGCCGCCGCCAGGACCAGCGGCCGCACGGCGCCGGGATAGCGGCCGCACAGGAAGTAGAGCCCGGCCGCGGCCCAGAACGCCACGGCCACGTCCGGCAGCAGGTAATACGGCTCCACGATGGCCAGCGCGTGCGGGTTGGGAGGCATGTTGGCCATGTAGATGAAGACCGGCCCGGAGAAAAGGAAAAGCGCGCCGAAAGCCGCCAGCCTCAGCGGGTTCCGGCGCCATTCGGCATAAAGACCCGCCGCCGAGAGGAGAAGGGCCGCGCTGAAGTTCTGCCACAGGTGCGCCGCGTAGTACTTCAGCCCCGGCAGGAAGAGCTCGCCGCGGGCGTAGTTGAGCGAGATCAGGTCCAGCGTCGAGCCGTAGCTCTTCCTGGTGATCACGGCCAGGAAAGTCGCCGGGTCCGCGGGGTGGCTCCAGTCGAAGCGCGGCCACCCCGACGACCGGAGCGGCAGGTAAAGGTACAGCGAGAAGCCCAGGAAGAAGAAACCCGCGGCCTTGAGGAAAGCCGCGAGGCCCCCTTCCTTCAGCCCGGGCCACAGCAGCAGCAGCAGGGCCGGGGCGGCCAGCAGCAGGTCCATGCGGTTGGCCATGCCGAGGCCCAGCAGGAATGCGGCCAGGTAGAGCGCGCCGCGCCCGGGCCGGGCCGCGGCCAGCAGCACCGCCCCCGCGAACAGGAAGTTGAGCGCGTACATCTCCGGGACCGAGGAGACGGTGCGGAGCGTGAAGTTGAAGCCGAGCAGGAGGGCGGCGAAGAAGGCCGAGGAAGGCGAGAAGGCCGCGGCGGCCAGCCGCCAGAAGACGAATACGCCGGCCAGGCCGGCCGCGGCGGAATAGAGGTTCAGCCGCCAGGCCGGGTTCCCGAGCGGCAGCAGCGAGAACAGTTTCGCCGACAGGATGTAGAGCGGATACCCGGGCTGATGCGCTACCCCCAGCGTCCAGGCCGCGCTGGCCATCTCGCCGGCGTCGCGGTAGGGAGGCAGCACCGGGGGCAGGCTGCAGACGTAGAGCGGCACCAGCAGCAGGGCCAGCAGGGCGGCCCATAGGGCGGCGGGGGAAATCCCGGGCGGGAGCCGGTCGTTGGCGGGATCGGTCACGCTGGTTATTCTATAAAGTTATCTCGGGGCTTTAGAAGTTCCGGCCACGGCGGAGAGCAGGGCCGGCAGCTCCGGGTCGCCGCCAGGGGCCAGCGCCTCGGCCGCGCGGAAATCCGCCGCGGCGCCTTTGAGATCGCCGCTCTCCGCCCTCAGCCGGCCCCTGAGCACGTGGGCTGCCGGCGAGGCCGGCTGCAGCTCCAGCGCCCTGGCGGCGGCCTTCGCGCCCAGCTCCAGCTCGCCTACGCGGTGCATAGCCTCGCCGAGCCGTATATAGTAGGTGGCATAGGAAGAGACGGATCTCCAGTCCGAAGCGGAAGCGAGGTCCCACGCCTCGCAGGCGTAGTCGCCCAGCTCGCGGCAGGAAGCCGCCCGGGACAGGTAATACGCCGGGCGCCCGCCGCTGAGCCGGATGGCCTCGGAGAACTTCCGCAGGGCCTCCTCGTGGCGCCCGCGCGCCGCCTCCAGCAGCCCGAGGCGCCAGAGCGCCTCGTGGTTGTTCGGCTCCAGCTTCAGCAGCCTGGCCCCGGCTTTCTCCGCCTTGTCGTACTCCCTGAGCTCGGAAAGGCAGAGCAGGGAAAGCTCGTACGAGTACGACTCCTCCGGCGACAGGCTTGAATACGACGCGGCGTCGGCGGCGCAGGGGGCGTACTCGCCCAGGCGGTATTCCGCCTCCGCCCTGGCCATGTAGCCTCCGTCGTAGGTCGGGTCGTAGCCCAGGGCCTTTGTGGCCAGCTCCTTCTGGCGGCCCCGGTCGTCGAGCAGGCGCCCGTAGACCAGCGCCTTCAGCATGTGCGAGAGCTCCTGCGAGTAGCCGAGGGCTATGGCCCTGTCGGCTTCCTCGAGAGCCTGCTGCGCGCGGCCGTCCTCGTAGTAGAGCCGGGCCCGGAAATAATGCAGTATTGCGTCGTTAGGATGGGCCAGCAGCTTCTCGTCGACGGCGCGGGCCGCGGCCACCGGGCCCTTCGTAGCGGAGAGGGCTGTGATGTCGCGCCAGTCCAGGCGCGAGGCCTGGGCCCGCTCGGCGCGCTTCAGCGCTGAGTACCCGACGGCGAGCAGCAGCCCGGCGGAGGCCAGGGCGACCAGCGTCGTTTTGAAATTCTTCGTCATTTTCCGGACAAAAAAAAGGCAGGGCTGCCTTTTGGGGGGTAGGGTGAGGGAGGCAGCCCTGACGCATTTATTCTACCACCCCTTATGACCTTTGTCAAGAGCGGCGCGGACAAAAGTCAGTATTCCGGCCGCCAGGGGAGCGTCAGGAACCCCGGCCTTTCCACTCGTCGATGCGCTTGATAAGGGCCTCGAACTTGAACGGCTTCACGTAATAATCGTCGGCCCCGGCGGCCAGGATCTTGTTCTTTATGTCCTCCGAGTCGTAGCCGGTCACGGCTATCACCAGGGTGCGCTTGTCGCTGGCCTTTATGATCTCGCAGACCTTGAAGCCGTTGATGTCCGGCAGCATGATGTCCAGGATCACGACGTCGGGCTTCTCGCTGCCGACCAGCGAGCCGGCCTGGAAACCGTCGGCGGCGAAGAAGAGTTCCCAGTCCTTCTTGGCGGCCCGGAAGAATTTCTCCATCAGGCGCAGGAACTTGGGGTCGTCCTCCACCATCAGCACCTTCTTGGGCGAAGAGACGCTGCTCTCCAGTTCTTTAGGCACTGGCATCCTGTTCTCTATCAGGAAATTCCTGAAATCCTCCGCCTTTATCCGGCGGTGGCCGCCGAGCGTGGTAAAGGCCTTGAGCTTGCCCGAATCCACCCAGTTGGCCACGGTACCGGGCGAAAGCCCCATCATCTTTGCCGCTTCGAAGGTGCTGTAGATCTTTTCTCTCACGGGTGCTCCTCCACTGTTGCGATTTTTATGGTTTTTACCCTTTTTAATATTATAGCACATTCCGGCGCCGCGGCAAACGGCCGGGCCCCGCGGGCGCGGCCGGGAGCCGCCGGCAAGCCTTGCGTATTAATATATTATGTTTTATAATGCTTCAGTATGATTTCCGGTAAGGGGACTCGCGTTCCCTGAGAATTTTTTACGGGGGAAAGACTTGGCGGGAAAAAAAGTTCTTGTGGTGGACGACGACCCCAACGTGGGGTTGCTGATCTCCGCCGTGCTGAAGAAGTACAACTACGCCGTTACCACCCTTTACGGGGGCAGCGAGGTGCTGGCTTTCCTGAAGGACAACACGCCGGACCTCATCCTGCTGGACCTCCGGATGCCCGGCATCGACGGTTACGCCCTCTGCAAGCGCATACGCGAGGCGCCGGCCACGCGCGATATCCCCGTCATCATACTGAGCGGAGTCTCCGAAGTGGACGCCCGCGTCACCACGATAGAGCTGGGGGCGGACGACTACATCACCAAGCCTTTCGACGTGCGGGAACTGAGGGCGCGCATCAACAGGATACTGAAGAGGAAGAGCGAGGACACGTCCCTGAACCCGCTGACGAAGCTCCCCGGCAGTCCGGCGATAGAGGAGGAGGTCCTCAGGCGCCTGCAAGGCAAGGAGACTTTCGCTTTCTGCTACGTGGACGCGGACAACTTCAAGGCCTACAACGACGTCTACGGCTACGCCAAGGGCGACGAGGTCATAAAGACCATAGCCTCCCTGCTGCTCGGGAAGGCCAGGGAGACTTCCGGCGACGACTACTTCGTCGGGCACGTCGGGGGCGACGACTTCGTGCTGATCACCTCCTCCGAGAAGGCGGAGCCCGCTGCCAAGGCCGTCACGGAGGAATTCGACCGCCTCATCCCCGATTTCTATACGCCGGAGGACCGGGCGCGCGGCTTCATCACCACGCTGGACCGCTCCAACAACACCAGACAGTTCCCGCTGATGTCGCTGACCGTGGCCATAGTGGCCCCGCGGACGCAGCAGCATTACGCCAAGATAGTGGAGAGCGCCGCGGAGCTCAAGCGCTACGGCAAGGACCTTTCCTCCAGGCGGGGCAGCATCTACGTAAAGGACAGGCGCATCTGACGACATGCAAACAGAACCTGATTTAGCCGGGACCGTCTTCGCGGGCTGCAAGATCATCTCCAAGATCGGGCAGGGCGGCATGGGCTCTGTCTACAAGGCCCACCACGAGGCGCTGGACAAGTTCGTCTGCGTCAAGCTGCTGTCCGCCGACCTGGCCCGGGACCAGCGCAACATAGAGTTCTTCCTGCGCGAGGCGCGCTCGGCCGCGAAACTCGAGCACCCGAACATCGTCCACGTCTACAACTTCGGCCAGGAGAACGGTTCTTACTTCATCATCATGTCCTACGTGGAGGGTAAGAGCCTCCAGGACCTGGTGACGGAGAAAGGCCCCCTGCCGGTGAAGGAAGCCACCGATATAATGACCGGCGTCCTGCAGGGCCTGGCCCACGCGCATTCCAAGTCGGTGATCCACCGGGACATCAAGCCCGCGAACATCCTAGTGGGGACCGACGGCGTGCCGCGCATCGTGGACTTCGGCCTGGCCAGGAGCATCACGGAGGAGAAGCAGCTCACGATGGCCGGGGAGATGGTGGGCACGGCGTATTTCATGTCCCCGGAGCAGGGCCTCGCCGGCACGGTGGACAGCCGCGCCGACCTCTACGCGGCGGGAGCCACGTATTTCTACATACTGAGCGGGAAGTATCCCTTCGACGGGAAGAGTTCCATAGAGGTGATCCATAAGCACATCGGCGAGCCGGTGCCGAACATCATCCTGCTGCGCCCGGACATCCCGCTGTGGGCCTCCCGCGTGATAGAGCGCCTGATGCGCAAAAAACCGGAGGAGCGCTACCAGACCGCCGGCGAGGTCATAGAGGAGTTCGCCAAGCACCCGGACGGCGGGGAAGCGCCTTCCGAAACGCAGGAGGCCACCTACGAGATCCCGGAGCTCACGGCCCGCATAAGCGCCCGCGCGGTCCAGCAGCCCGAGGCCTCCCTGGAAAGCTCGCAGCCCCATTCCCCTGCCCCCACGGTGCGCCAGCCCGCGCCGCCCCCGCCGCAGCCCTGGCAGCAGCCGCCGGCGGCCGCGCCCGGCGAAAAGCCGGACGCCCGGGCGGCCAGGCCGGCGCTGCAGATGGCGGCGCTGCACAACGGCCTGAAGGCAGCGATGCATTTTTCCCTGACCCTCGCCGGCACCGGCTGCTTCATCCTGGCCGGCGCCTCGGGCAGGTCCGCCGGGCTCGCGGCGCCCCTGGCGACCAACCCGGTTACCGCGGGCATGCTGGCCCTGGCGGGCACGGTCCTTTTTATCTGGGCCCTCTGGCAGAAGCCGTTGAAGTTCACCCCGGGCTACGCCCTCTTCCTGGCGGCAGCGGCCGCCGCGGCCTACGCCGGCGGCGCCTATATCCCGGCCCCGGCCGGAGCCGACACGGTGGCGAAGGCTTTCCTGGCGGTGCGGATAGGGCTGGAGAACATGTTCTCCCCGGCCAACCTGATCGTCTACGCCCTGTTCCTCTACATCGCCGCGTCCAAGGCCGTCTTCAAGAACTGGGGCCTCAAGGCTTTCGCCGTCGCCGCCTACCTGTGCGGCCTGGCCCTTACCTACTTCTATTTCAAGGCCGGCGCGGAGATATCCCCGGAGAAGGTCTGGCTGGCCGTGGGGGGCGCCCTGTCGCTGCTGGGCGTGGCCGCCGCGCTGACGCAGAGGAATTTCTCGCTGTTCTTCAATCCGCAGCTCCTCTTCCTGGCCGCCAACCTGGCCATGTTCGCCATGTTCACCAACCCGCAGGTGGAGCGGATAACCGACCAGAAGTTCCGCACCGAGGAGGCGGCCGTGAAGAAGGCCAACCTCCGGAACATGATGGAATACCAGCAGGCCATGTTCGCCGCCCAGTCCGAGGTCACCTACGACGAGGAAGGGCGCCCGATACCGCCGAAGCTCCCGGAGAAGCCGGCCGAGGTCCTGGTAACGGCCCGCGGCAAGCTGCAGAACCAGGCCAGGCTGGAGTATTACGGCGACCTCGGCATGAGGATAAGCGGCACCCTGGCCGGCTCGGCGGGCATCATCTTCGTGGCGTTCTTTCTGGCGCTGATGGCCAACGTCATCTTCGTAGAGGAAATGATGGCCGCCTACCGCGAACAGGACTTATTCTAGAAGGAGGGAAGGGAAGTGCGAAAATTCATCTTTTCCGACATACTCTGGGGCACGGCCCTCGCCCTGGCGGCGCTGTTCTTCTATTTCACCGGCACCGGCCTGGAGACGGCCGAGCTGAAGTTCTACGACTTCAGGGCCAGGATGAGCGCGGCCAGCCCGGAAAAGAGCGACATCGCCGTGATCGAGATCAACGACGACAGCATCTCCAAGATAGGACGCTGGCCCTGGCCCCGCTCGAAGATAGCGGATATGCTGGTCTGGCTCTCCTCCGAGCCGGCCAAGCCTTCCGTCATCGGCCTTAACATCCTCTTCTCCGAGCCGGAAAAGAACGGCGGCGCCGAGATAGCCGACAAGCTTAGGGAGCGCTACACCGAGCTGGTGGCCGCCAAGAGGATCAAGGAGTCGGGCAAGGAGTCCGAGTTCCTGAAAGCCATCGACGAGACCCGCAGGGAGCTGGACAACGACGCCAAGCTTTCCGGCGCCATAGCTTCGGCCGGCAACGTGGTCCTGCCGCTGTTCTTCGACACCGGCATCCCCGTCTCCAAGCCCAAGCCCGAACCCGACTGGATGCGCAGGTTCTCCCCGTCCGTCTCCCACAAGGCCGCCGTGGAAGGCGTACCCGTGGAGGGTTCCGGCTTCACGGTGCCGATAGCCGTGCTGGCCTCCTCCGCCTCCGGCGTCGGCCACGTCAACGTCTTCAGCGAGATAGACGGGTCGGTGCGCCGCGAGTACCCCTTCATCCCGTACGGGCAGAACTTCTACCCTTCCTTCGCCTCCGAGATAGTGCGCGTCAGCCTTGGCCTCGCGCCGGACAAAGTGGTGCTCTCGCCCGGCAGCGAGGCCGTCTACGGCAAGAGCCGCATGCCGCTGGACGCCTCCTCCTCGGCGCTGCTGGCCTTCGACAAGCCCAAGAGCTTCAAGTATTATTCCTTCTACGACGTGATGAACGGCAAGATAGTCCCCGAGGCCTTCAAGGACAAGATAGTCCTGATCGGTCCTACGGCGCAGGGCGTTGGCAGCCTGTACGTCACGCCCACCGACAGCGCGATGTCCGCGGTGGACTACACCGCCAACGTCGTGGACGACATCCTGTCCGGCCGCTTCATCTCGCGCCCGGACTGGGCGGGCCCCGTCGAGATGGGAATGATCCTTCTTGCCGGCCTCTTCACGGCCTTTCTGCTGCCGCGGCTTAAGGCCGGCATCGGCGCCGTGGTGACCGGCACGCTATTCGCGGCGCTCATAGGCGCGGGCATCTTCCTCTTCGTCTCCAGGGGCCTCTGGATAAAGATCATGTATCCCGCCGCCGTGCTGGGCGTAGGCTACATCTTCGTCATCAGCAAGCGCTTCTTCCTCACCGAGAAGAAGAAGGAGCTGATAGAGGTCTCGCAGATAGAGACGAACAAGATGCTGGGCCTCTCGTTCCAGGGCCAGGGCATGCTGGACCTCGCCTTCGAGAAGTTCCGGCTGTGCCCGCTCGACGACAACATGAAGGACACGCTCTACAACCTGGCGCTGGACTTCGAGCGCAAGCGCCAGTACAACAAAGCCGTCGCGGTCTACGAGCACATCTCCGCCAAGGACCCGGAGTTCAAGGACATCAAGGGGAAGATAGACATGCTCAAGCAGGCCGCCAACGGCGCGGTCTTCGGGGGAGTGGGGGGCAAGGCCGGCGGCGAGGCCACCATGATGGTCGCAGGCTCGTCTATCACCCCCACGCTCGGCCGCTACGAGATCAAGAAGGAGCTCGGCAAGGGCGCGATGGGAATCGTCTACCTGGGCACGGACCCGAAGATCAACCGCACCGTCGCCATCAAGACCATGCGCTTCGAGGAGGGCCTGGAGGAGAAGGCGATGAAGGAGCTGAAGGACCGCTTCTTCCGCGAGGCCCAGGCCGCCGGCAACCTGACGCACCCGAACATCGTCAAGATCTACGACGCCGGAGAGGAGCAGGACATAGCCTATATAGCCATGGAGCTCCTCAAGGGCGACGACCTGAAGAAATGGGCCACCAAGGACAACCTGCTGCCCGTTCCCAAGGTGCTGGAGTACATAGCCCACGCGGCCGACGCGCTGGCCTACGCCCACAAGAACGGCATAGTGCACCGGGACATCAAGCCGGCCAACATCATGCTGCTCGAGGACGGCACCATCCGCGTGGCGGACTTCGGCATAGCCCGCATCACCGAGCATTCCAAGACCGCCACCGGCACCGTGCTGGGCACGCCGTACTACATGAGCCCGGAGCAGATAGCCGGCAAGAAGGTGGACGGGCGAGCGGACCTCTTCTCGCTCGGGGTGACGCTCTACGAGCTGCTCACCGGCGAAAGGCCGTGGAAAGGCGGGGAGTCCATCGGCACCCTGCTCTTCCAGATAACCAGCGACCCCTACCCGGACCCGATGCAGATACGCCAGGACCTGCCGCAGGGCATACTGGCCGTCATCGACAAGGCCCTGAAGAAGAAGCCGGAGGAGCGCTTCCAGACCGGCACCGAGATGGCCGACGCGCTGCGCGCCGTTATAGCCGGCAAGGCTCCGCAGATAAGCGACTCGCCGGCTGCGCAGCCGGCGCCGGCCGCCCAGACCGCGCCGGCGGCCGCCCCCAAGCCCGCCCCGGCGGCGGCGCCCAAGCCGCCGGCCACGGCCCCGAAACCGGCTCCCGCACCGGGCCAGACGCCCGCACCGCAGGCCCACCAGCCTGCCCCTGCGCCTAAGCCAGCCCAGCCGGCCCAGGCGAAACCCGCAGCTGCGCAGACGGCGGCGCCGCAGCCCAGGCCAGCCCCGGCGCCTCAGCCGCAGCGCCCGCCAGGCCTCGAACTGGACCCCAGGGCAGGCACCATGAGCGTGCCGCCTGCCGCCGCCCAGCCTAAGCCGGCGCCCGCTCCCCAGCCAGCCCCGGCCCCGAAACCCGCCCCGGCGCAGCCCGCTCCGCAGCCCAAGCCGGCTGAAGCCGCGCCCAAGCCAGCTCCGCAGCCGCGCCCGAGGCCGGCCGCCGACGGCTTCGACAGCAGCATCCCGGTCATATTCCCCGACGAGGACAAGAAATGAAATTCAAGATAGCATTAGCCGGCGCTTCCGACATGGGAAAGGCGCGCAAGAACAACGAGGACAGCTACCTGCTGGCCCCGGAACTTGAGCTGGCCATAGTGGCCGACGGCATGGGCGGCCACAACTCCGGAGAGGTGGCCAGTTCCCTGGCGGTCAAGGTGACCAGGGAGAACTACGAATCAATGCGCCGCACCGGCATGAAGCCTTCCCCGTACAACGACAAGGTCTCGCTTTCCGCCAACCAGCTCGGGTGCGCCGTGCAGATGGCCAACTCCGTCATTTTCGAGGCCGGCACCGCCCAGGCGGACAACAAGGGCATGGGGACCACCCTGAGCGCCGCGGTCCTCGACGGCGACAGGCTCTGCATAGCGCACATCGGCGACTCCCGCATCTACCTGGTCCGCGCCGGGGCCATGCAGCAGCTCACCGAGGACCACTCGCTGGTGATGGAGCACGTCCGGAAGGGCCTGCTGACGCGGGAACAGGCCGAGGTCTCCCCGCTGCAGAACATCCTCACCCGCGCGCTCGGCACGCAGAAAACCCCTTCCGTAGACCTCGTGGAGGTCATGCTCGAGGAGGGGGACAGGCTCCTGTTCTGCACCGACGGCCTCTTCAAGGCGGTCAAGGAAGAAACGATCCGCCAGATGGTCATGGCCCAGCCCGACGACACGAAAGCCTGCGCCGAGATGATAGCCGCCGCCAACGCGGCCGGGGGACCGGACAACATCACCGCCATAGTCGGCACCGTATCACGCAAGTCTCTCAAAGAAAACATAAAGGACATGTTCAAGAAATCATATGCCTAAACTAATGCTGAAGTTCGAAGCCGCCTTTATCCGCGAGATAAAGCTGGACAAGCCCTCCTACACCTTAGGCAGGAAGCCCGACAACGATATCGTCCTGGACAACCCGGCCGTCTCCGGCCACCACTGCAAGATGTACGAGTCGGGCGGCACGTGGTTCGTCGAGGACCTCAACTCCACCAACGGCACCTTCGTCAACGGCAAGAAGGTCCTCAAGTCCGGGGTCAAGGGCGGGGACATCGTCACCATAGTGAAATACTCGGTGGTCTTCGCCGAGGAGTCCGCCGCCCCTTCCGCCGCGGCCCCGAAGGAGCCCCCGCTGCCGCAGCAGCGCGGGCGCCCGCCGCAGGGCGCGCTGGAGGTCCTGGAGAACCCCGGCGACGACCGGAAGGACTTCGAGCTCACCGCTCTTTCCACCTATATCGGCAAGTCTTCCCAGGCGGCCATCCCGTACAAGGCGGGGGGGCTGTTCGGCGGAGGGCCGGAGCTGGCCGTGGTCATAACCCTCCGCCCCGAGGGCTATTACCTGAACCCCATCAAGGAGAACTATTCCAAGTACAACGGCAACCCGCTCGCGGAGAAGGTGCTGCTGAAGGACGACGACGTCATAGAGGTCGGCGCCACCCGCTTCAGGTTCTTCCTGAAAAAGTAGCCGGCCCGGGTGCCGCGCGGAAGGAGGCCGCCCGTGCGGGCGGCCTTCCCTTTTTTAGCAGTCTACGGCAAAGAGTGCTTGACACGTTTTCGGCCGTTTGATAAAATTAGCAGTAGAGAAGTTTAAGTGCTAAATTTGACGCCCGCGCGCCGCGGGACAAGATCAACGGAAACACAGGAGGGAGTAACATGGCAGACACCGCTACGAAGATAAAGATACAGCCCCTGGGCGACAGGCTGATAGTGAAGGCCGTAGAGCCCAAGGAGATAAAGAAGAGCGGGATTATCATCCCCGAGACCGCCAAGGAAAAGCCGCAGGAAGGCCTGGTCGTGGCCGTGGGCAAAGGCAAGACCGAGGACGGCAAACTGGTCCCGATGGAAGTGAAGACCGGCGACACCGTGCTGTACGGCAAATACTCCGGCACCGAGATCAAGATCAACGATGAGGAATACCTCATCATGCGCGAGGAGGACGTCCTCGGCATCGTGAAGTGATATTAAGGAGACATTAATTATGGCTAAACAGATCATTTACTCCGAAGAAGGCAGGCTCCGCATAAAGGCCGGCGTGGACAAGCTGGCCAACGCGGTGAAGGTGACCCTCGGCCCGAAGGGCAAGGCCGTCATCCTCTCCAAGAAGTTCGGCTCCCCGACCATCATCGACGACGGCGTGACGATCGCCAAGGAGATAGAGCTCGAGGACCATTTCGAGGACATGGGCGCGCAGCTCGTCCGCGAAGCCGCCTCCAAGACCAACGACGTCGCGGGCGACGGCACCACCACCGCCACCGTGCTGACGCAGGCCATCTTCACCGAGGGCCTCAAGAACGCCACCGCCGGCGCCAACACCACCTATCTTAAGAAGGGCATCGACAAGGCCGTCTCGGCCCTCGTCGAGGAGCTCAAGAAGATGGCCAAGCCGGTCAAGACCAAGGAAGAGAAGACCCAGATCGCCACGATCTCGGCCAACGACCG
>JAJZOZ010000055.1 GCA_021811405.1 bacterium | reverse complement strand
GGGGTGCACCTTGTCCGAGACGTCGCCGGGCAGGTAGCCCAGCTTCTCGCCGGCCTCGACGATCGGCCGCGTCAGGATGACGCGCTTGGCGGTGCCGTCCTGCAGCGCGCGCAGCGCGCAGACGGCCGCCAGGAATGTCTTGCCGGTGCCGGCCGGCCCTATGCCGAAGACGAGGTCCTTCTGCAGCAGCGCCTCGACGTACTTGCGCTGGTTCTCGGTGCGGGGGCGGATGTACTCGCCGTAATGGGTCTTGTAGACGGCCCCTTCCGGCGGGCGGGCGTCCCTGGCGGAGGCCGGCTCCGGGAGCGGCTCGGCCAGTCTCTCGCCGTAGAAGCTGTCCAGCTCGGCCCTCAGGCGGGCCAGCGCGCGCTCCACCGCGGCCGGCTTGCCGGTGACGGTAAGGTCAGCGCTCTCCGTTTCGTGGTGGTGTCTGACGAAGACCCGGACCCTGAGCCTGCGCTCCAGCTCGCGCAGGCCCTCGTCCTGCGCCCCCAGCAGGGCCAGGATCTCCTCGCGGTTCTTCAGCCTGAACTTGCGTCCTTCCATCTTGCCGAGCGGGCTCACCGGGTCACTGCCACTTCGAGATCCCGCGGGGGATGACTACGATGCCGTCCGGGTCTATATAGTAGCTCTGGGCGTCCTGGTCGGCGTTGAAGCCTATCGTGGTCCTGGCCTCTATCGTGTTGTAGCGGTCCATGATGACCTTCTTCATCCTGGTGCCGGCCTTGATCTCGCAGGCGTCCATGATCACGCAGTCCTCCAGCTGGCACTTCTCGTGCACTATCACGTCGTTGGCCAGGATGCAGCGCTTCAGCGTGGACTGGTGGATCACGCAGCCGTCGCAGATCAGGCAGTCCTGCAGGTTGGACTCTATGACCTTGGCGGGGGAGGTGGTCTTCCTCGCGTCCTGGATGGGCCAGAGCTTGTTGTTCAGGTCCAGCCGGGGCTTGGCGCCGAGCAGGTCCATGTGGGTCTGCCAGAAGGCCTCGAGGGTCCCCACGTCGCGCCAGTAGTTCTTCTCCTCGTAGGACTTCATCCCCGGCAGCGTCTGCCCGTCGAAATTGTACGCGAAGACGCGGTAGCGTTTAAGTATATTGGGCAGTATCGTCTTGCCGAAGTCCAGCGCCGCGGTTTCCCCGGATTCCTCGTGCAGGATCTTGACCAGCGCGTCGTAGCTGAAGATGTAGTTGCCCATGGAGGCGAAGGCCGCGTTGGGATTGCCCGGGATCGGCTTGGGGTTCTTGGGCTTCTCTTCGAAGCCGGTCACCCTGTTCTTGGCGTCCACGAGTATCGTGCCGAAGCGGCTGGCCTGCTTGAGCGGCACCGTGAGCGCGGAGATCGTCACGTCCGCCTTGCTGGCCACGTGGAAGTCTATCATCTGCCGGATGTCCATGCGGTAGATGTGGTCCGCCCCGAAGACGGCCACGAGGTCCGGCTTGTAGTCCGTGATCAGGTTCAGGTTCTGCTTCACCGCGTCGGCCGTGCCGCGGTACCAGACCTCGCCCAGGCGCATCTGCGGCGGCACTACGGTTATGAAGTGCTCCTTCGTGATGCCGCCGAGGTTCCACGTCGAGCGCAGGTACTCTATCAGCGACTGCGACATGTACTGCACCAGCACGTAGTTGGAGTAGATGCCGGAGTTGATGAAGTTGGAGAGCACGAAGTCGATGATGCGGTACTTGCCGCCGAAAGGCACCGCGGGCTTGGAGCGCTCTTTCGTCAGCGGGTAAAGGCGCTCGCCCTTGCCGCCGGCCATGATTATTCCGAGTGTTTTCATCTTTCCTCCGTGGAAAAGTGCCTCAGCTGATCGCGTCCATTATCTCCCGCAGGTCCTTGCCGAGGCACAGGAAGACCGGCTTGTCGCCGCAGGTGTAGCTTTTGATGCGCTGCTGCCGCAGGGCCTGGGTGGCCGCCGACAGCTCGTCGAGCGCCTTGGCCTCGCGGACCACTATCATATCCGGCTCGTCGAGGCCGTAGGACATGAAGAAATTCTCCTGGATGTCGCGGTAGCGCGAGAGGACCTGGGTGCGGTCCGCCATCAGCTTCTCCCGCTCGGCGTCGGAAAGCTCGTACCACGCGTGCGCCTTGACCACCGGGTGGAACAGCATGAAGCGGTGCCTGCCGAAGGTGTCCTTGGGCAGGAAGCCGAAGTCGAGGTCCTTTTTCGGGGCCAGCGGGTCGGGCCCGGGGTGCACGCCGAGGTAGGTGAACGACGGGGTCAGGTACCGGCCCGCGCCGGTCGAGAAAGTGCGCGCGCAGATCTCCTGCAGGTAGGGCAGGTCGTCGGACATGCGCCAGAACAGGATGTCGGAGTCGGAGCGCAGCCCGGAGACCATGTAAGTGCGCAGGAACAGCTTCTCCTGGGCGGAGCCCACCATGTTCTCGAACTCCTGCTTGGCCGCGATCTTCTCGTTGGAGATCAGGCGGCGGAACTCCGGCTGCAGCTTCACGAACATGAAGCTGGAGTAGATGTCAGCGGCTTTTTTTGTCTTTTCCATCCTTCCCACCATCCTTGCCGTCCTTCTCCTTAAGCGCCGGCGGCTCCAGGTATTCGGAGCTGTGCCCCACGAGCTCCACTTCCTCCCGGGTCTGCAGGCCCGTCTTGACCTCCGTGATCAGGAAGGTCTTTCCTTCCGCCTCGATCAGGCGGCCGCGCGGGACCAGCATCGCGTTCTTGTTCTCGCCCACGAACAGCGTGCCCTCGAACTGCTCCCCGATCTTGATGCCGTCCTTCAGGTCCTGCACCTCCAGCCAGAGCCGGTTAACCCGGTCAGCGCCCTTGACCTTCAGGAAATTGACGAGCTTGGTGGCGAACTTGCGCCCGGTCCGCACGTGCGTCATCTCCGCCTTCATGTCCTCGCCGAGCTCGGAATAGAGCGGCTCGGTATTCTTGCCGATTATTATGACCTTCTTGGCCACGGTGAACAGCCGGTCCCCCTTGGCCACTCGGGTGCCTGGCTCGATGTAGACGTTGGTTATCACGCCGTCGGTCTCGGGCTTGATCTCGGTGTAGCTGTAGACGTCCTGCCAGCGGCGTTCCGTCTGCTTGCGCTCGTCGCCGGTGCTGGAGTCCAGCAGGGCGGCCATCTCGGTGGAGACCATCCTGGCCAGCACGCTCTTCGGGGTGACGAACCTGAAGAGCTCGGCCTGCAGCTCCTCCACGCGGCCGTCGAACGGAGCGTAGACGTCGTAGGTCTCCTGCGCAGTCGAGACGCCCGTCACCGGGGTGACCACGGTGATGTCCCCCGTCTTTATGCCGTAATGGCGCAGCCCGGGCCACTGGACCTGCGCCGCCGCGAGCGCGGGGCAGGCCAGCAACAGGGTCGCGGCCAGGTCAAGACGCTTTCTTTTCATTCAGTCCCTTCCACGCCTCCCAGGTCCACGGCATCTTAGCGCTGAAGACGTCCTGGATGGCCTCCGCGTAGCGGCGGATCTCCCACTGCGCGTGGGAGTCCGCGCGCAGGTTTATGAAGTTCAGCAGGCTGCGCGCGTTGATGCTCCAGTAGAACTGGGTGTACTGCGCCACCGGCAGCACCATGCGCGCCATCTCCCTGGCGGCTCCGGCGTCCAGCAGCTCCTTGTAGGCGGAATAGGCGGCCTTTATCGCCCTGTCGTAGACGGCCTTCATCCTCTCCTGGTCGAGCCCGGCAGAAGGCAGCGAGCCCTGCCTGTTGCTCCTGTCCTGGCCGCGGAACTCGGAGGGGAAATAGAACTCGTCGTGGACCTCGGTGTAGCGCGCCGAGATCTCGTTGTACGAGGCTATGCGGTGGCGCATCCACTGGCGCGCTACGAAGATGGGGCACTTGATGTGGAACTGGAAGACGGAGTGCTCGAACGGGCTCAGGTGGCCGTGCTCGAGCAGGTAGGCGATGAGCTTCCGGTCCTGCGCCTCGCCCTTGGAGACCGAGCCGAAGGAGACCCTGGCGGACTCGACGGCCCTGCCGTCCCCGCCCAGGAAGTCGACTAGCTTCACGAAACCGTTATCCAGGACCTTGCACAGGTCCTGATCTGATCGCGCTGCAGTTCCAGCCATGAGCCCTCCGCGGGCGGACAGCCCGCTTTTTGCGGATTTACGCTAAAATTATATACTTTTAGCGATAATTATGAAAGCATCCCGAAAGACCGCCATGAACAGGGCCGGGGCGCGGCTGGCCAGGAGCGCCAGCCTGCGCTCCCTGGAGCGCGTGATGCGCATACTGCTGGACCCGGGCGGCTGCCCGTGGGACCGCCGGCAGACCCATTCCACGCTGCTCAAATACCTGCGCGAGGAGGCGGGCGAGGTGAGCCGGGCGGTGCGCCGGCGGGACTGGACGAACCTGAGGGAGGAGCTGGGCGACGTGCTGCTGCAGGTGGTCTTCCACAGCGAGCTGGCCCGCCGGGCCGGCCGCTTCCGCCTCTCCGACGTCATACGCACCGTCAACGCCAAGATGGTGCGCCGCCACCCCCACGTCTTCCGCGGCGGCGCGCTCTCCACCCCAGCGCAGGTGCTGAAGCAGTGGGACAAGATAAAGAAGGCGGAGAAGCGCCGGGCCGCCCGCGGGAAGCGCCCTTGAACCAGAAGAGCCTCTGGCGGCTGATCTTTCCCGGCTTCAGGTTCGGCGAATCGGACCCGGAGCTGGCGCTGAAGCTGGCCGCCTGCGGGGCTGGCGGCTTCTGTTTCTACGGCGGTTCCGCCGCCGAGGTGCGGGAACTTTCCCGCCTGCTGAAATCCGCTTCGGACACGCCGCTGCTGATAGCCGCCGACTACGAGAACGGCGCCGGCCAGCACGTGCGGGGCGCCACCGAGCTGCCGCCGAACATGGCCATAGGGGCCTCCGGCCGGGAGGACCTGGCCCGGCGCAAGGGCGAGATAACCGCCCTGGAGGCGCGCGCCCTCGGAGTGGACTGGGTGCTGGCCCCGGTGGCGGACCTGGCCGTGCGCCCGGATAATCCGATAGTCAACGTCAGGTCCTTCGGGGCGGACCCGAACCTGGCCGCCGCCCTGGGGGAGGCGTATATCTCCGGCCTGGGTTCCCAGGGCGCCCTTTCCTGCCTGAAGCATTTCCCCGGCCACGGCGACACTGCGGCGGACTCGCACCTGGAACTGCCTTCGGTGACGAAGAACCTTTACGCCCTGGAGCAGCAGGAACTCAGGCCTTTCCGGGCGCTGCTCCGGAGGGCCGACTCGGTGATGGCCGGCCACCTGCTGCTGCCGGAGCTGGACGGCTCCTGCCCGGCCTCGCTCTCCAGGGAGGTGCTGTCCGGCCTGCTCAGAAAGAAGCTGGGCTTCCAGGGGGCCGTCATCACGGACGCGCTGGACATGAAGGCCGTCTCCGTGGACCCCCGCGCCGGAGTGAAGGCCCTGCTCGCCGGGGCCGACGCCTTGCTGGCTCCCGAAGATCCGGCCGCCCTGCACGCGGAGCTGTCGCGCGCGTGCGAAGAAGGTACTATGACCTCCTCCGCCGTGGAGGCCGCCGCCGCCAGGCTCGACGGTCTGGCCAGGAAGCTCGCCCCGTTCCGCGGCCTGCCCCCTCCCGAGGACGCACTGCGCTGCCGGGAGCACATCGGCTTCGTATCCGGCGCGGCGCCGTCCTGCCTCGCCTGGGCTTCGGAGGGAAGGTTCCGGGTCAAGGCAGGGGAAACCCTGGGTTATCTGGAGCCGCTTACCGCCAGGGGGGATTGGAAAGGGACCGCTTTCGTCTCGGCGCTGGCGGAACTGGGGGTGAGGGTGGAGCCCTACCAGCCCGGCTGCGGGATGCGCCTGGCCGCGGCCTGTTTCTCGCGGCCGAGGGCCGGCAGCGGGAGGATCAACCTTTCCGACGAAGAATGGGCCGTCCTGGAAGCGGCGATAGCCGGGGCCCCCTCGTCGGTGCTGCTGGCCTTCGGCAGCCCGTTCGTGCTGGACGGGCTGCCGCCGTCGGCCGCGCTCTGCGCCTTCTGCGCGCTGGACGATTTCCAGCGCGCCGCCGCCGGCGTCCTGGCCGGCGCCGTCAAACCCGGCGGCACCATGCCGGTCAAAGTCTCGATGAGGGGGAAAAAATGAACGAAATATCCGCTTTTCAACGGTTCACCGGTCTCGGCGCGCTGGACTATTTCATACTCGGCTCTTCGCTGCTCGCGCTGTTCATCATCTCCTATTTCAAGGGGCGGGAGGAGGAGAGCACCAGCGACTACTTCCTCGGCAACCGCAAAACGCCGGTCTGGGTCGGCACGCTCTCGTTCGTCGCCACCGAGATCAGCGCGATGACGATAGTCGGCATCCCGCCGATAGGCTTCACCGAGAACTGGCAGTACATCCAGTTCTTCATCGGCTCGGCTTCCGCGCGCATCCTGATAGCGTTCTTCTTCATCCCGGCCTTCTACAAGTTCAACTGCACTACCATCTACGAGTTCCTGAAGCACCGTTTCGGCGCCGAGACGCAGTACGCCGGCTCGTCGTTCTTCTTCGTCACGCGGCTGTTCGCCTCCGGCGTGCGCCTCTACGCCGCGTCGCTCGCCGTCTCGGTCATCATGGGCTGGCAGCTGGGCTGGACCATCGCCTTCTTCACGCTGATCAGCGTGATCTTCATCGGGTTCGGCGGCATCAAGGCCGTGCTCTGGACGGGCACTTTCGAGGCGCTGACCTTCTACGCGGCCGGCATAGGGGTGGCGGTCTATCTGGTAATGCACATTGACGGCGGGCTGGCGGGCGCCTGGCATGTCGCTTCTGAGGCGGGCAAGCTCTCCGTCTTCAAGCTGGGCTGGAACCTCGGCGATCCCAACGTGCTGTGGAGCGCAGTGCTGAACGGCATCTTCGGCTCGATGGCCTCCTTCGGCACCGACCAGGAACTGATGCAGCGGCTGCTTACGCTGGAGACGCGCAAGGAGAGCCAGAAGACGCTGATCTACACCATCTTCACCAGCTTCCCGGTCACCTGGCTGTACCTGGCCCTCGGCACGCTGCTGTTCGTCTTCTACAGGCAGCACCCGGCGCTGCCGCTGCCAGAGAACGCCGACAAGATCCTCTCCCATTTCACCGTGCACGTGCTGCCGGCGGGCCTGAAGGGCCTGGTGCTGACCGCGGTGGTGATGGCCAGCATAGACTCGCCGCTGAGCTCGCTGTCCTCGTCGTTCATAACGGACATCTACAGGCCGCTGATAAGGAAGGACGCGCCGGAGCGCCATTACCTGCTGGCTTCCAGGGCCAGCGTGGCCGTCTTCGGCCTGCTGCTGGCCGGCATAGCCTGGCTCTGCGCCGGCGGCTCCGGCCGCATGCTGTGGCTGGCCTTCAAGATCAACGGCGTGACGGCCGGCAGCCTGCTGGGGGTGTTCCTGCTGGGGTTGATGACGAAGCGCGCGGTGAACAGAGGCAACGTGGCCGCGATGTGCCTGAGCGCGGTGCTGGCGGGGGCGATACTTTACCTGTCCGAGAAGGGCATCGCCCCTATAGGCTGGAGCTGGATCATAGTCATCGGCACGGTCTCCACGTTCGCCGTGGGCTGGCTGCTCTCCGGCCCCGGTGAACAGGCGAAGCCGGAAGGCTGAAGCGGGACTCCGCGCCACAAAAGAAGAACCCCGCGGAGGTCCGCGGGGCTCTTTATCGCCGTCAGGCCTCAGTGGCCGCCGGTCTTGAGGAGGTGATCCTTGCGCTGCTTGATCTCCTCTTCGAGTTTCTCAAGCTTCTCCTTGGCCTTCGCCTTGTTCTCGTCGAACCATTCGCCCAGCTTCTCGCGGGTCTCTTCGCCGCGCGCCGGCGCGAACAGGATGCCGAGGGCCGCGCCTATCAGGCCCCCTACGATAAAAGCTCCGATTATCTCTCCGCCTCTGTGCTCTGACATACTGGTCCTCCCGTAAATTCCCGTACCGCTAGTGTAATCTTATACATTGCCGCACCCGTTGTCAAACTAAACTCTCGACCTGCGCTATGCGCGTGTCGTATCAGGGCCTCTGGCCATCGGACGACCTGCGCTATGCGCGTGTCGTATCAGGGCCTCTGGCCATCGGACGACCTGCGCTATGCGCGTGTCGTATCAGGGCCTCTGGCCATCGGACGACCAAATCTATATAATTCCGTTTAATGAGACGGCTGCTCGCCACACTTCTGCTGCCGCTACTGTTGTCTTCCCAGGCGGCGGCCTACAGGCATGACGCCGCCCTCAGCTCTAGGCTGAAGCCGGAGCTGGAGGCGAAGCTGCTGACCACCGCGGCCGGCAGGGAACTGCTGGGCAGGCTGAAGAGAACTAAGAGCTACGCCCGCCTGCGCGTACTGGCCCGCACCGATCCATCGGACTCCCTGGCCTGGTTCGACCCTGACCCCAATGCCATCTATCTTAACTCCCGCTACATCCTGAAGTTCTTCGACGCCAGGAAGTTCAAGGATGCCGGGGTGGTGGACGTCCTGTGGAGCAACAAGGAGGTGCGGGCGGAGCTGGTGAAGTACGTGAGCCCGGTCTATATCCACGAGCTGGTGCACGCGCTGCAGTGCTACCTGTACCCGCAGTACCGCCAGGACGCCGGCGCCAACCCCCTGGAGTTCGAGTACGAGGCCTACCTGACCGAGGATATGTACGTGCACGAGATAATGAAGGCCTCGCCGGAGCTGCTGCGCGAGTACATCCGCGGGGATTACACCGACGTCTACACCGCCGACGCCCTCGGCACCTATTTCACGCTTTCGCTGGACCCGGACAGGTACAAGGAGAAGATACGCAAGTATTACGAGGAGAGAAGGGGCGGCTACCTCAGCATGGACAAGGCCGCGGCGCTCAGGAAGAACGGCCTGGCCGATTCCAAGATACTGGCCTACGCCGGCGGCGGCCTGGACGGCTACGCCAGCGACAACAAGGCGCTGACCAGGCTGCAGAAGGAGAAGGAGGCCTACGCCGCCTTCCTGGACGATTTCTATAAGAAGCGCTGGCCGTCCTTCAGCTCGGAAGCGCTGCTCTTCGTCGGGACCATCGCGCTCGAGGAGAAGAACTATCCGCTCGCGCTGGACTGCCTGGCCGTGGCCGACGTCAACGCCGGCAAGTACGGGATGGCCGAGGAGGCGCTGAACGCCCTGAAGACCAAGGGCGCGCTGGCCATCCTGGAGGCGGCCTCTTTCGTCAGGGACAACCGCGCCAGGATGGACATCGAGGTGCTCAGCCAGCACCTTAAGTCCCTGGAAAAGGCCTGCGCCGCCACCGGGAGGCCCTTCCCGGAGGATCTCGGGGAACTGAAGAAGGAAGTATATCCGAAGGCGATGGCCTACTACGCCTCCAGGCAGGCAGCCGAGACGGACCCGGCGAAGAAGGAGTACTACCGGGAGAGCATGGAGTATTTCTCCTCCTCCGCTGAGGTCTCCGCCGGCGGAGAGTAGGCGGCGGATTTTTACCTTGATAACTGTGATATTAATTGAGTAAATTATCTGTGCGGCCGCAGGCCGCTAACCGCGAGGAACGAGGGACTTTATGATAGACATCACAAAGAACATCGCAACGGCGCCAAGGCGCACGAAAGCTTCGGTCATACGCGAGCTGCTGAAGATCACCAATAAACCGGGGGTGATCTCCTTCGCCGGCGGCCTGCCGGACCCCGAGCATTTTCCGTACGATTTCGTGGCCGAGTCGGTGAAGGAGATAATGGCCAAGAAGGGCCGGGTGGCGCTGCAGTACGGCCCCACCGACGGACTTCCCGAACTGAAGGAAGAGTTCCTGAAGTTCCTCAAGAAGCACGAGGGCATAGACGCCAAGCCGGAGAACATCATCATCACCACCGCCAGCCAGCAGGCGCTGGACATGGTCGGCCGCCTGTTCATAGACGCCTCCGACCCGGTGCTGGTGGAGAAGCCCAGCTACATGGGCGGCCTCCAGGTCTTCAAGTCCTACGGCGCGGACTTCGTCGGGGTCACGCTCGAGGACGACGGCATCTCGGTGACCGAGCTCGAGGAGCGGCTCGCCTGGCTGAAGTCCCAGGACGAGCATTACAAGTTCATCTATCTGGTGCCGGATTTCCAGAACCCCAGCGGCGTGACGCTCTCCGAGGAGAAGCGCCGCAAGGTGGTGGAGCTCTCGGAGAAGTACGACGTGGCCGTCATCGAGGACTCCCCCTACCGGCAGATCCGTTTCGAGGGCGTGGCGCCCAAGATGCTGTACCGCCTGGACCAGGACACCCGCAAGACCAACAACATCATCTCGCTGTTCACGTTCTCCAAGACCTTCGCGCCCGGCCTGCGCCTGGGCATCATCCTGGCCCATCCGCAGATCATCCGCAAGATGGAGATCCTCAAGCAGTCGCTGGACCTGTGCTCCTCCAGCCTCAACCAGCTGATAGCCGCCGATTTCCTGCGCAAGGGCGTCTTCGAGACGCACGTGGAGAAGGTCCGCAAGGCCTATAAGTTCAAGAAGGATACCATGGTGGCCGCGCTGGAGAAGTACATGCCGGAGGGCGTTACCTGGACGCGTCCCGAGGGTGGGTTGTTCCTGTGGGTGCGTCTGCCGGAGGGGATGAGCGCCGACGACATGTTCCACGAGGCCATCAAGGAGAACGTCGCCTACGTGATAGGCTCGGCTTTCCACTGCGACGGCTCCGGCAAGAACACGATGCGCCTGAATTTCTCCTATCCCACCCCGGCGGAGATAGACGAGGGCATCAAGCGCCTCGCCACCGCGGTGAAGAAGCGCCTGGTGGCCGTGAAATAGACTGATGCCCGACTTCTCGGCCGAGTTCAGCGCCAGCCTGCGTGCCGCCGGCATAGTAGGGGCCGGCGGCGCCGGCTTCCCGGCCTACGTCAAGGCTCGGGGCAAGGCCGAGCTCGCGCTGGTGAACGCCGCCGAATGCGAGCCGCTGCTGAAGAAGGACCAGAAGGTCCTGGAGTATTACCCGGAGAAGGTCTTCGACGGGCTGGAACTGCTGATGAAGGCCTGCGGCGCCTCCGGCGGCGTGCTGGGCATCAAGAAGAAGCACGAGAAGATCATCCCGCGCCTGGAAGGCCTCGCCCGGGCCCGCAGGAACATGTCGGTGCTGAAGCTGGGCGACTACTATCCGGCCGGCGACGAGCAGTGCCTGGTCTACGAGGCCACCGGCCGCGTGGTGCCCCCGGGCGGCATACCGCTGGACGTCGGCTGCGTGGTAAGCAACGTCGAGACCCTCTATAACGCCGCCTTCGCCCCGCGCCCCGTCACCGAGACCTTCGTGACCGTGAACGGCGCGGTGAAGACCCCCGCCACTTTCCGGGCGCCCGTGGGCGTGACCTGGCGCGAATGCGTGGAGCATTTCTGCGGCGGCTTCACGGTTAAGGAGGCCGCCTATATCGACGGCGGCCCGATGATGGGCAAGGTGCGGACCGACTTCGATCTGCCGCTCGTGAAGGCTTCCGGGGGCATAGTCGTCCTGCCGAAGGACCACCCGCTTATCGTGAAGAAAGCGCAGGGGCGCCCGGTCTTCTCGCGCATAGGGCGTTCGGCCTGCGACCAGTGCTCCTTCTGCACCGAGTTCTGCCCGCGCTACCTGCTGGGGCATAACGTGCAGCCGCACCGGGTGATGCGCACCATGCTCTTCTCCGGCGGGCCGGAGCATAAGCTGCACAGCCAGTACGGCCTGCTCTGCTGCGAATGTTCCCTCTGCTCCCTCTACGCCTGCCCCGAGAACCTGAACCCGCGCGAGGCCTGCGTGGCGGCCAAGTCCGACCTGCGCGAGGCGAAGATAGGCTTTAAGAACTCGCAGCTCAACACCGGCCGCAGGCCGGAGGCCCACCCGGTGCGCGACTTCCGGAAAGTGCCCGTCTCCAAGCTGGTGAGGCGGCTAGGACTCGAAGACTACAATAAGGACGCCCCCTGGAGCGGCGCCGCCTATCAGCCGGCCCGAGTCAGGATACTGATGAGCCAGCATATCGGCGTTCCGTGCGCCCCCTCGGTCCGGGAAGGCCAGCGGGTGGAGAAAGGCGCGGTGGTGGGGGACTTGCCTCAGGATAAACTGGGCTGCCCGGTGCACGCGAGCATAGCGGGCACCGTTACCAGGGTCAACGAAAAATACGTGGAGATAACCGCATAAGGTCGCCTATGTTGAACGCTATCGGCGGAGTTGAACTTTCGAGCGTGGCCAAGGGGCTGGAGACGGCCGACGCGATGCTGAAGACGGCCGCCGTGAAGCTCGCTCTTTCCCGCTCCATCTGTCCCGGCAAATACGTCATCCTGGTCTCCGGCGAGGTGGGGGACGTGAACGCCGCTGTGGAGGCCGGTTCTTCCAAGGCGGCGCACGCGCTGGTGGACAGTTTCGTGGTCCCGAACATACATCCTGAGGTGTTCCCGGCCATAGAGGGGACTACTGTAGTGGAGGGGCTGGAGTCCCTCGGCATCATCGAGTCCTTCTCCGTCTCGGCGCTCATAGAGGCAGCCGACGCGGCCGTTAAGGCGGCCCCCGTGAAGCTGCTGGAGATACGTCTGGCCATGGCTCTGGGCGGCAAGGCATTCGTCACGCTGACCGGCCCCGTGGCCGCTGCCGAGACGGCCGTGGGCGCCGGCGCGGCCGTTGTGGCGAAGCGCGGCCTGCTGGTGGAGAAGGTCGTCATACCGCAGCCCAGGCCGGAACTGCTGCGGGAGATAATCTAGGGCGATATTTGTATAATCTTTTTGATATCTAAATTAAGGAGACCGCCATGGCGTCCGAAAAGCGAACCCCGATGATAGCAGGCAACTGGAAGATGCATCTTGTTTCCAAGGAGGCCGCCGACCTCGCCGCCGCCATCCGGAAAGGCCTGGACCCCGACCTGAAGCACGAGGTGCTGCTGGCTCCCACCTTCACCAACCTGCACGCCGTACACGCCGCGCTGGCCGGCTCGAAGATCTTCCTTTCCTCGCAGGACGTAGCCTGGGAGGAGAAAGGCGCCTTCACCGGGGCCGTCTCCCCTTCGCAGATAAAGGACGCGGGCTGCACGCACGCGATCATCGGCCACAGCGAGCGCCGCAAGATCTTCCTCGAGACCGACGAGGTCATCAATAAGAAGATGAAGACCGCGATAAAGGCCGGCCTGGTGCCCGTGCTCTGCATAGGCGAGACGCTCGAGGAGCGCGAGAGCCAGAAGACGTACCGCGTGCTGGAGACCCAGCTCAACGGCGCCTTCGCCGGCATCACCGCCGCCGAGGCCGCGAAGGTCGTCATAGCCTATGAGCCGGTCTGGGCCATAGGCACCGGCAAGACCGCCACCCCGGACCAGGCCCAGGACGCCCACGTTTTCGTCAGGAAGCAGATGGAGCGCATCTACGGGAAGGATTACGCGGAAGCGGTGCGCATCCTTTACGGCGGTTCGGTCAAGGCCGACAACGTCGACGAACTGATGGCTCAGCCCGACATCGACGGCGCGCTGGTCGGCGGCGAGAGCCTGAAGGCCGACAAGTTCGGCCGCGTGATACATTACCAGCCCGTGCTCAGCAAGTGAGGCTTTAAGTGGACGAGAGGCTGCTCAAGGAGATAGTGGAGGACCTGAAGCTCCGTCAGGAGCGGTCCTCCATGCCCGTCCCCGTGGGCGTCTCCAACAGGCACGTGCACCTGACCAAAGAGGATTTTAAGACGCTTTTCGGAGCGGAAGCCGACGATACGCGGCTCAAGCCGGTGAAGCAGCCCGGCCAGTACGCCTGCAACGAGCGGGTGACGGTCGAGGGGCCGAAGGGGGCCATCAAGGACGTACGGATGATAGGCCCGTACCGGAAGTACAGCCAGGTGGAGGTCTCGCTCGGCGACGCGCGCAGGCTGGGCGTGGAGCCGCCGATACGCGACTCCGGCAAGCTGGAGAACTCCCCCGGCATAAAGCTGGCCGGGCCGAAGGGCTCGGTGACGATAAAGCAGGGCGTGATATTGTCCAAGCGCCATATCCATTTCAACGTCAGGGAAGGCGCCGCGTACAAGGTGAAGGACGGCCAGGAAGTGCGCGTCCTCTGCGGCGCCGGCACCGAGCGGGAGACCATCTACGAGCGCGTGCTGTGCCGCGTCTCGGACGCCTACTCGCTGGAGCTGCACCTCGACGTGGAAGAGGCCAACGCCGCCGGCCTGCGCAACGGCGACGCGGCGTACATAGTCTGATTTTGGTAATTTAGTTTAGTTCGACTGGAGGACAAAATGGAAGCACTCGGAATGATAGAGACCAAGGGCCTTGTGGCCTGCGTGGAAGCCGCCGACGCCGCGGTGAAAGCCGCCAACGTGAAGATAGTCGGCTACGAGAAGATCGGCTCCGGCCTCGTCACGATCCTTTTCAGGGGCGAAGTGGCCGCCTGCCGCGCCTCCTGCGACGCCGGCGCCGCCGCCGCCCAGAAGGTGGGCGAGCTCGTCAGCGTGCACGTGATCCCGCAGCCGCACGGCGACCTCGAGGGCAAGCTGCCGATAAGCGAAGCCAAGAAGAAGTAAGCCCGCGCGGACAGGGCCGCCCCAGTTCGCGGAACGGGTCGGCCCTGTTACCGCACTTTTTCCGGAGGTCATATGCTATTCGCACGAGTAGTGGGGAACGTGGTCTGCACGCGCAAGGACGACAAGCTCGTCGGGACGAAGCTGCTGATGGTCCAGCCGGTCGGGCTGGACGACAAGCCGCGCGGCAACACCCTGGTCGGCATAGACGCCGTGGGCGCCGGCACCGGCGAGCTGGTGCTGCTGGTGCAGGGCTCCAGCGCCCGCCAGACCTCGAAGACCGAGAACACCCCGGTGGACTGCACCGTCTTCGCTATCGTCGACACGATCGAGAAGGACGGGAAGATCGTCTTCAAGAAATCCGTGAACAGGATGGAGCAGTAGGCCATGGCCATCTCCGAAGAGGACCTGAAGAAGATAGTGGCCGAGGTGGTCCGCAACCTCGGCGACGCGCCCGCCGCGGCCGCGCCGGCCTCCTCCTCCGGAGGGCCGGTGTTCGATTCCGTGGACGAAGCTGTGGCCGCCGCGTCCAAGGCCCAGCCGTTCTTCCAGGACCTGGGGCTCGCGGCGCGCGAGAAGATCATTTCCGCCATCCGCGAGACCTCCCGCGCCAGCGCCCGCCGCTGGGCCGAGGCCGCCGTGGCCGAGACAGGCATGGGCCGCGTGGCCGACAAGGTGCTCAAGAACCTGATCTGCGCCGATAAGACCCCGGGCGTGGAGGACCTTCGCGCTCTGGCCTATACCGGCGACAAGGGCCTGGCCCTGGTGGAGTTCGCGCCGTTCGGCGTGGTAGCCGCTATCACCCCTTCCACCAACGCCGTGGCCACCATCATCAGCAACGCCATCGGCATACTTTCCGCCGGCAACTCGGTGGTCTTCTCGCCGCACCCGGCCGCCAAGGGCTGCGTGGCAGACGCGGTGCGCGCGTTGAACCAGACGATCATATCCGCCGGCGGCCCGGCCAACCTGGTCGCCACGATAGCCAATCCCTCGCAGGAGGCCACCAAGCAGCTGCTCTGCCACCCCGGCACCCACCTGAACCTGGTCACCGGAGGGCCGGCCATAGTGAAGGTCGCTATGACGGCCGGCAAGGCCTGCAAGACCATAGCGGCCGGCCCGGGCAACCCGCCCGTGGTCGTGGACGAGACCGCGGTCTTCCCGGACTGCGCCGAACAGATCATCACCGGCTGCGGGTTCGACAACAACGTGCTGTGCATCGCCGAGAAGGAAGTGATAGTGACGGAGGCCGCCCGCAGCCGCTTCCTCGAGGCCATGCGGCGCGACCACCGCGCCCACGAGCTGACCCGAGAGCAGATGGACCAGCTGGCGAAGGCCGCCATACCCGAGCCCGGCCGCGAGCCGCGCGTGGACCGCAAGTTCATCGGCAAGAACCCTTCCGTGATAGCCAAGGCCATAGGGCTCGATCTATCCGACGAGGTGCGCGTGCTCTGGGCCGAGGTCCCCAACGACCACCCGTTCGTTATCAGCGAGCAGCTGATGCCGGTGCTGCCGGTCACGGTAGCCCGCGACGTGGACGCCGCCATAGAGCTGGCCAGGAAGGTCGAGTGGGACAACCACCACAGCGCGGGCATGTATTCCACCAACGTCAAGAACATGACCAAGATGGGCCGCCGGATGGCCTGCTCCATCTTCGTCAAGAACGGCTGCACGCTGCACGGCCTGGGCCTGGGCGAAGGCTACGCCTCCATGTCCATCGGCACCCCGACGGGCGACGGCATAACCAAGACCAGCCATTTCGTGCGCCCGCTGCAGTGCAGCGTGGTCGGCGACCTCAGGATAGCTTAAGGAGATATTATGCAGGCTAACATAGCGGTAGGTCTTATCGAAACTTCCTCGATAGCCAAGGGCATCGAGTCGCTGGACGCGATGTGCAAGGCGGCCGGCGTGAAGCCGGAGGTGCACCTGCCCATCTCCAAGGGAAAGTACATCATAGTCCTCTCCGGTCCCGTAGGCGAGGTCGAGGCCGCCCTCTCGCGGGGTATCGAGATCGCCGGCGATACTGTGCTGGCCAAGCATATCATACGCAACGTGCATTCCGGCGCGCTGGCCGCCCTCAACAAGAAGGTGAAGGCGGATAAGATAGAGGCGGTCGGCATCGTGGAGACCAAGGAAGCGCTGCCCGCGCTCTTCGCCGCGGACGCCGCGGCCAAGGCCGCCTTCGTGCACGTCGCCGAGGTCAACACCGGCAAGGGCATAGGCGGCAAAGGCTACTTTACCGTGGTGGGCGAGCCGGGCGCGGTGCGCACCGCGGTCGCCGCCGGCGTGAAGGCCATCGGCGAGGACGCCGTGGTCAGCCGAATAGTCATCCCGAACGCCCACGAGCATCTGGGCGCGGTGATATAAAGGGGAGTTTATGAGGATAGTCATAGGCGCGGACCACGCTGGCTTCGAGGCGAAGGAGAAGCTGAAGAAGTTCCTCCAGGGCCTTGGGCATGAGGTGACGGATTTCGGCTGCTACTCCGTCGAGCCGGTGGATTTCCCGGACGTGGCGCTGCTGGTGGGCGAGGCCGTGCGCAAGCGCGAGTTCGACAAGGGAGTTCTTGTGGACGGCTTCAACGGCGCGATGCCGCTGGCCGCCAACAAGATCCCCGGCATCCGCGCGGTAGGCGCGTACGACACCATCTCGGCCCGCTTCGCGGCCGCCCACGAGGACTGCAACGTGCTGTGCCTCGGAGGCAAGACGCACGGCGAGCTGGCGCTGCAGGAGATGCTGAAGGTCTGGCTGGGCACCCCTTTCGAGGGCGGCAAGTACCAGAAGCGCCTGGACAAGATAACGGCCATAGAGCAGAGGTGCTGCTGAGGTACCGATGAAGCAGGCAAAGGTCATAGGAAGGGTATTCTGCTCCCGCCAGTGCTGCGGCATGGAGCAGAAGACGCTCCTGCTCATACAGCCGCTGGACTGGGAGACGGACAAGCCTTCCGGGGAACCGCTGGTGGCCGGTGATACCGTCGGCTCCGGGGCCGGGGAGAAGGTGTTCTTCGTGGCCTCGCGCGAGGCGATAGTGGCCTTCGAGGGCTGGGAGGGGGAGACGGCCACCGGGACGCCCCTGCCGCCGGTGGACGCCGCCATAGTGGGCATTATCGACGGAAAGAACATTAGGTAAATTTATGTTCGTAGCTAAAGTGATAGGAAACGTCTGGGCCACCCGCAAGCATCCGGGGCTGGTTAACGCCACGCTGCTGCTGGTGAAGGCGCTCGGATCCGACGGCAAGCCCGCCGGCGAGGCGCAGCTGGCGCTGGACGGCGGCCAGGGGGCCGGCCCGGGAGATACCGTGCTGGTGCTGGACGAGGGCGGCTCGGCCCGCAAGATACTCAAGAATTCCAAGGCGCCGGTGCGCA
>JAJZOZ010000213.1 GCA_021811405.1 bacterium | reverse complement strand
TCCGATCTCGCCTGCGTCTGCTGGTCGATGTAGACGCGTTCGGAGCCGGACTTGATCGGCAGGCGGGCCGTGTTGCCGAAGGTGACGTCGTAGTACTTGCGGCGCAGGTAGTTGGTGTCCAGCACGTCCACGCCCTGGAACTGCGTGTTGCCCGTGAATTGGCGGGTCTTGGTCTGGCCCTTCGTGCGGGAGCCCACCACCGTCATCTTCAGGCGGTTGGTCTTCAGGTCGGCCCTGATGCCGAAGAGCTGTTTGTTGTAGGAGACGAACTCGGTCGCCGGCAAGGACAGGTCTATGTCGCCGAACGACACGTTCTGTACGACCTCGTTGGGGTCGCCCTGGTAGACCACCGAGATATCCTGCTTGTCCTGCTTGGTGTCGTCGTAGTCGACGTTGACGGTGATCTTCTGCCCCACCTTGCCCTGCATGCGCACCTGCATCTGCTGGGTGATCTCGAACAGGCTGAGGCTGCGCGGCCGGGTGACGGTGGTCTGTTCGTTGACGAACTTCTTGCCGCTGTAATTGAGCGCTATGACCTTGCGGCCGGTGACGGAGAGGGAGGTGCCGGATTCCTTGAACTCTACCTGGGGCTCGGGCGGGGCCGGGGCCTCGGTGGAGACCGCGACGGACGCTATCGGCGGCAGCTCCTCGCTCATGAAACGGCCGGACTCCACGGCTTCCCGGGCCTCGTTCCAGGCCTCGTCGCTGTAGGTAAGCGGGACATCCTCGGCCATGCTGTCTATGTCCGCTCCCGTGGTCCGGGTGGAGACCTCCTCGGCGCCGAGTACGGCGGAGGGGTCCTGCCTGTCCAGCAGCAGGAAGCGGCCGCCGCCCGGGGCGATAACGGCGAAATCCGCCGCCCGCGCGGGGGCGCAGCTCAGGGCCAGGACAAGTGACAGCAGGGCAGGTTTGAAGTTCATTCCTCGCTACGCCGCCGGCGGCGGAAACTCCCGCCGCGGGCGGACAAGCAACGACGGCCCGTACCCCGGGGCATCCCCCGCGGACCGGGCTACTACAGTACAGCCGATATATAATAGAATAAATAGATGGCCGTGCCTATAGCCCGCCTCTACGTTCTGAAGACGTTCGCCAAGTTCTTCCTGCTTTCCCTTTTCATCTTCATCTCCCTGCTGGTCATGCTGAACTTCGTGGGCATAGTGAACCAGGGCGTGCTGGCCGGCTTCTCCTTCTATTTCTTCTCGGCGAGCATCTTCTACCTGCTCCCCACCATCATCTCCATGTCGCTGCCGCTGGCCTTCCTGCTGGCGGTGCTGCTGTCGCTCGGGCAGATGTCGCAGGACGGGGAGATACTGGCCCTGCGCGCGGGCGGCTTCTCCTTCTTCGAGATCTTCTCCTGGGTGTTCGGGGCCGCCGTGCTGTCCGCGCTGCTGCTGGTGCTGGTGAACAACTGGCTGGGCCCGGCGGGGCAGAAGGTCTCGGCGGACTATACCGAGGCCATGCTCACGCGCCTGACCAAGATAGACCTGAAGCCGCGCACCTTCCAGCAGATCTCCGACTGGGTGCTCTACGCCGACGAGGTGAACAGCCTGACCGGCTCGATGCGCGGCGTGAAGCTGACGAGGCGCATAGACAGGAGGACGGGTCCGGCCTTCATCAACAAGATCAGCGCCGCTTCCGGGCGCTACAGCATGGCCATCGGCCGGGGCCTGCTGATCTCGCTTTCCGACGGCCAGTTCAGTCAGACGGATTACAGGCACCAGGAGAAGGTCCTGTACGGCCGTTTCGCCGCCTACTCCACTATGCTGCCGTTCTTCTCCGATCCGGACGGCAAGAGGAAGCTCGGGCCCAAGGAGCTGACCTCCCCGCAGCTCTTCGCGCGCGCCGCCGGGGCCGCCGACGCCGACCAGGCCGCGCGCTACAGGGTGGAGGCGGTGTCTCGCTTCGCGATGGCCCTGGCGCCGCTCGCCTTCTTCCTGGTCGGGGCCCCGCTGGGCGTGGGGCTGGACAAGCGCGGCAGGTCGGCCGCTTTCGCGCTGACGCTGCCGGTGATCTTCTTCTATTACGGCCTGACGATAACGGCGATGGTGCTCAGCCGCAAGCACCCGGGGCTCTACCCGTGGGCCGTCTTTCTGCCCGCTGTGCTCACGATCGCCGCCGGGCTTTGGTTCTGGAAGCGCAGGCTTTACGCCAGATGAACAGGACCTTCTTCCGCTATATAGCAGCGAGCTTCTGGGCCCCTTTCGGGTTCGGGCTCACCGTCTTCTGCCTGCTGCTGACGTTCGGCAGCCTCTTCGATTCGCTCAACTTCTTCATCCGCAGCGGCGCCGGGCCCTGGGTCTTCGCCAAGTACGTGCTCTTCCAGGTGCCGTACTTCGTGGTCAAGATGGCGCCGATAGCGACGCTGCTCGCGGTGCTGTTCTCGCTCGGCGGGATGATGTCCAGGGGGGAGTGGAAGGCCGGCCTGGCGGGCGGCTGGCGTCCGCTGGACATGATAAAGCCGCTGCTGGCCTGCGCGCTGCTGGTGGGGGCGGGGCAGTTCCTGCTGCAGGAGACCGTAGCCCCGGACCTTTACCTCCGCTCCACGCACCTCTACGAGCAGAACCTGCGCGGCCGCGAGGACTGGCAGCGGCTCGTGAAGAAGAACGTCACTTTCTCCGCCGGGGAGGGCACTTTCGTGACGGTCTCCCTCTTCGACGGGCTGAAAAAGACCATGTCTGGCGTGGTGGCGGATTTCTACGCTGACGGCAGGCTCTCGCGCGAGCTGAACGCGGCCGGCGCCCGCTGGGACGGGGAGGGCCGGCGCTGGATATTCACTTCCGGGGTGAAGATCGATTACGAGGGTGACTACCCGCGCTCCATCGCGCGCTTCCCGGAGTACGTCTCAGTGGTATCCGTTCCGCCGGAGGACCTGGTCCTCGAGCGCCTGGTCCCGGACGGGGTCTCGATCCCGGACGTGCGGGCGCGCATAGCCCGCCTGAAGGCAGTGGGGGCGCCCTCCGGAGAGGAGCGCACCCTTTTCTGGGTGCAGCTCTTCTCCCCGCTGGCTGCCCCGGTCATGGCGCTCATCGGCGCGGCCATGGCGATGTTCATGGGCAGGGGCAACAGGCTCTACAGCGTCGGCTTCTCGGTGGGCTTCGGTTTCTTCTTCTGGTCCATGCTGATAATGGGCCAGGAAGCCGGCAGCGCCGGTATGGTCCCGCCTTTCC
>JAJZOZ010000054.1 GCA_021811405.1 bacterium | reverse complement strand
CCGGGTTCAGCGCCTGGCTATCCTTGAACTTGGCGCCCTGCAGCAGCGGCAGGTACACGCCCACGCCCAGCGCCGAGTCCTTGTCCAGCGGCACCACGGAGCCGGCCGAGCCGAAGAAGAAGGACGAATCCTCCTTCTTCTTAGTGAAGATGTTGCCGGTGCCGCCCACGTTGAACGAGTTGCCGTCGCGGGTATAGCTCTTGCCGGCCTTCAGCTCTATGCCGGCCTCGCGGTGGCCGACGTCGGCCAGGTTGGCCGGGTTCCAGTAGACGGCGCTCCAGTCGGTGGCGTCGGCTATCACGGCCCCGCCGCGCGCTATCGAGCGCGCGCCCACCCCGTCGAACTCGTAGCCGGAAGCGGCGGCCGGCGAAGGCGCGGACGCGGCAGCCAGCACGGCGGAAAAAATAATGATCCCGGTGTTCTTTTTCATGAGCGGTCCTTTTGCACCGGCCTCAGCCGGCCGCTGGCATCTCCACTACCGCGCTCAGGCCGCCGGAAGGGCGGTTGTGCAGCCGTATGTCCCCCCCGTTGCGTATCAGCAGGTCCCTCGTGATCAGCAAACCCACGCCGGTGCCGTCCGCCTTGGTGGTCACGGACCGGCGGAAAACGTTCTTCAGGTGCTCCTCTGGTATGCCCGGCCCGTTGTCGGAGACGGTGATGAAAGCCGAGCCGTTCTCCTCTGAGACGGAGATCTCCACTTCCCGGCTGTCCGCGTTGTCGTGCACGGCCTCCACCGCGTTCTTGACTATGTTGAAGATGGCCTGCATCAGGTCGGACTTGGAGGCGTTCACCGGCGGGTTCACGCCCGCCGGCACCCTGGTCGCGAAATGCACGCCCCTGGCCTTGGGCGAGAAGGCTATTATGGCCGAAATGTCCTTTACGAAGTCGCCGAGGCGGATGGTCTCGTTGGTAGGGCCCGCCGGCTTGCCGAAGCGCGTGATATTGTGCAGCGAGCGCACCACCTCTTCCACCGTCTCCTGCATCGCGCGCAAGGTGTCCAGCTTACCCTTGTCCGTCTCCTCCAGCGCCTGCACCTCCAGGTAACCGGAGAGCGAAGCCACCGGGCCCCTGAGGTCGTGCGCTATGCGGTGGGCCAGCACGCCCAGCTGGGTGGTGGCGTTGAGCTCCGAGAACTTGCGCACCAGGCCTTCCTTCTCCGCGGCCTCGGCGGCGAGGGTGTTGCGCATCAGCGAGAGTATCCTTGACGTCATGGTCCCGGTCAGCGCCAGGTAGGCGGCCGTGATGAGCGAAAGGCTGGCCACAGTGGACGGATAGCCGTTCAGGTTGCGCGACCAGGACATGTAATTCGGCAGGAAGCCGTAATAATGCCCCGCGGTCACCAGCAGGTAGCCGGCGATGCAGGCCGGCATGGTATAAGGGTTCTGAAGGCCGTAAAGCGCCTCGGCCACCAGCAGCGAGAAATAAAGGAAGACGAACGGCGACAAGATCCCGCCGGTGTACATGACCGCCAGCGTGACCACTACCACCCCCATCTGGCTGAGCACTATGCCGGAAACCCTGATGCATTCTTTGCGGCAGAGCAGGTCGAAGCTGAAATAGTAGGCGAAATACGCCGCGGAAGCCGCCAGGGTCATGGTCCCCAGCTGCTTTGGGAAAGGGAAATCCGCCGCGAAGATGAAAATGCCCGCGAACAGCGCGATCACCGCGGAGACCAGCGAGTGGCGCTTCAGCAGTTTATGGTTCCTGACCCCCGAGTAGTTGTTCATTTCCCCTTAAAAAAGCGCCCCGGCCGGCATATATATAAGTACGCGCGGCCGGCTGGCACGGCGGCTGCCGCCCCGGAAAAACCTCTCCGGTCCAAGTAGATCGACTTCCTTTTTGTGAATAAGCCCGCGGCCTTTCCCTCAACAGCGCCCCGGTCTGCCCGGCTAACCACCCGGACAGATAGATTATCGCAAAAAATACCGTGTTTTACAATGAAAGCCGGAGATTCAGGGACTTCGGCGGTGTTATTTGCCCCAGGTGACCACGAGGCGGCGACGGCCCGCGTCGTAGCGGAAGCGGCGCCCCCGGCTTTCGGCGGGCAGCGACTCGGGGTTATAGCGCCGCAACGCGGAGGAGCGGCCCGAGCAGAGGGCGTCCAGCTTACCCACGCCTGCCAGCCAGGGGTGCGTGCTGCGCAGGCGCTCGCGCTGCCAGCCCATGGCCAAAGCGTCGTCCCGGATGACCAGGCTCTCCTCCGCGGCGGAGAGCAGCAGGCTGGAACCCTTATAGCCTGCGTAACTGTCGCCGGAGCAGAGTACCGCCGCCCAGGAAAGGACCGGGCCCTCAGGACCGGGAAGGAGCTTTACGAACAGCCTGGAGCTGTAGCCTATAGCTTCGGCCGAGGCACCCAGGGAAGGGAACGAGATCTCGGCGCGGGAAGCCGCTCCCTCCACCGAGACCTGTACCAGGCTGTCCACGCGCACCGGCCCCGGGCCGAGCTCGTCGAAATACCCGGTATCCACCGGTTCGGGTATTTGCGGGCCGTCGTCGCACCGGTAGCGCGGCAGGTCCTTGATCCGGACCCGGTCCAGGCCGAAGTCCGGCATTACGTCTGCCGCGCCGGCACCGGCCGCCGCCCAGAACAGCGCGGCGGCGGCTGACAGGACCTTGAGTGCGGCGCGGCGCATAACATTCCCCCCGTTCCTTATTTGAACAGCTTGCGGAAGCTGGCTATCTCCATCGGGCTCATCGCGGTGTCCCCGTCCGCGCGGCGGGAGATCACGATGTTGGAGGCCTGCGCCAGGCTCAGGGAAGCGTACTGGGCCTCCACGGGGTTAACCAGCATCTGCACGGCGCCGGCACCGTCGGGGACTTCGGGCTTCTCCACCCTGGTGATCAGCACGTTCTGCAGTATGGTGGCGGTGACCTTCTCCTTCACGTCGCCGGCCATGATGGCCTCGAAGGTGACAAGCATGTCGGCCCGGTCGCCGGGTTTCAGGAACAGGGCCTGCGACCCGGAGACCGGCAGCGTGACGCCGCGGTAGCCGGGCAGGATGTACGGCGCCGGCTTATACCGTTTCGGGAGGTCCGCCACCCGGCGGGGAGCCTCGAAGAGGCGCGCGAACAGCTCCCGGCTGCGGCGCAGCAGGTCCGCGGACCTGGCGTCGAAGCCTTTCCGGTCCGAATCCGAGACGTCCTCCATTATCCCGTCGAAGTCCTTCATGACGCCGTCCATGTCCGCGAGCACGGCCCCGCCCCGCCCGCCCAGGGAGTCCCTGAGCCCGGCCCTGTATAGGCGGTCCAGGCTCATCATGAACCTGACGCGCATGTCGGCGTATTCGGCCTCCAGCGCGAACGGGTCGGCGTCGCGCTGCGCCTTGGAGGCGAACTCGTAGAGGATGGAGACCGGCGCCTGCCACAGGGCGGCTTCGCTGAGCTCCCCTTCCTCCGGGTCCTTCCACACTTTGCGCTCCAGCATAGCGGGCCTCGCCTGCTCCAGCCAGCCGGGCATGGCTATGGTCTTCTTTCCCGGGTGGCAGGAGGTGGCGCGCTCCCTGACCTTGGCGTCCGCCGACGGGTCCAGGTAGTAATAGAACAGCTGCATGTCCTCGGCGGCGCACCTGACTTCGTCCGCGGAAGGCAAGGCCGCGCGTACCGCCGCGGCGGGGAACAGCGTGCTGAGCAGCAGGGCTATGATAACGGGTCTCATGATCTCCTCCTCTCCCGCTTACTTTATGAGCCGGCGGAAGCTGGCCATCTCCATCGGGTGCAGCTCGGTATCGCCCGCCGCGCGCACGGCGATGGTTATGCGCTTGGCCTGCGACACGCTGAGCGCCAGGTACTGCGCCTCGTTGGGGTTGAGCAGCAGCTCGACGGCGCCGGTGCCGGTCAGTTTCCCGGGCCTGGCCACGTTGATGACCACTACGTTCTGCAGTATCGTGGCGGTCATGGTCTCCTTGGAGGAGTCCTTCATCGCGGCGTCGAAGGTGACCAGCACGTCCACCCTGTCCCCCTTCCTCAGGTAGAGCAGCTGGTCGCCGGGCAGGGCTATCGAAGTGCCCCTGTAGCCGGCGACGAGCCCGGCCGGCGCCTTCTCCGCCTTCACGGGCTTTTCCGCCTTCCCGGCATCCGCGGCCGCCGCGGGCGTCCCGGGAGCCGCGGCTTCGTCCGCCGCGAGGCCCGGCGGCAACGCCGCCAGCGCCAGCGCAGCCATGCAGGTCAGTACAAGTGTTTTCATAAGGCCTCCTTAAGTTCGCCGCTCGAGCGGCCCCTCCGGGGGCCGCTGATCTACGTCTAGATAGAACGCACCTCGAATATATCGCCGAGGGTTATGGCCTGCCTGCGCAGCTCGAATACGGCGCCCTCGGTCTCCCACGCCACTCCCGCGCCGTTCCCGTCCCCGATCTCCCTGACCGCCGCGGGGGCGATGAGCTCCGCCCTGCCGGCGGTCCTTATCGGGAACTGGGAGATCCTCTCCCCCTCCAGCCTTCCCATCGGCACGGCGGCGAAAAGCCCGGTATCCGGCTTCGCCCGGGGCCTGAGCCCCACCGCGGCGCGCGGCACCGGCGGCAGGTCCCCGAAGGACGGAGGCGCCGCCGGGGCACCCGTCCCGGCGTAGGGGGCCGGCCGGGCGGCGACCGCGGCCGGCGCAGGCGCCGACGTGCGGGGCCGGCGGATAACCGGCATCAGGGCCGCCATCAGGCAGGCCGCGGCCAGGGCCGCCCGGAAGTAGCTGTTGGCGAACAGAGCGGCCAGCCCGGAAAGATGCCCCTGTTCCGCCGTTTCCAGGCGGGCGCGCAGCCGCTCCCGCGCGGACGATCCCCGGCTGAGATCCGCCGCCGCTAACGCGGCGGCTATCTTCATAGCGCCGGGATCGCAGGGAATCCCCGGGGCTTCCCCCGCCAGCAGGGAATCCAGTTCCCTGTTGAATTTCTCTGCCAGTTCCCGCTCGCTCATAACTTGCCCTCTAACGAAGCCTGCATCTTCTTTACGGCCCTGTAAATTATTATCCCTATATTGCTTTCTCCGAGCCCGGTGAGCTTCGCTATCTCCCTGTTGTTCATGCCGGAGGAGAACTTGAGCGCGATTATATCCCTGGCCCGCTCGTCCAACCCGGCCACGGCCTCCAGCAGCCTGGCCTCCCGCTCCCGGAGCTCGAAGGCCGCTTCGGGCCGGGGGTCCGTCCCCTCGCGCTCGGCGGCGGCGTCCAGCGCCACCTCCCCCCTCCTCGAGCGCCCGCGGCCCCAGTCCGCCACCGCGTTGCGCGCTATCCCGAAGAGCCAGGCCTGTTCCGGTCCCCGCGAAGGGTCGAACTTATCGTACCCGCCCAGCGCCGCCTCAAAGATCCTGCCGGTGATGTCGTCCGCCTCGGCCGCGAGCCGCACGTGGTAGCGCACGTAGTTGTACACTTTGGCGAAGTAGCGGTCGTAGAGCTCGGTGAATTCCATACCGGTCCCTCTATACTAATAAATACGACCGGCCCGGGAAAGTATTACACCGGGCCGGCGCTCAGGAACGGATATACGCTTATCTCAGACCGCGGCCGGAAGCGGCGCCTTGGCCGCCGCCAATGGCAGCCGCGTGGAGATCCTCACGCCCTGGGCCAGGTTCTCGGCGCAGATCTTCCCTCCGTTACGGGCCAGGAGGTCCTGCGCTATGAGCATGCCCACGCCGGTGCCGCCGGACCTGCCGGTCACCGGCTTCTTGAAGAGAGAGGCGAGCACCTCGGCCGGGATCGGCGGCCCGTCGTGCTCTATATTCACTTCCGCGGAGCCGCCGGCCGCGCGCAGGACGACGCGGACCTTCCGGTCCCGCGGCTGCCCGTCCAGCGCTTCCACCGCGTTCTTGAGCACGTTGAAATACGCCTGCCGCAGCTCCTGCCCGGAGGCCAGCACCTCCAGCTCTTCGCAGCCTGAATAACTTTCCTCGATGGTATTCTTGCCGCAGTCCGGGAGCAGCTTGGCCATCGTTACGAGGTTGCGCAGCAGCCCGGCCAGGCGCAGCCGCTCCATAGGCGCAGCCGGGGCCCGGCCGAAGCGGGCTATGTCCCTCAGCGTAACGTCCATTTTGTCCACGGCGCCCAGCAGGTCGCCGAGTATCTCCCTCTCGCTCTCCGTCCTGGACGCGGAGCGCAGCAGCAGTTCGCCGTAGCCCATTATCGCCCCGAGCGGGGCGCGCAGGTCGTGGACGATCCGGTGCGTGAGCGTCCCTATCTGCGCCGCGGAGCTCAGCTCCGCGAACTTCTCCTGCAGAGCGCGCCTCTGGAGCTGCTCGTCGGAGAAATCCGCGCGCAGCGCTCCCAATATCAGCTTGCCCACGGAGCCGGTCAGCGCCATGAAGGAGAGGACCGAGCCGGAGATGAACAGCGCCGCGGCTGGGCTGGAATAGAGCGCCAGGGCGCGGGGGTCCGCCACCCGCAGAACGCCGGCCCATTCCCCGGCCACCACGCAGGCGTAGCTGGCCATCGCCGCGAAGAGCGAGAGCCGGGAGGTGACGCCGTAGCCCACCTCGGACACCAGCAGCGCGAAGTAGAAGCAGACCAGCGGGGAGGCTATCCCGCCCGTCATGTGCAGCACGAAGCCCATCACCGCCGTGCCGTAAAGGCTGAGGGACAGGATCGCCGCATGCAGGTCCCTGCTGATCGGGCGCCAGGCCGCCGCGAACAGGAAATAACCGGCCGAGGCGGCGGCCAGCAGCCCCGGCAGCCCCGGGTCGAAAGGGATGCCCGGCGAGTACCGGAGTATCGCGGCGGACGCGAGGAACGCGGCCCCCGTGACGAAGGCCTGGGCGCGGAGGTACTTTTTCCCTATGATGTCTGACGAAGCCATTGTTCCCCCGGAAAAGGGCTATTGTTTTTTCTCGAAGACGTACTTCTGCAGCGTGTGGAGCAGGATCACCATGAACAGCGGCGGGAACCAGTAATACAGCAGCGGCTCCTCTATAGGTATGCCGAAGATGGTGGGGCCGAGGGTGCGGTTGGGGTTCCAGACCCAATGCCCCCTGGAAACGGAGAAATATTCGGCCAGCAGCATCAGCACCTCGAAGGTGCAGATCATGGCTATCGCCGCCGCCCAGTTCACCCGCTCCCTGGCCGCCTTCAGCATGGGGATGAGTATGAAGATGAACGGCGCGGCCAGGATGACGGTGGCCGGCCAGCGTTTCTGCGACGCCCGTTTTTCCTTCTCTTTCTCGTCCACGTAGGGATTCTCGTCGTTCTCAGGCATTCTTCCCCCCGAAAAGGCGGCACCAGGCCAGGTAGACCGACATGCAGAACGGCGGCGCGCCGTACCAGAACACGAACTCCTCTATAGGCGCGGGGCCGAACCAGATGCCTATGAGCTTGTCCGTCTTCTGCGAGAAGCTCCAGACGTCCAAGCCCAGGTAGACGTATTCCATTATAGTGGTGGTTACGGCTATCAGGACGGCCGAGGCCCAGAAAGCCTTCTTCAGAGCCGGGGGCTCGCCGCGGAAGAGGGCCAGCATGAGAACGGCCGCCGGGATCCAGAAAAGTACGGTGTAGGTTATGAAGTATACCGGCATCAGCTGGCAGTATAACATTTTAAGGCTACACGGAACCCGTGTGTAACTAATGTTACACTATATATTCGCGAATATAATGACCGGCCGGGACGGCGTCTTATGGCCGGCCCGGCCACGGGGCGCGGCCGGGGTCCCCCGCCCCCGATCCACCCCGCGGCCGCCGCGGCGGCCAGCGCCCCGTTGCATTGCGCGGCGCGTTTTGGTATAATTCTCAGGTAGTTCCGTACCTTACAAGCCGCGAAGGTATCCGCAAAGTCCAAAGACTACCCGCGCGGTGATGTTCTTCCAGGAAACAATACGGAAGACGCGTTAAGTTTCACCCACCCACAGAAACTTAGCACAAAGTATCGGAAATATAACTAGCTTATATTTCGGAGGCTTTCTGCTATGAAAAAGTCGTTGCTGTTCCTGTCGCTCGTTATTTCTTTCTCCGCCGCCGCCCGCGCGGCCGGCGTCCTCGACAAGGTCCTGTCCGTAACCGACGGCGGACTCTCCGCCGCCGCCCGCGCGGCCGCGGACGCGCAGCAGCCGTTCACCGTGCCGCCCCCGGTCAGCATCGCCGACCCCCGCTACTCCGACACGCCGGCCGCCGACTACCTGCCGCTGAACAAGCGCGCGGTGTTCGAGTACGAGTACACCTCCAGCGAGTTCACCGGCTCCAAGGTGATCCGCGTGGAGTACATGTCCTACTCCGAGGCGGACCGCACCGCCCAGGTGAACATGGTCATCTTCAACCGCACCAAGCCGCGCGTGGTCAACTACGTGATGGCCGCCGACGCCTCCGGCGTCCGCTCCTCCGACTCCCCTCTCTACGGCCCCAGGCTCGAGATCCCTTTCCCGCTCCAGTACAACTCCGTCTGGAACGAGGGCCCGGACCGCAGCCGCGTCGCCGCCCTGAACGCGAAGATCACCGTGCCCGCCGGCACCTATAACGGCTGTCTGAAGGTGCTCACCCGCCTCAGCGACGGGGACGCCGGCGCCGCCTCGCGCTACTACGCCCCCGGCGTGGGCCTGGTCTACGAGCAGATAAACTCCGAGGAGAAGCAGGAGACCATAGCCCTGACCTCCTACGAGCTGAAATAGCCCGGCATAAGCCGGCAAAAAAGAACCCCGGCCGCGAGCCGGGGTTCTTTTTTTCAGCCCTTTGGCGGCTACATCCCCAGGCCGGGTATCCCGCCGAGGGAGCTCATCTTCTGCGCCGCCGACTTCTGCGACTCCTTTATGGCCCTGTTGACGGTCTCGGCCAGCGACTTCTGGAGCCTGGCCTTGTCGGTGGCCGCGGGGTCGCACTTGAACTCCACCGACTTTATCTCCTGCGAGCCGGTGATGCTTACCTTCACGAGGTTGTCCTCGCTCGCCAGCACGAGGGAATCGAGCTCCTTCTTCAGCTCGTCCATCTTCTTCTTCATCTCCCAAAGCTGCTTCATCTTGTCCAGCATGTTCTCCTCCAGTTACTTGGCGCCGCCCGCCTGCCTGAGCAGCAGGTCTCCGGTGCGCACGCGAGAGTGTTTGTAGCCGTACATGTAGTAGATCACCAGCCCTATCGCCAGCCACGCGAAGAAGCGTATCCAGGTGACCTTGTCCAGGCCGTGCATCAGGAAAAGGCAGAAGAGTATCCCCAGCACCGGGGTGGCGTAGCCGCCGGGCGCCCTGAACGGCCTGTGCCGGTCCGGGTCCTTGACGCGCAGCACTATGACCCCCATACAGACCAGCACGAAAGCGAACAGCGTGCCGATGTTGCAGAGGTTGGCCATCTCGTCGATGTTGCACAGCGCCGACAGCACGGCCACGAAGACGCCGGTCCAGATGGTGGTCACGTGCGGGGTCTTGAACTTCTCGTGCACCCGCGCGAAATACTGCGGCAGCAGGCCGTCGCGGCTCATCGAGAAGAAGATGCGGGGCTGCCCCATCTGGAAGACCAGGAGCACCGCGGTATGCGCTATGACCGAACCGAGCGACACCAGCACTATGATCCAGCGGGCGGCGTGGTTGTAGTCCAGCCCGGCGATCAGCGGTTCGGCTATCTTGTTCTTGAGCTCCATGAAAGGCATCATGCCGGTCAGCGCCACGGTGACCAGGATGTAGATCAGCGTGCAGACGATCAGGGAGCCTATGATGCCTATAGGCATGTCCCGCCTGGGATCGCGCGTCTCCTCGGCCACCGTGGAGACCGCGTCGAAGCCGATGTAGGCGAAGAAGATCGTGGCCGCGCCCACCTGTATGCCCTTCCAGCCGCCCGGCGCGAAAGGCACCCAGTTCTCGGCCTTGAAGTAGTAGAAGCCCACGCCCACGAACAGCGCGAGCACCGCCAGCTTTATCATCACGAGGATGTCGTTGAAGCGGGTGCTCTTCTTGATGCCGACTATCAGCAGCCCGGTAAGGGCCAGCACTATCAGCACGGCCGGCAGGTTGAAGATCAGCGGGATGCTCCCCAGGTGCGGCGCGGTGGCCAGGTCGAAGCCCTTCTGCACGAAGGTGCGGTAGTCCAGCCGCAGCCAGAGCGGGATGTTGATGCCGAAAGCGCTGTTCAGCAGGTCGTTGAAATAGCCGGACCAGCTTATCGCCACGGCCACGTTGCCTATGGCGTACTCTATTATCAGGTCCCAGCCGATTATCCAGGCTATCAGCTCGCCCATCGTGGCGTAGGCGTAGGTGTAGGCGCTGCCGGAGATGGGCACCATCGCGGCCAGTTCGGCGTAGCAGAGGGCGGTGAAGCCGCAGGCTACGGCCGTCAGCAGGAAGGAGATGATCAGCGCGGGCCCCGCGGGATAGCCGCTGGAGGCGCCCACGGCGGCCTCCCCCACCATCGCGAAGATGCCTGCGCCGATTATGGCGCCTATGCCCACCATAGTGACGTCGAAGGCCCCGAGCACCCTGGAGAGCTTGTGGCCCTTCTCTCCGGACTCGGCCATTATCTCGTCGACCGATTTTACCCTGAATACGGACATTGTCATCCTCGTTTGGCGGGCTGAAGCCCCGCGTTAAGCTTCGCGGCCGCGGCCGCCTGTCTATATTATTAAACTTCCGGGGCCCATTTGAAGCGCCGCCCGGACCTGGCCGGCAAAATTGTAGAATATATGTCATGAAAGAAGTAGTCTTCATGCGCCACGGGCACGCCCTCTCCGCCAGGGAGGCGGGGGTCCCCACCGATTCCGAGCGCCCCCTCTCCGAGTTGGGCGAGCAGGAGGCCCTGGAAACGGCGCGCCATCTGAGCGAGGCGGGCTTCTCCCCGGCGCTCATAATCTCCAGCCCGTTCCTGCGCGCCTCCCGCACCGCGGAGATAGCGGCGCGGGTCTTCACCGCGGCCGCGCGCCGTACCTCCCCGGCCCTGAGCGACGGCCCCGCCTCGGCCATAGTGGAGCTCATCGAGGACCTGGAAAAGGACGGCGGGAGCGTGCTCGTGGTCGGACACCAGCCGCTGATGGGGGCCATCGCCGGGTACTTCTCTGGCCGCGACAATTTCGACCTCTCCCCTGCCGGCTTCGTGCGGGTGGCCCGGGGCAAGTCCCCGGCCGGGCCCGCCCTGCTGGAGTTCTATTCGCCGCCGCAAAGGAAATAACCGTTGAGAGCCCTCCTGTGCCTGATCCTGCTGACCAGCGCCGCGCAAGCCGCACCGCGCTCGGCTCAGGTACGCGTCTATTCGCTCTACAAGCTGAAGGCCGTGGACATAGAGCCCGAAAGCCAGTACTCCCAGGCCGCGGGGGCCCGCCTGGCCGGGAAGGCCTCCGTAGCCGTTCACGGCCCCCTGGCGTCCTTCAGGTCCAAGACCAGGACCTTAGCGCAGAAAAAGATCTCCGCCTCGGGCGGCATCTGGCTCTCCGGACCGGGCCTCCCCCGCCGCCTTTACCGCGGCGAACTTTCTTTCTCTGCTAAGAACGGGCGCCTGGTCGTCATTAACGAGGCCCCTCTTGAAGAGTATATCGCCTCCGTGGTCAGCGGCGAAGTTTCCGACCTCTCCGACCCGGAAGCCTACAAGGCCCAGGCGGTTGCTGCCAGGACCTACACCCTCAAGCACGTCACCAACCACTCCGGCGAAGGCTACTCGCTCTGCGATTCCACCCATTGCCAGCTCTACACCGGCTCCGCCTCCGTCCGGGCGAAGGCCCGGGCCGCCGCCGAGGCCACCAGCGGCCAGATCCTCACGTACGAAGGCGCGCCGGCGGAGACCTATTACCACGCCATCTGCGGCGGCAAGACCGCGGACATGTCCAGCGTCTGGCCTTTCGAGAGCAAGCCTTACCTGGTCTCGGTGAAGGACGGGCCCGCTTCCAGGCCCTATTGTTCCATCGCGCCGGGCTTCCTCTGGAAGACCAAGATCTATTTTACGGGCCTCACCCGCCTGGCCCGGCAGGCCGGCTGGATAGTCGGGGACGAGAACGCCACGGGCCTGCGCATCACCGCCTGGGACACCTCGGGCAGGGCGCAGACGCTGGAGATCCGCACCCAGCGCCGCGGGGTCAGCGTAAGCGCCACCGATTTCTATCACGGCATAGGCCGCAGGGCCGGCTGGCGGGCCGTGCGCAGTTCCTGGTTCAGCGTGCAGCAGGGCAAGGACTACGTTTTTCTCGACGGCCGCGGCAGCGGCCACGGCGTGGGGATGTGCCAGTGGGGCGCCGAGGGGATGGGACGCAAGGGGTTCACATACCGGGAGATACTGAAGCATTATTACCCCGGAACGGAGATCACGAATGACTGAAACGCACGCCGCCGTACTGGGCATACTTCAGGGCGCCGGGGAGTTCCTCCCCATCTCCAGTTCCGCCCACCTGGCGCTGGCGCCCCACCTGCTGGGCTGGGAATACCAGGGCCTCGCCTACGACGTGATGCTGCACCTCGGGACGCTGCTCGCGGTGCTGATCTATTTCGCGAAGGACTGGCTCAAGATCTTCAGGGACGCCTTCACGCGCGCGCCCGGCCCGGACGGCAGACTGCTCTGGCTGCTGATGCTGGCCACCGCTCCCGCCGGGATCGCCGGGGTCCTGCTCAACAAGGCCGCGGAGACGGCCTTCCGCGACCCGCTGTGGATCGCCTTCAACCTGGTCTTCTTCTCCGTCTTCATCTGGCTGGCGGACAGGAAGCCCGCCCAGGCCCTGGCCGAGGAGGCCTTCACCCCCCGCCACGCCCTGCTGATCGGCCTGGCCCAGTGCCTGGCCCTGATGCCCGGGGCCTCCCGCTCCGGCATGACCATCATGGCCGCCCTGTTCCTGGGCTACCGCCGCGATTCCGCCGCGCGCATCTCTTTCCTGCTCAGCACCCCCGTGATCATGGGCGCGGCCCTGCTCGAGGCCAGGAAGATAGCCCCGGCCCAGCTCGACGCCGCTTTCATGATCGGGCTGGCCGCCTCTTTCGTCTCGGGCCTGGCCTTCATCGGCCTGCTGATGTCCTGGGTCCGGAAGCGCACGCTGGCCCCGTTCCTGGTCTACCGCGTGCTGCTCGGAGCGGCCATCCTGCTGCTGCACGTATAGTCCCGGACCGCATATAGTATAATTGCCAGATGAACTCCGCCCAGCAGGCGCAGCCGCAGAAGCTGCTCAGGTTCGACAAGGCGCAGGTCTTCAACCTGTTCTTCTTCGGCATCCTGCTGTTCCTGCTCTACCAGCTGCTGCACATCCTTTCGCCGTTCATCGGCGCGATACTGGTCTCGGCCACCTTCGCGCTGATCTTCTTCCCGCTCTTCACCTGGGTGCTGGGCAACATAGCCTCCAACCGGACGGCGGCGGCCGCGCTCTCCACCTTCACGGCGGTCCTCACGCTGGCCCTGCCGCTGCTGATCTTCGGCTGGCTGCTGATGAGGGAATCGCGCGACTTCTACCCCAAGACCAACCAGCTGCTTACCGCGTTCTCCGAGACGGAGATAGAGGCGAGGCTGCCCGAGGGGCTGCGGAGCTACTGGGACCTGGACCTGGGCAACATGATAGCCGGCAACCTGAAGGCCCTGCAGGAGAGGATGACCCGGTCCGCCGCCGGCATCGCGAAGAACGTCTTCTTCTTCCTGATCAATTTCGTCGTGATGGTGGCCACGCTGTTCATGTTCTTCCGCGACGGGGAGCGGTTCCTGCACTGGCTCATCGACATCATCCCGATGGACCAGGAATACAAGAGCCGCATAGCCAACCACCTGTACGTCACCACGATGGCCGTGGTGCGCGGCCTGCTGCTGACGGCCATCATACAGGGCTTCACCGGGGCGCTGGGCTACTGGCTGGCGGGCGTGAAGTCGCCGATCTTCTTCGGCCTGCTGACCACGTTCGCCGCGGTGGTGCCTTTCGTCGGCACCAGCCTGGTCTGGCTGCCCCTCTCCGCCGGGATGTACCTGTTCTACGGCTTCAAGGCGGGGCTGTTCGTGCTGCTGTGGGGCGCCCTCGTGGTGGCCATGCTGGACAATTTCCTGCGCCCGATACTGATAGGCCGGGGCGCCAAGCTGCCGGTCTTCCTGCTGTTCCTGGGCATCTTCGGCGGCATGAAGGTCTACGGCCCCATCGGCCTCTTCCTCGGGCCGCTGCTGATCTCCTGCGTCATCGTCTTCCTGCAGATCTACAAGGAGGCCAAGAACGTGCCGCATCTCCCGCCCCCTTCGCCCACCTGCTGAAGGTCCGCTACTCAGTCCTCTTTCGCCAGCGACTCCGGGCAGAGCCTGCGGATCGGGCAGCGGCGGCATTCGCCCTTGCGGGACATGTCCAGCGCCAGCATCTTCTCCCCGGTCTCGCGGACCAGGGCGAGCGTGGCCTCCTCGCGGGCCGGGTCGTAGGGCACGGACACCTTCTGCAGCGAGGTCAGGATGAAATAGCCGACCGAGCCGACGGAAAGCTTCAGCGCGCGGGACAGGCCGAGGGCGTAGATGGAAAGCTGCAGGCTGCCGGCCACGTCCCACTCGTTGCGGTCCTCGAAGCCCATCTTGTAGTCGAGCAGCTCCACCTTGCCGCCTGGCATCCTGTCCACCCGGTCTATAGTGCCTTTGACGCGCCATTTCTCGAAGACGAACATGAAGTTCTTCTCCGAGTAGAGCACCTGCGCCGGGTGCTCCTGGAAATGCTGCCACCACTTCTCCAGCACGGCGGCGCCCTTGTTGTAGAACTCCATGCTCTGCTGCGGCGTGCCGTAGCCCTGGTGCAGCCAGGCGTCGTCGTAGTAGGCCATCAGGTCCCCGAGGTCGCCGGGGTTGGCGTGAAAGGCCGCCAGAGCCCTGTGCACGGAAAGGCCCAGGGAGGAATGGGGGCTCTGCGGCGCGAACTTGCGCTCGACGTAGATGAACCGGTACAGGAACGGGCAGTCCAGGTAGGCGCGGATCTTGCTGTAGTTGAGCTCTAGCGGGTCGAAGATCATGGTGATACTATGAACCGGACAGCTAAAACGCTCATCTCTTCAGCCGGAAGAAATCCACGTAGGTGTCGCCGTACTTCTCGCGGCGGGTGTGCTCCAGGCCGGCGGGCGCGGAGACCTCCTCCTTCTTGTGGTGCTGCACGGCTATCACGGCCGTAGGGTTGGCTATGCCGGCCTCCGCGAGCAGCTGCAGCGTCTGCACGCTGTAGGAGAGCGGCAGGTTCTCCGAGGTGCGGTAAGGAGGCCCCATGAAGACCAGGTCGTAGCCCTTGTAGTCGGAGAAGTGCTCCAGCCATTTCAGGCCGCTCAGGACGTCCGCCTTCAGGACCTTCCCCTTCTCGCCGAAGCCCAGGTGCGCGAGGTTCTTCTCTATCGTCTTCACGCAGATGCCTTCCTTCTCCACGAAGACCACCTTCGAGGCTCCGCGCGAGAGGGCCTCCAGCCCCACGGTGCCGACGCCGGCGTACAGGTCCAGCATAACGGCCCCGGTCACGTACGGGCGGACGATGTCGAAGAAGGACTGCCTGATCCGGGCGGAGATCGGCTTTACGAACTTTTCCTTGGGCACCGAGAAGATCTTCCGGCCGCGGTGCGTGCCGGCTATAATGCGCATCATAATTTAACAGGGCCGCAACATTTCTTTAATCATGGAAAATTTATACTATATTATAGTAAATCGCCCCGACCGGGAGAGAAAAATGCCTAATCCGGACATTATTATCGTTGACGACGACCCGATGGTGGGAGAGCTGTCCCGCGACCTCCTCACCGACGCGGGCTACACCGTCACGCTCGTCCAGGAATCCCTGGAGGCGATCCCCACCATCAAGGCGCAGATGCCGCGCCTGATAGTGACCGACATCATGATGCCGGGCATCACCGGCATGGACATCTGCAAGGCGGTCAAGTCGGACCCGAACCTCAGGCATATCAAGATCATCGTCGTGTCCGGCAAGTCCTACGAGGTGGAGAAGCAGCGCGCCTTCCAGCTCGGCGCCGACTTCTTCGTGCAGAAGCCTTACAACGTCGACACCTTTTCCAATACCGTCAAGGAGATCCTGGACGGGGCCGCCCCGCGCCTGGCCCCCTCCGAGCAGGCCGCGCAGGAGCCCGCGCTGATACGCGAGGACGAGCATCCGCAGGCCAGCGACCTGAACGCCGGCCAGATCCGCGTCACCGTCTGGGGCTCCCGCGGCCTGCCGGTGCAGCTGCCCAACTCGGCCTCGCGCTACGGCAGGCAGACCTCCTGCCTCTCCGTGGAGACCCGCGACCACCTGTTCGTCTTCGACGCCGGCACCGGCATCGTGGAGCTGGGCAAGGAGATTGCGGAGAAGAAGCGCTACTTCAAGGATATCTGGGTCTGCCTCACCCACTTCCACCTGGACCACATCCTCGGCCTCGGCCGCTTCGCGCCCATCCACGACCCCAACTTCGCCATCCACCTGATAGGCTCCAACGACCCCGAGAAGACGCTCAAGGACGTGGCTCAGGCCACCTTCTACAGCTCGTTCTCGCTGACCAAGCAGGCCCCCAAGGCCAAGATCGACATCTACGAGATCCTGGAGGACAACTACGAGCTGTTCCCCGGCGTGCGGCTTTCCGCCATGTACGCCAACCACCCCACCAGCACGATGATCTACGTCCTGGACCTGCTGGGCAAGCGCATCACCTATTCCCCCGACAGCGAGATCTGGGGCGACGCCACCGCGTTCCAGGACTACGACGAGAAGCTCGGCGGGTTCGTGCGCGGCTCGGACCTGCTCGTGCACGACGCGGTCTACAACGACAAGGATTACGAGACCTTCAAGAAGCAGGGCCATTCCGGCCTGTCCATAGTGGTGGACTTCGCCGTGGAGAAGGCCCAGGCCAAGGACCTCGTCCTCTGGCACGCCCACCCGGATTACACGGACGAGCAGATGGACCAGATGCTGGCGGACGCCAACGCCCGAGTACAGCAGAAGGGCTACGCGCTGAACTGCCACCTCCCCTCGGAGAAGCAGCAGTTCATCATCCAGGGCGAGCAGAAGTAGCGGCAGCCCGCGGAAAGAAGAGAACCCCGCCGAGGCGGGGTTCTCTTCATTTGCGGCGTCTTACGGCGGGCTCAGCTGTGACCCTGCGTAAGGTTCACGGCTCGCTCGGGGATGACGCCGAAGCGTTCCTCGTAGCGCTTGATGTTCTCGAGCAGCGCGTTCAGGAAGCGCTTGGTGTGCACGGGGCTGGAGATAATCCGGGAGCGGAGCTTCGCCTTCGGCTGGTTGGGCTGCAGGAACAGGAAATCGAAGATGAACTCGGTCTCGCTGTGCGTCACGCCGGCCAGGTTGGCATAGGTCCCCTGGGCGGTGGCGTCGTCCATCTGCACTTCCAGCTGCATCGGTTTGGCGTCCTGCTTCTCGGTCATCGCTCCTCCTGGTCCGGTTCTAATAACCGGTCAAGTAAGAGTATAATATATTTTTAAGCCGAAGGTGGTGACCATGACGAAAACCCCGACCCTCATACTTCTAGCGGCCCTGGCCGTCCCTGCGGCCGCCGAACCCGTCCTCAAATGCCCGGAGATCTCCCCCCGCGCGCGTTCCCTCAAGGTGATGCGGATGCAGCCGCTGCGCCGCGGCAAGAGCTGGCTGCCAGGCCAGGCCGGCAGCGTCAATTCCGTCTCCTGCGACATGTACGGCATGAAGACGGCGGAGGCCGAATACGACGGCAAGAACCTGGTGCTCAAGCAGGCCTACGAGTACAGGGACGCGGAGGCCACGAAGGCCTTTTGCGCCGGGCTCAAGTCGGAGGAGAAGCTCACCACCACCTTCAGCGAGGAGGCGCGCTCCTCGCTGGACGAGTTCTGCCGCAGGAACAAGAAGAACGACTTCAGCATGGTCCTCGTGTACGACGATTCCCCCTCTAGAGGCAAGGA